>WBXK01000133.1 GCA_008933055.1 Verrucomicrobiota bacterium | reverse complement strand
GTGAGACGCTTGTAGAACGTTGGAACGTAAGCTTTGTGGATTTCGCGCTGAAGTTCGCCTGTGGTTTTGCCTTCGGCTTTGATCGAGTTAATGAATTGCAGAGTGATAGTGCCATCCTCCTTGATGCGTTCTTCGTGCGTCTGCAAGTCTTGCTGACCGGAGAAGGTGACGATCACTAGATCATCTTTGGCGAACCGCATAGCTTCATCAGCATTGCCTAGAGCTAACGGCTTGTCCGCATCCGCAGGCGGGGCTGTGAACTTGATGTCGTTAGAAACGGTCGGCATCTGACAACCCGTGAGTGCCGACGCAACCACGACTAACCCGACGCCAATCCCGAAGCGAACCGTGTTTTTCAAAAATGCTTTATTCATGAGCCAATGATTTAGAGACAATGGTCTCAGTATTTTTGTTTGATCTCGCCTTCGGTTTTTTTGTCGGCAGGTTTCTTGGCCTGGCCTTCCGCAAGGGGTTCGGAGTCCTCGTTCTTAGCGTAGTAATCTTGATAGTAGCCGCTATAGTAATAGTAGCTCTCATCTTGAGACATGTTGATATTGTTGAGGACGATGCCGACGAGGTTGCCGCCGACTTTCTCGATGAGCTGTTTGGCTCGGACATTCATCGGCTGCGGATAACGGCGATATTGGATGACTTGCACCGTCATGTCCACTTCGCTCGCAAGTATGGACGCATCGCTCACGCCCATGATCGGCGGTGAATCGAAGAACACGATGTCGTAGCGCGCCTTGAGTTCGCCGATTAAATCCTTCATGGCACTCGAACTAAGAATACCAAGCGAGCTGCTGGGCAACTTACCGCTCGCGAGGAAATCCAACGTCGGCACTGATGTGGTCTGGATCACTTCATCAAGCGTGTTCTGTTTGAGCAGATAGTTCGTGAGGCCGAGGTTGTTCGTCACCTTGAGCAGCTTATGCAACGTGGGACGTCGAAGATCGGAATCTACGATCACGACGCGCTGACCGCTCTGGGCGAACACTGTAGCGAGATTCAACACCGTGGTGGATTTACCCTCACCCGCACCAGCGCTGACCACGGCGGTAGTGTTCAACTTGTCGTCCTTACGAGCGAACAAGAGATTCGTTCGCAACACCCGGTAAGCTTCAGCGTGCGGACTTTCCGCGCCTTCTTCAATAAGCAAGCCGACGTTCTGCGGGATGACGCCGAGCACGGGTGATTGCAAGGTGCGTTCTACGTCATCAATCGTCTTCACGCTCGTGTCGAGGTATTCGATGAAGAACGCCAGACCCACGCCGACGATGAGGCCAATGACCACTCCGAGGATGATGTTGAGCGTCTTGTTAGGTTTGACGGCCTTAGTGCTCGCGAGGGCCTTTTCGATGATGACCACCTGCTCGGACTTCGGCAGCTTGAGGTCAACTTCTTCGATGTTCTTTTTGCGAGTGATCAGGCGGCGCAAGTCGTTCAATTCTTCCAACTCACGCTTTTTGTCGAAATACGGCCGGGTCTTTGTGAGTTTATCTTGGTCAATCAAACGCGCGTCTTCTACGGCTTTGCCGATGCTATCCAGTTCGGACTTAGCGGTGGAAACTTGTGTCTCAAGCCCCTTCAAAATACCGCCGACGCGCGCATCAATCTTTTTGTTGAGCAACTCGCGGAGATCATTGACCGCCTGGATCTGTGGATGAGATGGTCCAAGGTCGTTGATCTGAGAAACGTATTTCTGGTCAGCAGCATTGAGCTCGCCTATGAGAGATGAAAGCTCCGAGTCGGGCTGAAATCCGGGGAGGACATCACGCAATGCTACGATATCAATAGCACTCAACTTCTCAAACACTTCCTTCTGCTTTTTGTAAGCCTGATCTTTCTCGAACCGGCTGGAAAGATAGCGACGGAATTCTTCACTTTCAGAAAGCATCATGGGAGCCGTGCCCGCAGTATCAACGTCAGAGATTTTGTTTTCCACGCGGATCTTGTCCAGTTCGTCTTTTACTTTGGCGATCTTCTCATCCTCGATCTTGAGTTGATCTTCGAGAGCTTTTACGCCGCCCTTGCCGAGGCGCTGGCCTTTTTCCAAACGCCATTGCCTGTAAGTCTCAGCCACCGCATTCGCCAAATCAGATGCATCGGTTGGATTCTCGGAAAACACCTGCACGTCTATCAACGCAGTGTTTCGGCGAGGACGCAGGTTAAGACGGCTCTTCAAAATACCGACGGATTCCTGGGTCTTGAACTTCTGTCCATCGTTATACTTCTTGCCCCACTTATCGTTCAACCCCAGCACATCCACCACGTTGCTTAGGATGGTCTCTGATTGGATGACTTCAAATTCCGTCTGGATGAAATAAGGGTCGAAGGAACTGATGCGGCTATTCCCAGCCATTTCATCGATATCCGACTTGTCGCGCTCAATCTTGATCGTGGCGGTGCTGGCAAATTGCTCGGGCAAGATGAACGTGACAAGCGTGGCGGTGATGACCACCAGCATGAAGACGGCGATGATAACGGTCTTGCGGATGCGAATAATCCGCCAGTAGTCAAGAAAGTGAAGTCGTGATTCCTGTTGGGCTTGCTGTTTTAACGGTTCCATAGTTAAAAAAATAGGGGCCAGTGATACAACCCGGCCCCTGACGAAAAAGCATGAAATGCTTAGTATTTCGCAGTCACACCGACGTAAAACTTGTTACGGTTGTAGGATCGCCCGGATTGATCACTGCTCAAATCATCGAAGTTATAACCAACGTTACCTTCGAGATTAGGGTTGAATTCGTAGGCCAAGCCAAGCCCAAGCAGCAGAAAATTGTCTTTCTTACCATCAACTGAGCCACCGTTAAATTTTGCACTCTGGTAACGGATGCTGCCGCTGCCGCTGAGGTGTGCAGCGATTTCGTGGGTCACAGAGGCATAAAGTGATGCCGTTTCGGCATCGCGCACAAAATCCACTCCCAGCGGGGCAACCAAATCGGAAGCACTTCGATTGTAGGAGAACCCAAGGCTGAATTTTGTCTGAGTTTGATATTGGTAATCTAAACTGGATTCAACCCACGGAGACCACTTGGAATCAGTATTTGGGTTGTTCGGATAAGTCGTCCGCTGACCTCCCACAAGCAACGATCCGGAAAGAGTGTCGTTAAACTCGTGCTCCGCTCCACCGTAAAGAATGAGACTACGACTGTTACGCGATGTGGCCGAAACATTACCCGCAAAATCGGCGAATTCGCCTTTGCGTAAATACTCAGTCTTACCAAGGCGAACGCCCAAAAGTGCTGCGGTTTGAGGATTAAGCGTCCATTTGGACCCCAAATTCACACCATGCTCCATACGATCCAACCGAGCTGAATTGCTGTCGTTACCCTGATCATCGTAGTCAACGAGGGTGTTATTATATCCTACTTGGAATCCAAGAAGCGACGTAGCCTGAATGTCGGCCCCCACATTTGCGTAATTACGCACGTTGTCGCCCGAAATACGCTGAGGATTATCAATCGTTCCACGTTGAAGGTCAGGCTCCTGGCCCACAACAAACGATTCACCGGCATTCAATTTAACGCGTTCACTTATGGCATGGGTCGCTGTGGCGTTGAAATTGTGGGTGAAATCGGAACGATCGGACGATCCATTGACAGACTTGTCGTAATAACGCGCGGTAAGATCGTAACCAACATCGAAGGAGCTCTGCTCGCCCGCAACACCGAAATCAATCGACGGGCTGATTTCCGCCCCGGTGGACGATTGCTTGTTTGGGCCTGACTGCGAGTTGAAGTTGTCGTCATAAAAACCACGCAATGATGCGGATACACTCCATGCCTTTTTTGTCTGCTGGGCGTTGAGCGCGCCAGTCTCGACAGCCTGCATGACACTGCTTCCCAAAGCGATTATTCCTACGGAGACAACTAGTTTTTTCATAGATATTGGTACGGTTGTTACAACCCGGAGACGACGTTCGTTCAAATGATTAGGGAACTTTGCAATTTGTGTCAAACAAATGTTCCTTATTTTTCCGTGACAAGTTTTTCAATTCCGGCTGATTGATTGCTAATCCGCCGCGGTCTTGACTTGTTCTCTGACAATCGTTGAAGGGTTTGGGCTAACCTACCGCCCGGGTATCGCTAGGTTTTGTCCCACTTGTAAGCGGCGCGGATTCAGCGACGGATTGGCTGTGAGCAACGACTCCAGCTTCACGTTGTATCGGCGTGCGATAGACGAAGGCGTATCGCCCGCTTGAACGCGATGCTGGCGTGGGTTCGCGTTCACAGAGGACAGTGGTCGTGATGTGCCGGGCGGTGGCGCAGAAAAGCTGGGACGTGCCTGCTGCGGCTGTTGGGAGGGCAGGCTTGTGCGGGACGATGGCATGTTCACGTTTGGACGATTTGGCTGAGACACGTGTAATGCCTCACTGCTCTTCAATCGGAGCACCTCCTCGTTCAACTTCCGGTTATCGTCCACCAACTGCTCCAATTGTTTTTGCATCTCGTTGGACGGAGGGACGGGAAGAACTCCCTTTGCTAATTCCTGTTTCAAGCGGAAGATGTGTTCCTTGATCGTCTCTCCGTTGGCGGCAGACGGACGCAGCTTGAGATATTTCTGGTAATGATAGATGGCGGCAGCCGCATCCGCTTCCTTCTCCGCGTACAACCAGCCGAGTTCAAAATGCGCCGCGCCTGATTGCGGATTCTTTTCCAACGCCTGCTCGAATGCTTCGATGGCTCCTGCGAAGTTCATTGCGTTCACACGGCTGCGTCCAATAAGAAACTGCGGCTCCGTCTCTTCATCCGAAGCGCTCTGCCCCGGCGGATTGCAACCGCACAATGCCAGACCGCAAACAAAAGCCAGCAGCGCGCGAAAAGTTCTTTCCAACAACATCACACACGGAAAATAAACAAACCCACCAGCGCAAGCAATCGCGCGTTGTTCACAATCGCACCAACCCCCTCTGGAAAATTATCTTTCCCGCGGCGCGGCGCTCCGCAACATTAAATGAGGATTTTTTACGATGATTCTCTACAACTTGTTTCCGCTGCTCGCTGGCTCGTTCAACCGCTGGCAATCGCACCTTCAGCGCGCCAATGAGATGGGTTTCGATTGGGTGTATGTGAATCCCATCCAGCGCACCGGTGAGTCCGGCAGCCTTTATTCCATCACGGATTACTTCCAACTCAACCCTGCCCTGCTCGAACCCGGCAACTCCGCAACGCCCGACGAACAATGCCGCGCGATGACCTCACAGGCTCACGCAGGCGGATTGAAACTGATAATTGATCTCGTAATCAACCATAGCGCCTACGACTCGCCACTCACCCGTGAACATCCAGATTGGTTCGTGCGCGAATCCGATGGCCGCATCGCCAACGCTTCCTGTCAACACGGCGCGGAGCGCGTTGTCTGGAGCGATCTCGCGCAGTTCGATCATCGTCACACGCGCGACCCGGAAGGTCTGTTCCGGCATTGCCTGCGCATCGTCGAACATCTCATCTCGCTCGGCTTCGATGGTTTCCGCTGTGACGCCGCTTATCAGATCCCTGCAACCTTTTGGCAGCGATTGATCCGCGAGACGAAGATAAACCATCCTCACTCCTGTTTCACTGCCGAGACGCTCGGTTGTTCTGCAGACGAAACCCGCGAGACCGCCCGCGCGGGATTTGATTACGTATTCAACAGTTCCAAGTGGTGGGACATGCACGGCTGGTGGTTGATCGAGCAATACAATCTCGTCCGCGAAACCGCGCCCTCCATCAGCTTCGCCGAAAGCCACGACACCCCGCGCCTTGCAGAAGAATTGAACGGCAACATCGAAGGCGTGAAGCAACGCTACTTGTTCTCTGCGCTCTTCTCCGCAGGTGTTATGATGCCGATGGGATTCGAGTTCGGAGCAAGGAAACAATTACACGTCGTGCAGACCAAGCCGGAAGACTGGCACGCCAACGGCGTGGACTTGTGCCCATTTATCGCCAAGGTCAACGACATCAAACGCCGATTCTCCGTCTTCCGAGAGGAAAGCTTGGTCAACGTGCTGCCCTACCACAACCCGAAAATCCTACTGCTCTGGAAAGCTTCGACGAAAGATAAAGGCGAAGCGTTGCTCATCCTGAACAAGGACATGAATCAACATCAGGATTTTGCCACAGATCACTTCCGCCATTTCATCCAAGCAGTCGCCCCGCTCAAAGACGTTTCGCCTGAATTTCCAATGGAGTTTCTACCTGAGCCATTTCACTACTCGCTCAGACCGGGTCAGGGAATCGTGCTGGTGACACAGCGTGGATGAGGGAGAATTTAACCCCCTGCCTTTTTCGTGTAGTTCGTGTAGGTAGTGTGTTTCGCGGTTAAGATTCTTCCGGACTAAAGCGCTGTTTTTAAATTCACTCCACCTTTCTCCAACCGCTTCAACAGTTTCCGATTCACCGGGTCGCCGAACCACTGCGTCAGGCTACGCGCCATGACTTCCGTCACGCCCTCCAGCCTCAACAACCGCTCGCGTCCCATAGCGAATAAATCTTCTAGCGACGCGACACCCTCGCACAACGCCCGTGCTCCTGCCGCGCCGATGTTCGGGATGTGCAGCCCGAACAACACCCGCCACGCCTCGCGCTGCTTGCTTGCTTTTATAGCATCCCACAACAAACGCGACTTGGTTTCGTCGACTCCCTCCAGCAACACGATCTCTGCCAGCTTGAGCCGATAAAATTCCGCCGCATCGCGCACCAGACCGCACTGCAATAGTTGCGCCACTAATGCCGCATCGCAGCCCGCAATGTCCACCGCCTCTGGCGCAGCCCACAGAGCGACGCGCTTCAACACCTGCGGCGGGAAATCTGGATTCGGGCAATGCCAGATAGCTGGTTGGCCGGACGAGCCCCCCCCCGGCGAGCCGTCTTTAGATTCTTTGCGCGGCTTACAAGGATGCTCGCCCCGCCCGCCAGCATCCCGCGCGAGTTGTGAGCCGCATTCCGGGCAAGTCTCCGGCGCGTTCAACTCAACATGCCTCGCCATCAGATTGCCGAACATTTTGCCGAGGGTTTTGAAGATGATTTAATTTGTGAGGCTCGTCACTCTCCCAAGCCCGTTAGGGCTGACATATATAAAGTTGTTACTGGATGAAATATCCAAGCGCCACCTAGAGTGCCATTCGGAAACGTGCCGCTCCGCTGGAGCTTAGAGCCTGCGATGTACTCTTGACGAGATAAGGCTGTAGAGTGGGGGAGCTTTCGTACATCACACTGAGGAGGAGGAAAGCGTGAAAGGGTTGTCCGTGGCGAATGATGCCCAATGATTTGCCG
>WBXK01000132.1 GCA_008933055.1 Verrucomicrobiota bacterium | reverse complement strand
GACATGGAAGATGAAGCCACGGCAAACGATGTCATTGGAGAGCTATGCAACATGATCGTCGGCAATTTCAAATCCAACCTGTGCGACGCTGGACTGACCTGCAAACTCAGCCCGCCCAAGATCGCCCGAACTGAAGAATTCAAATTGCGTGCCGTTGATGGAGGAACGTCTCAGCGTTACGGCTTTCGCGCCAAGGAACTCGATTTCTTCGCCGACCTCAGCGTGAATCCCTGGAGCGATTAATTAATTAGCGTCGCTGTAAAGGTGGACATGAGGGCCAGTGGCTTTCTTTAACTAAAAAGCCCTGGACTGCGGAGTTGAAACTAGCTCCCACAAGCACAGTGTTGGTTTACCGGGGCAGTGCGCCGTGGTGGGCAAGGCATTTGGCGTTTAGTCTTACTTAGGTGAACTTTTACAATTGTGGGCTACCGAGAAAGCTGCATAAGTCTAAATAGTCGCCACTATTGCCACTTCGGCTGCAGCGTACAGTTCAAATAAGGGAAGCCTACGAGATGCACAGCATCCAAATCCCGTCCCACTTACGGCCTTCAAGCTTGATTTGCGTCTCGCGTTGCCTAGCATCCCGGCCAGTCGTTACGGCATGAAAGCAATCCTCGCACTCGAAGACGGTTCAGTTTTTCACGGCACAGGTTTTGGCGCACGCGCTTCAGCCTGCGGCGAAGTTTGTTTCAATACTTCCATGACCGGTTATCAGGAAATCCTTACTGACCCGTCTTACAAAGGGCAGATCGTGACGATGACTTATCCGCTGATCGGCAATTACGGCATCAATGAGCAAGACATGGAATCCTGGCGTCCGCACGCAGCGGGGTTTGTCATCCGCGAACTTTCTCCAGTGGTCAGTAATTGGCGCGCGGATTGTTCGCTAGGGGAATATCTGGAGAAGAACGGCATCCCCGGCATTCAGGGAATTGATACACGGCAGCTTACCAAGAAACTCCGCGTGCGCGGCGCGTTGAATGGTTTCATCACCACGGAAAATATCTCTGCCAATGAAGCAGTGAAGCGCGCCAAGGAGTGGCCTGGCCTCGTGGGTTTGGATTACGTGAAGGAAGTAACGCATCAGCAGGCGTTCCAGTGGGACGCTAAGGATGAACAGAGCGGAGCGTTCGATCTGGTGCGCGGCACGGCAACAGTGGATGCTCGAAAACATCATAAGCCGCTTCCGCCTGCGGACATTCCCATCGTGGCATTTGATTTCGGGATGAAATACAACATCATGCGCCGTCTCCGGCAGCATGGTTTCAAAACACAAGTGTTGCCTGCTACCACTTCCGCCGCCGAAGCGCTAAAGCTTAAGCCATCTGGAATCTTCCTATCGAACGGTCCTGGTGATCCTTCCGCGCTTGATTACATCGTGCGCGAAGTGAAGACGCTCGTGGACTCCGGCATACCCATCTTCGGCATCTGTCTCGGCCATCAGGTTCTGGGCCAGGCGCTCGGCGGAAAAACTTTCAAACTCAAGTTCGGTCATCGCGGCGGCAATCAACCGGTGAAGGATTTGGACTCTGGCAAAGTCGAGATCACCTCCCAGAATCACGGATTCGCAGTGGACTCGAAGTCGCTTCCGAGCGATGTCGCAATAAATCGCATCAACTTGAACGATCAAACCGTGGAAGGTTTGCGGCACAAGACGAAGCCTATCTTCTGCGTGCAGTATCACCCTGAAGCCTCGCCCGGCCCGCATGATTCAATGCCGCTGTTCGGAGAGTTCCGGCAGATGATTGAGCGCAAGGGTTGACATGAGCGACGAAATCAAGTCAGTTGCGCGACATAATTACGCGTTTGCGTTTGACTTGAAATCCCTGACACAGATATTTTCCCGACAGAAAACAATATGGCAAAGCTCGTAATCCTCAGTCTAGGAATGGCGGGTCGCTCACATGAGTTGAAGGTGGATAAGACCACCATCGGCCGCGTGGACGACAATACCTTTCCCATCGCTGAGTCTTCAGTCTCCAGCCATCATTGCGAAATCCTGCTTCGCGGTTCAGAAGTTTTCATCCGTGACCTAAACTCTACTAACGGAACATTTATCGACGGCAACCAGATCACCGGCGAAGCAATTCTGAAAGCCGGCCAAACCCTCAAGCTCGGTCAGATCGAATTGAAACTTGAAACCGACGGTGCGCCTTCAACAGCAGCACCATCCGGCGCGCAAGCAGCAGCACCAGCGCCTACAAAACCATCTGCCGAGAACACAACCGCGCTGAAACGCGGTGTGAACCTCACGGAGTTTGAACAAGGATCGAAAGGGTTTGACACCTCCGGCAAAGGCTTTACCAAGAAAGACAATAAGGCGAACAAGATTTTCCTTATCGTCGCCATCGTCTTCGGAGTGATCATCGTCGGGCTTGTGCTATTTGCGCTGATGTCCGCCAGCAAACCGGCGAATTGATTCTGAGGGAGCGACCTGCAGAACTTTTGATTACGCAATCCAAATGGTTTGCTTCAACAACCTTGCAGCGATTCAATATCCCCAATGATGGCTAAACGTGTCATTCCCTGCCTCGATGTTCATGACGGCAAAGTCACGCGAGGCGTGCAATTCGGCATCGCGGAGAAAGGCGGCCTCCGCAACGTCGGCGATCCCGTCGAACTCGCGCTGCGTTACAACGAACAAGGTGCAGACGAAATGGTGTTCTTCGACATCACAGCCACCGCGCATGGTCGCGGCACGATGGTGGACGTGATCGAACGCGCCGCCGACCAATGCTTCATGCCGCTCACTGTCGGAGGCGGCATCAAATCTGTGGACGACATGTACACAATGCTCCGCGCGGGCGCGGACAAGATCAGCATCAACTCCAGCGCAATCGCCAATCCTGAACTCATCAGGCAAGGCGCAGAGAAATTTGGCAGCCAGTGCATTGTCGTGTCAATTGACGCCAAACGCATCGCTCCCGGCGTAGATAAATGGGGCGTGTTCTCGCACGGCGGTCGCAAAGACACCGGCCTCGACGCAGCGGAATGGGCCAAGCGCGCTGCCTCACTTGGCGCAGGCGAGATCGTTTTGAATTCCATAGACGCTGACGGCACGAAGGCTGGTTTCGATCTCGTCATCACACGGCGCATCAGCGAATCCGTCGGTGTGCCGGTGGTGGCCAGCGGCGGTGCGGGCACGCTGGAACACATGGCGGAAGTGCTACTCGAAGGCCGTGCTGATGCAGTTCTCGCGGCGAGCATTTTTCACTTCGGAACTTTCACAGTAGGCGAAGTTAAGAAGTTTTTGGCCAAAAAAGATATTGCGGTGCGGTTGTGATCATTTGAAACATTGAGGTTGCGCTTGAACAGCGCGCCGCGATTCCCATAATTCCCGCTCTATGGCGACCAATGATACTTTGCTCAATCTCGATTTACCCGGCATCAAGAAGCTCAAGAGCGGTAAGGTCCGCGAAATCTTTGACTTAGGCGACGCGTTTCTGTTCGTGGCCAGCGACCGCATCTCTGCGTTCGATTGCGTCATGCCTAACGGTATTCCGCGCAAAGGCGAGGTGCTTACACAGGTCTCACATTTCTGGTTCGACCAGACCGAGCAGCTTGTCCCGAATCATCGCCTCGTGAAAGCGGGCGAGTCGTTCAACGTGCCTGCGCTCGCGGACATCCCGGCAGAGACGAAAGCCGCGCTCGCCAAACGCGCGATGATCGTCAAGAAAGCGCAACCGCTCGCCGTCGAGTGCATCGTGCGCGGATACCTCGCTGGGTCGGGTTGGAAGGAATACAAGAAATCGCAGACCGTCTGCGGCAGTCCCCTGCCCGGCAGCTTGCAGGAGTCTTCCGAGTTGCCAGAACCGATCTTCACCCCCTCCACCAAAGCCGAAACCGGTCACGACGAAAACATCTCCTTCGACGAAGCAAAAAAAATTCTTGGCGACGACATCGCGAATAAAGCGCGCGATCTGAGCCTGAAGATTTACAAGTTTGCCCGCGACTACGCCCGGCAGCGCGGCATTATTATCGCGGACACGAAGTTCGAGTTCGGGCTGTTCGAGGGGCAGTTAATCTTGATTGACGAAGTGCTCACGCCCGACTCCTCGCGTTTCTGGCCCGCCAGCGAATACGAACCCGGCAAAGGACAGCCCAGCTTCGACAAACAATTCGTCCGCGACTACCTCGAAACGCTGACCTGGGACAAAAATCCGCCCGCCCCTGCACTCCCGCCCGAAGTCGTCGCCAAAACCCAGGCGAAGTATCTAGAAGCTTACGAGAAGTTAACAGGGAAGAAGCTTTGATTGAACGCATCCTTCAGGCGTCACCGAAACCGTATTTGCCAGACGGCTGCGCGGTAAACTGACATACTAAGTCTGTCAATTCTGGCGTTCTAGCCGAGCTCCACTGGGCGTGATGATCAATCTGGGGAGTGTTTTCTGACGGCGTTCGAACTACACATCGGTCACAAATATCCCAGCGACCGATGAAAATGGTGTGAAAAGCTTTGAAGCATGTAATCGCAGCAGGCAGGCAGGTTGGGATTTGGCTTGCCCCGGCTGGAGTGGTTTCGCATCGTAATATTGTTAGATGCCCACGTGGCGGAATTGGCAGACGCGCTAGATTCAGGTTCTAGTGAGTAACATCGTACAGGTTCAAGTCCTGTCGTGGGCACCATTTTAGACTATCCACCGCCCCCATAATTCTGTTTGAACCGGGGTCAGCTCCCACGCGATTGACACCGTGCGCCGATTTTGAGGAAATGTGCGCTGCCAATTACAACGCCAATTCATTATGACGCAACCGGCCAAAACCATCTCCACCGAATCCCTCCAACAGAAGGGTCGCTCGTTCCCTCCATCTGCGGCTGCGATGAAACGCGCGCACATCAACGCCACGACTTACGACGAGATGTATGCCCGCTCGGTGAACGACTCCGAGGCGTTCTGGCTCGAGCAGGCGGCGACATTGGACTGGTTCAAGAAGCCGACGCAAGCGTGCCGATACACTTGGGACACCGCCGTGCGGAAGATTGAGCACACCTGGTTCGCCGACGGCCAATTGAACCTGAGCGTAAACTGCCTCGATCGCCATCTCAAGACCGCCACACGCAACAAGACGGCCGTCATCTGGCAGGGCGAGGGCGAAAACGAAGTGCGACGCGTGACTTACGCGGAGTTGCACACAGAGGTTTGCAAGTTCGCCAACGTGCTGAAATCGCTCGGCGTAATACGGGGCGACCGCGTTTCCATATACATGCCGATGGTGGTTGAGGCCGCCGTGGCGATGCTAGCTTGCACACGCATCGGCGCTATTCATTCGATTGTCTTCGGGGGGTTTAGCGCGGACTCACTCGGCGGGCGCATCAATGATTCGACGTGCAAGCTGCTCGTCACCGCTAATGCCGGTGTGCGCGGTGGCAAACCCATTTTACTGAAGGATATCGCCGATGCGGCCTTGAAAACCACGTCAACAATCGAACATGTCGTCGTATTCAAACGCAACGACACGCCTTGCAACATGACCGCCGGTCGCGATCTCTGGTATCACGAACTCATGGCGAATGCGTCGCCGGAGTGCGCGCCAGAAGTGATGAATGCGGAAGATAATTTGTTCATGCTCTACACGAGCGGCTCGACCGGGAAGCCCAAGGGCGTCGTCCATACAACTGGGGGCTACCTGCTCCACGCCGCGCTCACCACGAAATACATTTTCGATATTCATGAGGACGACGTTTATTTCTGCACGGCGGACATCGGCTGGGTCACGGGCCACACGTATCTCGTTTACGGCCCGCTCTGCATTGGCGGCACGTCGGTGATGTTCGAGGGAATCCCCACTTATCCGGACGCGGGACGGTTCTGGAAAATCGTCGAGAAGTTCAAAGTCACCTCATTCTACACCGCCCCCACTGCGATCCGCTCACTTATCCGGCTCGGTGAAGAATGGCCGGACAAATACGATTTGAGTTCGTTGCGTGTGCTCGGCTCCGTCGGTGAACCGATCAATCCCGAGGCGTGGTTGTGGTATCACCGCGTCATCGGAAAGGAACGTTGCCCGATCGTGGACACGTGGTGGCAAACGGAGACGGGAGGGCATCTACTAACGCCGTTCCCGGGCGCGCACACATTGAAACCCGGTAGCGCGAGCCGTCCATTCTTCGGCGTCGAGCCGGTTGTTCTCCGCGACGACGGAACGGAATGTCAGCCAAACGAAGGAGGCAAACTCTGCATTAAGAAACCATGGCCCGGCATGATGCGCACGACATGGGGCGAGCACGACCGTTTCATTGATACGTATTTCACGATGTTCAAGAACCTCTACTTCACTGGTGACGGTTGCCGCGTGGATACGGACGGCGATTACTGGCTGATGGGCCGCGTGGACGACGTGGTGAACGTCTCCGGGCATCGCATCGGTACGGCGGAAGTCGAGAGCGCGCTGGTTAGTCATGCGAAAGTCGCCGAAGCCGCAGTCGCGCCGATGCCGCACGAGATCAAGGGGCAAGGGCTTTACGCCTTCATAACGCTCAAGGACGGCGTCCAGCCGAGTGAAGAGTTAAAAAAGGAACTCATCGCGCACGTCCGCAAAGAGATTGGGCCAATCGCTGCGCCGGACAAAATCCAGTTCGCACCGGGGCTGCCGAAGACGCGCTCCGGAAAAATCATGCGCCGAATCCTTCGCAAGATCGCCGAGAACCAGACAGAGCAGATCGGCGACGTCTCTACGCTTGCCGACCCCGGCGTAGTAGATTCGTTGGTGAAGGGAAAGCAGTGAATGGACCTTTATGATCGAATTGATCGTCTCCGATTCCATGCTTTCCACCCGCTTACCTTTGGCGGGACATTTTGGGGCACATAAGAGAAGCGATCAGCTCAAAAAAATATCTGGTCATTTGTAAAATCGAATACCATATTCGGGAATGACCACGGCAAGCTACTCCACGGCACAAGTCGTTGAAACAAATGTGCCAGCACCGCTGCACGCACACTTGGAAGACGTGTCTTCGCGATACATACAACTCGTCGCCAAGGTCAAAATTATCTTCTCCAAGTTCTATGACCGTGAGTTTCCGCTTGGATACGAAGATCAAACTGGCTTCCACTTAGGCCCGGAACCAAGCCCATCAGATGCCCGCTTAGTAAATCATTCTCGCTAATTTCGAGGCCTTTTCGGTTTGAGATCCATGCGGATGAAATCTTATTGCATCCGTATTGATGTCTTAAGGATCAGCTCTCACTATAACGCGCTACGCAATCTTGCGGATTCAAAACCCCACCAAAAGCTGCGCCTCAATTTCTCAACCTAAGGCTGAAGAGATTGATCCGGCATGAGCGCTCGCCGAAATCCGAAACATTCCACAAGAGACACGGATTTTTTATGGAGCT
>WBXK01000131.1 GCA_008933055.1 Verrucomicrobiota bacterium | reverse complement strand
TCACCGAGGCTACTTCCGTTGCGCCGATGGGCGTGGGTTATCCGAACACGCCGGGCATCTGGTCGCCAGAACAGACAGCGGGTTGGAAACAGATCACGTCCGCCGTCCATGCGGCGGGCGGAAAAATGTTTCTGCAACTCTGGCACGTCGGGCGCGTTTCTGATCCTTCGTATCTCGATGGCGCTTTGCCGGTCGCGCCCAGCGCCATCGCGCCGAAAGGTCACGTAAGTTTGATCCGGCCGCCGAAGTCATTCGTTAAGCCGCGCGCTCTGGAATGGAGCGAGATTCCCGGCGTCGTCCAAGCGTATCGCCAGGGTGCTGCCAATGCGCTTGCGGCGGGTTTTGACGGCGTGGAGATTCACGGCGCGAATGGTTATCTGCTCGATCAATTCCTTCAAGACAGCACAAACAAACGCACGGATGATTACGGCGGGCCGATTGAAAATCGCGCCCGGCTCATGCTCGAAGTCACCGATGCCGTGATTTCCGTCTGGGGTGCAGGTCGCGTGGGTATGCATCTCGCACCTCGCGGCGATGCGCATGACATGGGTGATTCAAACCCCGCCACCACGTTCGGTTATGTCGCCAGGGAACTGGGTCGGCGTAAGATTGCGTTCATTTGTGCGCGGGAATCGCTCGGCCCGAACCGACTTGGGCCGGAATTAAAGAAACAGTTCGGCGGGCTCTACGTGGCGAACGAGGCCTTCACGCGGGAAACCGCCGAACAGACTTTGCGGGCAGGCGAAGCGGATGCCATTGCGTTTGGCAAAGCGTTCATCGCCAATCCTGATCTCCCGGCACGGTTCGCTGGCAATACGTCGCTCAACACTCCTGATTCGTCCACCTTCTACGGCGACGGCTCGAAAGGATACACCGACTACCCGATCTTGAGGGAATCCGGTGAGTGCTAGGGCAAGGTGACCGACAACGAATGACAAAACTAACACAATGAACAGAATTTAATTCTGATCATTTTGTAAATCATGTCTAAAGTTCTAACCTAATGCGAATTGGTCTGGTGCGACATTTTCCCGTGCAAGAACCGTGGCCCAGCGGCTGGATCACTGCGAGCTACCTGCAAGACTGGCGCGCTCGCTACGATGCGGCGGAAGTTCGCCCCGGCCCGATTGATGTGGGCGCTGTCGCGTGGCAACGGTGTTTCAGCAGCGATCTCAAACGCGCCTACGTCACCGCCCAAGTTGCTTACGCCGGAACAATCCTGCAAACGCCACTATTGCGTGAAGTCGAGACGTTACCCTTCGCCACCGGACGATTGCGACTGCCGCTCTGGGCTTGGCGCTTGTGCTATCGCTTGGCGTGGTTAACGGGACACAAATCCCAACGCCCGGCCCGCGACGATTTGAATCGTCGTATCCGCGCCATGGCGGATCAGTTGGAAGCTGATTCCGTGCACACGTTGGTGGTTTCTCACGCGGGAGTGATGCATTACCTGCGAAAGGAACTCCTGCGGCGTGGGTTTCGCGGACCAAGATTCAAGCTGGCGGAACACGCGCGGCTGTATGCCTTCGAGCGCCCTTAATGGCTGTGCTGGCATCGGCCAGCGGAACAAATCTTTCTTCGAGAATGTTCGGCGCAGAATTG
The DNA here is from genome assembly GCA_008933055.1 of Verrucomicrobiota bacterium. Lineage (GTDB taxonomy): Bacteria > Verrucomicrobiota > Verrucomicrobiia > Limisphaerales > JADLHS01 > JADLHS01. Next base: position 5,870 of record WBXK01000131.1, on the reverse strand, counting down.
ATTATGTCATCACCAAAACCTATGCTGGTGGTTTGGCATGGCCGATTTAAAACAAAAACATTACGCGTTGCTGAGTTGCAGCCCGGAGGACAATTGCGTCGCCCAAGCGGATTCACGGGCGGCAAGTCGCCGGGACTGGGGCAATTGGCTGGAAGCTACATTGAAGGCGTATGTCATTCCGCCGGAACTTGTTGGTCAGATCAATGGGCGCGGGGAAATCATTCCCGAACGGATTGCGTCCGTATTTCGGGATGAATCGGAATTGCCCGAGGCGGCAGGCCTCAGCGCTGAAGTGCGCCACGCTTTGGAGCAAACGAACTGTCTGATTGTGATCTGTTCGCCGCGTTCGGCGCAAAGCCGTCAGGTGAATGAGGTCGTGAGTTATTTCAAGCAACTCGGGCGCACCCATCAGATTTTGCCGCTCGTGATTGCCGGGACGCCCAATGCCAGCAATGGCAATCAGCCGGGGGCAGGCGGGGCCAACGAATGCTATGTTCCCGCGCTGCGTCATCCGGTGAAGTCCGACGGCTCGTTGGACACGGCTCGCTTAGCCAGCAAACACGCTTTCGTGGATGCACGGTATGGCCCGGAAAAGAGGGAGATTCTGGCGCAGGACCATCGCAGCGCCGGCGCGGAATTGGAGCGAGCCAAGATCCAGTTGATCGCGTCACTGCTTGGCGTTGGATTCGATTTGTTGTGGGCGCGGGAGCAAAAGCATCACTTCCTGGAATTGACGGCGACACAGGAGCAAGCTCGCGAAGCGTTGCATCAAGTCGCGGAAGTGCGGCGGCAATTGCAAGAAGTGGAGCGGCAGGCGCGCGAGGCGCAGAGGCAGGCGTTGGAACAGCAAAACTTGCCGCGCGCGGTGCAGGAGCAGATTCAGGAGGCTCAGCACCAGGCGACAACGGCGCAGCAACAAGCGCGGGCTGCGCAGGAACAGCTTCAGGAAGTTCAAAACAAAGTCCGGGAGACACAAGCGCAGCTGGAAGGGGCGTGCGTTCGGGCTCTCGCCGCCGAAAGCAAGGTGCTGGAAGCACAACAAGCGGCGCGGGAAACCCAGGGCCAGCTTGAGGCGACCCGAAATCAGGTTCGAACGGCACAGCAGCAGACGTTGGAAGTTCAAACTCAGACTCAAGCGGCGCAGGAGGAGGCGGCACAGGATCAAATCCTGACCGCACACCGCGAGGCGCAGAGTGCGCAAAGCCAGTTGGAAGAAGTCCGCGAGCAAGTTCAGGACGCGCAGAGCAAATTGGTGGTGGCTCAAGGTCAGGCGCAGGAATTTCAGAACCAAGCGCAGGCGGCGCAAAGTCAATTGGCGGAAGCCCGACAGCAGGTTCGCGAGGCGCAGAGCAAAGCCATCGCCGCGGAACAACAGGCCCGGGACGCGCTGCAGCAGGTTCAAGAAACGCAAAAGCAAACTCAGAACGCAGAGAGCCAGATCAAGCTTAACCAAGATCAAGCGCGCGAAATCAAAGCTCGCGACCAGCAGGCGCGGCGGCTCACCAAGGTTTTTGCAGTGCTAGCAGCGCTGGCTTTGCTGGCGGTCGGGGTGGTCGCAAGAAACGCGTGGCAGCAACGGCAGTTGGATGGCGAGGCTTTGGCCAAAGCGACAGCGGAAGCGTCCGGGACATTTGAAGTGAGCGCGGGCGGAGAGCTGATGCAGCAGGTGTTGCAGAAAATTGGCGGAGCGGAGCAGGCGGAAAACCGCCAGCGCAGCTTGGATCGTCTCGCGGCAGGAATTCCAATGGAGGAAATTCCCGAAGTCTTGCAGAGCGCCGCGATTCTTTTGGAAGCGCAACAACGGAGCCACTTTCAGAAGTCATTGCTGGTGCGGTTGGGTGCGGTGAACCCGTTGTCTGCAATGACCAATGCGAGCGCGATCAGGGTGGCAATTATGAACGATCAGGGGGCAAGCGACTCTGGGGTCTACTTTCAACTCGCCGTGTTGGAACAGTGGATGCAGAGCGATTGGTCGGGAGCTTTCAACTGGGTTTGCCAGTTGCCGGATGCCGGCGATCAGCAACGCTGCTTGGAAAAAATCATGCGCGCTATCCAAGCCCAGCCGGACTCGCAAGCCAAGCACCAAAGGCTCATGAGCTGCATTGGAGCGCTGGCGAGAACAGATTTTTACGGAGCGTTGGCAGCGTCGGACTCTCTGCCTAGCGGCGCTCGGTTTGCTGCGAAGCTTGCATGCTTTTGGACAAAGGTTGCTCCTGTCGTGGTGCGTCGCTTGGGGCTACCGCAGGAAATCATGACGTCGCGCGACGCTTCCTGGGCGTGGCCGTTCTCAATCTCGAGGACAAATGTCATTCGCCCGAAAAATGCTCCAACGGCAGCGGAAGCAGTATCTGCGGGCACGAACAGTCCGGTCCAGACTAAGCCGTAAATTCCACCCTGTCAGAGGTTTGTTTGACCTTGGCCACTGTGGCAACGTTACAGCCCCAACTTCTTAAATCTGTTATTCACCTCTTTAAAGTGGAACTCCAGCGAGCAGAGGGCTTCGAGTTCGCCTTTCTTGAAAAACTTTTGCACTTGGGTGTCGAGCTTGAGTTGCTCAACGAAATCCGCGTCATCGCGGCCGGCGTGTTTGACTTCCCAAGTCTTCATAGCGGCATCCTGACAGATCTTGTAGGCGGCTTCGCGTGTGAGACCTTTTTTGATCAGCGCGAGCAGAATTGTCTGGCTGTTCCACATGCCGAGCGAGAGGCCGAGGTTCTTCTTCATGTTCGCGGGATAGACGACGATGCCATCCATCATTCGCGTGAGCAGGCCGAACATGTAATCGAGCAGGGTACAGGAATCGGGGAAAATGATGCGCTCGACGCTGCTGTGGCTGATGTCGCGCTCATGCCAGAGGGCGACGTTCTCCAACGACGCCATCGCGTTGCCACGCAACACACGCGCGAGACCGGTGAGGCGTTCCCAAGTGATAGGGTTGCGCTTGTGCGGCATAGCGCTACTTCCTTTCTGGCCTTTGGTGAAGGGCTCTTCGGCTTCGAGCACCTCGGTGCGTTGCAGGTGACGGAACTCAACGGCCCAGCGTTCAATGCTCGCGCCGACCAGGGCCATTGAAAGTTGAAATTCTGCGTGAATGTCGCGCTGCACAACTTGGGTGGCAATTGGCGCGGGTTGAATGCCTAGCTTCTTGCAAACATAAGCCTCGACGCGCGGCGAGAGATGTGCGCTCGTGCCGACGGCACCCGAAATCTTGCCGATGGCGACGACATGGCGCACGGATTCGAGGCGGCGTAGGGCGCGAGTGAATTCGTCGTGCATCAACGCTAGCTTCAGGCCAAAGGTCGTGGGTTCGCCATGGATGCCGTGGCTGCGCCCCATGCATGGCGTGAACTTGTGTTCCTTAGCGCGGCGGGCGATGACGGGCAGCACCGCCTTCACGTCCGCGATGAGAATGTCCGCCGATTGCATCATCTGCACGGCGTAGCAGGTATCACCCACATCGCTGCTGGTGAGGCCGAAATGAAACCAGCGGCTGGCTTGATCATTGATGGCTTCAGCGACGGCGGTGGTGAAACCGATCACGTCATGGTTGAGGGTCTTTTCCAATTCACGCTGGCGGGCGACGAGGCCGGGGAGGTCAGCGAACCATTTGTCACAACCGACTTTGATTTTTTTGAAATCTTTCGCCGGGACGACGCCTTCCTTCACCAGAGCTTCGCTGGCGAGGAGTTCGATCTGCAACCAGATCTTGAGTTTGTTTTCGTCGGTCCAGATGGCCCGCATTTCGGGGCGCGAGTAACGCGTAATCATCTGCCAATTAAAAATGAAAATTAAGAAATTAAAAAGGCCGAAGTACGGAGGGACTGGCAACATTCAGGAAATCAAGGCTCGACTCGCTCCCTAAACAACGTAAATGGTAAATCGCAAATGGCTGCCGACGATAAAACTGAAACCCGTAAACTCGCGACAGACATTGTGCGTCGCCTTCAGGCGGGCGGCTTCTCTGCATTCTGGGTGGGCGGCTGCGTGCGTGATTTTTTGCTGGGGCGTGAGCCAGGGGATTTCGATATCGCCACCTCCGCGCGGCCCGATGACATCGAAAAACTTTTCCTGCACACCGTACCTGTGGGTCGGAAATTCGGTGTCGTGATAGTTGTCTTCGAGGGGCAGCAGTTTCAGATCGCCACATTTCGGGCCGAGGCAGATTACTTTGATGGTCGCCGCCCAGAAACGGTTGTGTTCGCGGACGCTCAAGCGGATGCTAGGCGTCGCGACTTCACGGCGAACGGAATTTTCTTTGATCCCATCACACGACAATCTCATGACTGGGTCGGGGGCAAGGATGACTTGCGCGCCAAGATGATCCGCACCATCGGCTCGCCAGAGGGGCGTTTTGGAGAGGATCATCTGCGTCTGCTGCGGGCCGTTCGCTTCGCCGCACAACTTGGATTCGAGATCGAGCCTGCGACATTTGCCGCAATCCAAATTCACTCCGCAAAGATCAAACTCATCAGTGCCGAGCGTGTGCGCGATGAATTGATCAAGCTGTTTCAATTTCCGCACGCCGAGCGGGGGTTGAAACTTCTCCACGCCAGCGGCCTGCTAGAACATATCCTTCCGGAAATCGCCGCGACTGTGACGTGCGAGCAATCACCGGATTATCATCCTGAAGGATCAGTGTTTAATCACTTGTGCCTGATGTTGCAACAACTACCGCCAGACGCGCATCCATCCCTGTCGTGGGCCGTGCTGCTGCATGATGTTGCAAAACCATTGACGGCGGCGCGCGATGCAAACACCGGCAGCATCCACTTTTACGAACACGAAAAGATCGGCGCGACGATGGCGGTGGAAATCCTAGAACGACTTCGCTTCCCGCGAAAACAGATCGAGGAGATCGCCGATGCCGTCCGCCACCACATGCAATTTAAGGACGCGCTTAAGATGCGAAAAGCGACGCTTCGCCGGATGCTGATGCGGGAGACGTTTCCCTTGGAGCTGCAATTACACCGGCTCGACTGCCTCGGCTCGAATGGCAAACTAGAGACGCATAATTTTCTCGTGGCGCAATCAGCGGAGCTGGCGAGTCAGCCAGAAATACGCCCGCCTTTGTTGACCGGAAATGATCTGATCGCCCTTGGAATAAAACCGGGCAAAGAGATGGGCGCGCTGTTGAACGAGATTCGAGAGAGACAATTGCAAGACGAACTCACGGCACCAGACGAAGCCCGCGAATGGTTGAAATCCCGCCTGTGACGGACTCGGAACTCTGTCCATCAAACCTCAAAGCCCTGCTCCCGGTAGCGCTGCAATTTGTAGATCAAGGCCCGGCGACTGATTCCCAATGCCTTTGCGGTTTCCGTTCGATTATTCTGATGCTCTCGCAATCCTTGGAGAATTGCCTGCCGCTCGATCTCTTCCAGTCGCTGTGCATCCGGCAACGCGGCGGGTGTCGCTAGTTCCACTGCGGCACGGACACGCGCTGGCAAATGCTCAGGCAAAATCATTTCGCCGCGCGACAACAATGCCGCCCGCTCCATGGCATTCCGCAGTTCGCGCACGTTGCCGGGCCAAGAATAGCGGGCCAATCCATCCGCCAAAGCAGCCGAGAGACGCGCCCTACCTTGCGTGAACTCGGCGATGAAATACGTCGCCAGCGGCAAAACGTCCTCCGGCCTTTCGCGCAACGAAGGGATGTTCAACTCCACAACGTTCAAGCGATAAAACAAATCTTCGCGGAACGTCCCTGCCTTCACCTTGTCTTCGAGATTCTTGTTCGTCGCGGCGAGGATGCGCGCATTGGCCTGCAACTCGCGATTCGAACCGACGCGATTAAAGCACCCATTCTGCGTCACACGAAGCAGCTTGGCCTGCAATTGCGACGACATATCTCCGATCTCATCCAGAAAGAT
>WBXK01000130.1 GCA_008933055.1 Verrucomicrobiota bacterium | reverse complement strand
ACATTGCCACAGTATTTTCGGAATAACGGTTATCGCGCGAAAGGCGCGGGAAAGATTTTCCATTTCACTGCCGCGGGTGATGATCCGCGCGGGACCGACCACAGCTGGGACGATTTTCAAAAACTAGCTCGCACCGATTCGCCGCACCTGAACGGTTACACCAAAGGCATGAAGGGCGTCTCCGGACTAGCGAACATGGGTTGGGATTGGGGCGAGACTTCCGCGCTCCAGGGCGACGAGAAAATGTTCGATTACGTTTCCCGAGCAATGGACGAGAAGTCAGACAAACCGATGTTTCTCGCAGCGGGAATTTTGAGGCCGCATCTGCCGTTCTACGCAGCGCCCGAATTCTTCAAGCTTTACCCTTTGGACAACGTCAAGATGCCGCCGATGCCCGCCGACGATTTGGACGATGTTCCTCAAGCTGGCCGGAAGATGGCCAGCGACCAGCATTTCATCTACAACAACTCGACCCAAAACCAGCCGCCAGACCCGCGCAGCCTGCAACGCATGGTGCAGTGTTATCAGGCAGCGTCTAGTTACGCCGACTCGCTGGTCGGGCGGTTGTTGGACAAGCTGGATGCCTCGGGTAAGGCCGACAACACCATCATCGTGTTGTGGTCGGACAATGGCTATCACTTGGGCGACAAGACCAGTTGCGTGAAATTCACCTTGTGGGAGAAAGCCAACCGGATTCCGTTCATCATCGTGGCCCCGGGCGTCACCAAGCCGGGCAGTCGCTGCCACACGCCGGTGACCTTGCTGAACATTTACCCAACGCTGCTCGAACTGGCAGGGCTGCCGCCGAAGGCTGACAATGAAGGCCAGAGTCTCGTGCCGTTGTTCAAGAATCCCGGTGCCGAATGGAAGCAAGCGGCAATCATGACCATGGGCGACGGCAACAAAGCTCTGCGCACCGAGCGCTGGCGTTACATCCGTTACAAGGACGGAACGGAGGAGCTTTACGACGAACAGAAAGATCCTTGGGAGTGGACCAATCTAGCGGGCAAGTCTGATTACACGGGCGAGATCTCCAAGCTTAAGGCGCTCTTGCGGTAGGGCACTTGGCTGTTGAGTTGAATACTCGATCCGCTATTTGGGCATTCTTTTACCGCGCTGGCACAAGGCGCAGACTTCGCACATCGGCGAGTTCGCTTTGGAGCGGGCCGTGCGGACGCATCAGCAGGCGGTTGACGCCGGGGTGGAGCGTCAGCTTGCCCGCGGGAAATTCCCGGAAGCGGTCGAAGCCGCCGCTTGATTGCACGGTGCTGATCGTTTGGCTGCCTTCGGTTTCAACGGTGAACTGGTTTCCTGCGGAAACTTCGTCTGCTGCAAGCAGCACATAGACCTCGTACGTCCCACCCTTCGGCAAATTCACACGCCACTCAGCCACGTCGTCTTTGTTGATCCACGGGCCGAGCAGATCAAGCGCGGGGCGATAGGCAAGCCGCTGCGCAAATACATTTGCGCGGCTCGCTGGCAAAACAACGTCTCCATTCGCGCTGGGCTGGATTGGTGGTGTTTCGTCGGTTTTGCTGACGACGTGAACCAGTTCCTCTGCGCGCCAGGGCAGTGTGCGTCCGGCGGTTTCCTTCCGCACCTTGGCGACGAGCGCAGGGTCTATGGGCGTTCCGGTGTTGCCCCACGCTCGACGGACATAGCTCAATACGGAGGCAAGTTTTTCATCGTCGAAGATGCCGCTCTCGCCGAACCCGGGCATGCTGAGATTCCATTCCTGATCATTCACTTGGATTGGTCCATAGAGGCCGTGCAAAACAATACGCACCAAACGCTCGGGAGGGCCAGTCACCCAGTCGCTGCCTGCGAGCGGCGGGGATACTCCGGCGTTGCCACCGCCGTGCGGTTGATGGCACGCGGCGCAGGTCATGGCGTGCAACTCCTGCCCTGCAGCAACACGTTTCTCCTGCTGCGGCGTGAGCGGCGGGCCACTCTCTGTCAGCCAGGACGCCAGTTTCGCTCCGGGCCAAGTGAACTGATTCAATGCTTTTTCCGCAGCCGCGCGTAGACCACGCTCTGGACTGTGAATCAACTTGCTGAGTGCCGTCGGCTCCTTCGCGAGTGCGAACGGACGGTTATTACGCACACTTGCGAAGGCTTCGAGCAATGCATCGCGCGGCCACAAGCGGTCTGGGGTGGTCGCCTCAAAGAGATCAAACAATGCATTTACCCGCGTAGCTTGCGCTTCTTCGAGAACGCACTGGCCGAGCAGCGTGGTGAGCCGGCGGAGATGCTCCTCGCTCGCCGAGGACGTCAGGAGAAAGAAAGCATTCTGAGTATCCGTCTTGTTATTTCGGCGGTCACGCAACAACTCGGTCAGGAATTCCAGTTCACTTCCGGCCAGCCCAGTTAACGAGGCGGTGCGAAAAAGCGCGTGATCGTCACGGGCGAGCAGTTGTGCGAGCAGCCCGGTCACCTTCGCATCGCGGAACGTACCGAGCGAAAGTGCCAGTTGGAGGCGGACGGATTGCGAGGGGTCTGCGAGGCGCTCGGTGAGCGCGGTGAGTGCTTCGGGACTTGCTTCTCGTTCACAAAGACGCACGGCGGCGGCACGGATGCGTTCATCAGCGCTATCGAGTGCGGACAGCCGGGTCTCCAGGTCGAGTGCGTCAAGTCCCTCGAGTGTCCAGAGAGCGTGAAGTTGGCCGAGAGAGTTTGTGGATGAGTTGCCGCGTGCGGCCAGTTCTCGCAACAGAGGCATGGCAGTGGTGTCCTTTCGCTCGACGAGAAGGCGCTGCGCGGTGAGCCGATGCCAGCCGTTCGGATGCGCAAGTGTTTTCACCAGTACGGAGCTGGCCGCTTGCGCGAGCTTCGGCGAACGGCGGTCAAGCGGGCGGTTCTCGGCAACGATGCGCCAGATGCGACCGAGGTCGTTGCCTTGATCTAGGTGGCGTTCCTGAATCTGCTTTGCCAGCCACGGCACCATGAAGATGACGTGCTCGATGATACCGTGATACATGTCGGCCACGTAGAGCGCGCCATCGGGTCCGACGCGTGCGTTGACGGGGCGGAATCGTTCGTCGGTCGAAGCGAGGAATTCTTGCTCCGCAGGATAATAGCGTGATGCTAGGGGTGCGATGCCGGGCGGAATCGTCAGCCGTCCGAGCAAATGTCCCCCAGAATCCGGGACAAAAAAATTCCCGCGAGCTTCCGGGGGAAACTGGTGGCCATCGTAGCAGCAAACGCCGCTGGCGATGGTGTAGGTGCGCAAACGGCCATCGTCACGAAGTTCGAGCGCGCCGAGAGTGATGGCGGGCGTGACGCGGATGGGGAAAATCTCTTGAGCCTTGGCGCCGATATTCACGTTGACGCCGAACCCGGAGCGTCCGCCGCCGCGCTGCAAGACTTTCAGCAGACTCCGATTTTTCAGCAGGTACTCGGCAGGAAGGTAATCTCCATGCAGCGCTTTGTTCTCATAGCAAGTGAAGAAGCGGCCTGTCTCGTCGAACGTCAGCCCAAACTGCCCGCGATGGATGGTTTCTTCCTCGATGAGCTTGCCATCGCGCGACCAGCGGTGGCGCTTGGACCAGTCGGCGTTATGTAGCCAGTTGTCGATGCCGTAACGCAGACCGTTGGCGGTGTGCTGCGGGTTGCCCGCGACGCCCATCGTGCCGACCTCGGTGCGTTTGTCGCAGCGCAGGTCACCATCAGTGTCTTCGCAGAACCACAGTTTAGGCGGCTCTTGCACCAACACGCCGCCTTTGACAAAGGCGAACGAGCGCGGCATCACGAGTTTGTCTAGAAAGACCGTGCTCTTGTCCGCGCGGCCATCGGCGTCGGTGTCTTCGAGCACGACCACGCGGCAGATGGGATCGCCCTCACCGCTCCCGGCGAGGTCGCGCATGTAACCCTGGTATTCGACGACCCAGATGCGTCCGTCGGGATCGAACTCGAAGAAAATCGGGTTTTGAACCAGTGGCTCGGCGGCGACGAGTTCGATGCGATAGCCGGACGCGAGCTTAAAGGTCTTTAACTCCTCTTCAGCTGTGCGCACGGGAGCAGGCGGGACGTTGAGCCTCTTTAGCATTTCTTCGCCTTTCTCCCAATCGGCCCAGCCTGTGAGTGCCGAGGGCGGACGAGCGCGTGGGCGGTCCTTCGGGACGGATGTTTGAGCGAGCGTTGACACTCCGCATAGACATACGGCGGCCAAGAAGAGTCCGTTACACCTCAAAATATGGAAAGGAATTCGGTTTGATGTCATATTTATTTGAGCACTGGCAGACCGCTGGGAACTTTGGTGGGGATTGTCTTATCAAAATAGTTGTCGTTGAGCGCTTCTAGAAAAGCTTCGAGCGCCGGGAAATCATCGGCATTGAGGTTGAGTCGTTTGAGCAGCGGGTCGATTGTTGGTGTAGTGCCGGCCCCGCCATCGAGCGTTTCGCTCGCGGCATCCATCAACGTCTCATAAAATTCGAGAACGCTTCGGAGTGTGGGCAAACTGCCGTCGTGCATGTAAGGCGCGGTGAACTTGAGGTTGCGAAGCGTGGGCGTGCGGAACTCGCGCCTACCACGCGCGGAGTCGTCTGACACAGAAAGGAAATGGAGCTTGTAATCAGAAAACATCGGGCCGCCATGACACTGGATACAACCGGCGTCCTGGAACACCTGAAGACCGCGCTGCTGCTCCGCACTCATCGCTTCCTTGTTCCCACACAGGAATCGGTCAATTGGGGCTTCCCTACTGACGAGAGTTCGCTCGAAAGCGGCAATGGCATGGGCCAGATGCACAGTGGTGACGGCCTTGGCTTGCGGCTGCCTAAATGCTTTGCTGAATTGATCCCGATATTCGGCAATGCTCCGCAACCGACTGATGGCCTGATCGACGGCCTCGGCTTCCGAACATATCTCCCCACGCATTTCTTCCCGCGATCGGATGGGTGTGAGGACTTGCCGTTCCAGACTTTCGACCCGCGAATCCCAAAACATCGGCGCGAAGGCAGGATCGGACTTCGCGCCAGCGACCAATCCGTTGAAGCCGACGTTCAGCAACGTGGGAGTGTTGCGCGTGAGCGGGGGAAACGCATTGGTGGCGCGAAGAATTCTCCCCGGACCAACGCCCGAGCCGCCGACGCCGATGGGTGTGCCGCGTCCGTCAGCCCATCCGAATTCCGGGCGATGGCACGTAGCGCACGAAACATCCCGAGTGGCTGAAAGTATCGGGTCAAAAAAAAGCAGCCGACCCAATGCGACCTTTGCCGCAGCGCTTGGGTTGTTCTTGGGTTCCGGCGCTTGCGACGGCAGCGGTTCGAGGCGCATTTCCGGCGGAAACAGTTCTGGCGAGACGGACGCCGCGTTTACCGAGTTGCAGAGGCAGCCCGCCACCCACAAAATGCCGGTCGCTACCGTGCGAGAGGTATTCACTTGGAAAGACGTTCGAGAATATTTTTTGTGATCCGTTCCACCGACGGATCGCCGCCTCTTAAACCATGCGACCAGTCTGTGGTGCCGGCGGTGAAGACAGTGCCGCCGCGCGTGTAAATTCCGAGGCATGCTGCGCCGGTGCGACCACGTTCCCATTTCTCATACCACTCGCAGTCGTCGGGATGCCAGCGAGCCGGCGCCGTGCCGAGCACTTCAAATGTTTCCGGTGTGCCGTCGCGATGCGTTGGACTCGGCAGACCGTCTTTCCAAGTTAACTCACAGCCGTCGCACTCGTAACCAACGATGGTGTCTTTGCCACCGAACGCGTCGTTGCGTTTCAAACCCGTGCCCTCGAATACCCAATGCTCGGGGCGATGCGCCGTGAACGCGCCAGAGCCATCCATGAATTGTCCGTGACTGAGATGGAAGCCCCCCCAAAGAAAACCGACGCCGGTGAGTTCATTCTCGGGTCGTTTGAGCAGATGATGACTCCACGCGGTACTCAACGTTTTGAAATCACGTTTCAGATAAGCGGGATCAACGTAAAAATTCTGTTTGTAACAGGTCAATGCGCGTCCATCGTCCTCGCTGCGCACCTGCCAGCAACAGGTGTTGCCGCTGAAGAACGCCACGTTGCCGCCGTCTGTGATGAACTTCTCCAGGTTGTCGCGCATAGGGCCGGACCAGTATTCATCGTGACCCACACTCAACACTAGGCGATATGCCTTCAGCATCTCCGGGTGGGACTCAAGATCGCCATTGGCGGCGTAGTCGAAGGTGTAGCCATTTCGTTCTGCCCATTCCACGAATGGTTGCTCCCACATGAAGAACAGACTCCCCGGCGGACGTTCGTAGGAAACGCGGTGGCCCTGGTTTCCGCCGCGACCGTTGAAGGCGTATAGGCTGAACCCTCCCCAACTGTTGTAGGCGTTGTAAGTGTGGGTGGAAAGCTGGAGGAGAATCTTTGAAGCCTTGCCCGGCTCGGCGGGTCGCAACACAAAGAAGCAACTGCCCTCGGCAGTCCTCGTGTTGATCTGGGTGAATTTCCCGCCGCGATCTCGCGCCCGCAACGCCACCTGGTAATATCCGCTGCGCCACTCGGCTGGGATTTTCAATGTCACTGCCGCCGGCCAGCGGCAACCATGCGAGGAAGCGTTTTCCGGCACCGGATGTTCGCTGCCGGTGGCTGCGGCTGACGACCAGACCGATTCCGGTTTTGGGCCCAGCCGGACGATCTCGACGGAAAACTTAGCCGCGCTGGTTGACACGTGCAAAGTGAGTTCCTCCCCGGGAACATAGCTGACGTGTCCCGCGTATCCTTCGACAAAGAGCGGGCGTGGTTCTTCATCGGCTACGATGGGGACGGTGGTTAATGACCAGATGAGACTGACGAAACATAAGCGCGTCAGAAGTGTGAAGTGGGACAGTTGCATGACATCAACTTGGCCGGAGCTACAAGGGGAAATCAAGCGAGTTCATTTCCTTCGATTTTACTTTCCATTGAGAATCGTTTTGTTCAAAGCTGAATATATGATCCAACCTTTCGTAGGCTTTGCGGTGCTTCGTTTGTCTTGCTTCATGCTCCCAACGCTTGCTGTGTGTTTGTTCGCGGGAACAACAGTTGATGCGGAAACCGTTTCCTCAAAACCAAACGTCCTCATCGTGCTCGTGGACGACGCGGGCTATGGCGATTACTCGTGCCACGGCAATCCGATCATGAAAACCCCGAACGTGGACAAGCTGCACAAGGAGAGCGTACGGCTCACCGATTTCCACGTTGCGCCGATGTGTACGCCGACGCGGGGGCAATTGCTCACAGGTATGGATTGTTTCCGCAACGGCGCCAGCCAAGTTGCCACGTCGCGGATGTTGTTGCGTTCTGGAATTCCGACCGCGGCGGACATTTTCGCGGCCAATGGATATCGCACGGGTCAGTTTGGTAAATGGCATTTGGGCGACAATTATCCCTTCCGTCCGCAAGATCGCGGGTTTCAAGACGTGCTTTATTTCCATCTCGCCCTGATCGGTCAGAGCGACGACTACTGGGCGAATGATTATTTCGATCCATGGTTTCGTGGTGCCGACGGCGTGCCACGCCAGTT
>WBXK01000129.1 GCA_008933055.1 Verrucomicrobiota bacterium | reverse complement strand
GGCGGCCCTTACTTCTATCGCGTCGGCGTGCAGTGACGGCGGAGATCGCCACTGCATTCGAACCGCGCAATACGCGAAAAGGAACGGGCGGCCGTTTCACGGCTGAACATGGATTCTGGAGCAGCCTGAAGCAGGGAGATGCTCAATCCAAGAAGGGAAAGGAAACAGAGCGGCGCTCCAGAATCACGCCGTTTACTTCCCGCCCGGGTTGATCACCGCCACCACCGCCAATTCCTTGCGCAGATATTTCTGCGCCACCGCCTTGACCTGCGAGAGCGTGGTCGCTTCGATCTTCGCGTCTTCGGCTTCGCTGTGCATGTAGCCAAGGCCGTAAAGTTCATCGAGAGCGGTGGAGGTGGCGAGTCCGCCGAGGTCTTGGCGACCGATCTTCCGCTGGCCGATGATCTTGGCCTTGGCGCGTTTGAGTTCTTCCTCGGTCAAACAATCCGTCCGCAGCAATTCAACTTCTTTGAACATCTCTTCCTCAACTTGCGCCGCTTTCTCCGGCTCAGTGCCCGCGTACAGCGCGAAGTAGCCGGGCGTGAGTCCCAACATGTTTTGCGCCCCGACGTAATAGGCGAGGCCGAGCTTCTCGCGGATGCGTAGGAACAAGCGTGAGCCGAGATCGCTGCACGCTTCCTGCAACAGTTCCATCGCTTGACGTTCGTCTGAGTTCAACGTCGTGCCGGGAAATCCGATGACAACGACGGCTTGTTTCTTATCACGCGAATCGGTGACACGGCGCGGCGATTGGGAGATAGGAGTTGGGAGTTGGGAGTTGGGGTTGACCAATCTGCCATCTGCCGTTTGCCATCTGCCAAAGACATTCTCAATGGTCGATTTAACGTCGAATGTTTTCACGTCGCCGTAGATCGCAATGACACAGTTGGAAGGCGTTGCGAGTTTTTTGTAGAACGCCGTGACGGTTGCCGAATCCAGTTTCGCAAGAGTCTCCTCCGTGCCGAGTGAATCCAATCCATAGCCGATGTTTCCATACAGCTCAGCGCGCATCGCCTTGAACGCGCTCTTGAGTAACTCATCTTTGTTCCCGCGAATGCCAGCGATCTGCACTTCGCGCTCGCGCTCGAGTTGCGCGGCGGGAAATGTAGGATTGAGGATCACATCGGCGACGAGTTCAAGCCCCGTGGCGAAATCTGAACTGAGAACCTCTGCATTCACGCCAAAACTGTTGTTGCCGCCGTAGCTGTCGAGCGAGCCGCCGATGGATTCGATCTGTGTGGCGATCTCTTCCGCGCTGCGCGTTTTCGTGCCTTTGATGTTGAGGCGAGAGAAGAGTTGAGTGATACCGCTGTTGACCGCGTCTTCCGCCAGTACGCCTCCTTGAAACACCGCGCGCAGTTCCACGAACGGCAGGCGATGATCCTCCTTCACAAGCAACTTGAGGCCGTTGGGCAGAGTGAATTTCTGGACCGCGTGCTCGGTGTTGGTTTCGGTGACGGCGGTGGTTTTCGGCGATGTGCCATTCGGCAACAGCGCGTAGAGCGTGCGGTTTTCCGGCGTGAGATAGTCGCGGGCCACGCGTTGCAAATCAGCGGGCGTGATGCGCTGGACGGCGGCCAGGTAACGTTGCGAGAAATTCAGATCACCCGCAGAAAGCCAGTTGCTGCCAAGGTCTGCGGCTTGACCTTGCATGGTCTTACGCGAGGAAAGTGTGGCGCTGATGAATTGTTTTACGGCTTTCTGCAATTCAGCGGCTGACACCAGCGAGTTCTTTAACTTGTCCATCTCAGTCAGCAACGCATCGCGTGCGGCAGTGAACTTATCTGCATCCACCATCGCGCTGATTCCGAAGAGTCCAGGGTTGCCGGGATTATAAGTCCACGCGTCGGCATAATGAACCACGCCCAACTTCTCCCGCACTTCCTGATAAAAACGCGAGCTGCGTCCGCTGCCAAGCAAGACAGCCAGCACGTCGAGCAACGGAATATCAGCGTGACGGATGTCCGGGATGTGCCATGCGAAGTGCATGTGACCGAGTTCGATGGCAGTTTCCTCGATGATTTCACGCGAGGCAGTCTGGCGTGGCTCCGTGGGCAGAACCATTGGCGGCAACGCGCGGGCTTTTGTCTTCGCGTAAGCCTCGCGGATTTGTGCGACGGCATCGTCGTGCTTCACATCGCCGGTGACGACGTAGAAAACATTGTTGGGCGCGTAACGCTCCGTGTAGTAGCCGCGAATGTCCTCGGGTTTGAGTTCGTTGAAGATGTCGAGATAGCCGATGACGGTATTGCGATAGGGACTCTTGGTGTAAGCGGTTTCGAACAATCGCCGACCGGAACGGCGACCCGGATCGTCCTGTCCCATGTCCATCTCACGACGGATGACATCGAGTTCCTTGGCGAGTTCATCAGGTGGCAATGAGGCGTGTTGCATGATGTCGCAAAGAATATCAATGGCCACACGCGCGCCTGTGTTCGGCACGTCAATGTGATAGACCGTGCGATCAAAGCTCGTGTAGGCGTTCATGTAACCGCCCGCTTCCTGCACTTCCTGATCAATGCGACTGCCCGGGCGCGTGGTCGTGCCTTTGAACAACATATGTTCCAGCACATGCGACAACCCCGCGCCGAGCCAGCGTCCCTCGTGAATGCTGCCAGTCATGGCCCACGCTTGCGCGGAAACGACGGGCGCGCTGTGATCTTCACGCGTGATGATCGTGAGGCCGTTTTCTAGCGTGACGAGTTTGACGCCGTCCGGGATGGACGGGATCGCGTTGTTGGAAGAATGAGTCATCGTGTCAATAAACTTAGGGCGATGAGGGTATTTGGAAAGCGGCGTGGAGCAATCCATTTGATTTGGGGAGTTTTTCTTTTTCATCTGCGTTAATCCGCGTAATCTGAGGTTACGACTATATGAAACCTCGCGTTCGTTTTGCTCCATCGCCCACCGGTTACTTGCACATCGGCGGGGCGCGCACCGCTTTGTTCAACTGGCTGTATGCCCGCCACACCGGCGGCACGTTCGTCCTGCGCATCGAAGACACCGACGCGGCGCGCAATTCACAGGAAGCCGTGGACGTCATTCTGCAAGGATTGCGCTGGCTCGGACTGGATTGGGACGAAGGTCCTCTCACGTCTGACGCCACTGGTGCAAGCAAGGGCGATCGCGGCCCGTATTTCCAATCGCAACGCAAAGCCAACTACACCGCACGCGTGGAGGCATTGCTGTCGCGCGGCCTCGCTTACGAACATCAAGGCGCGATCAAATTCAAGATGACGCGCGAGCCGATCTTGATTCCCGATCTGGTCGTCGGCGATGTGGTGCGTCCGCTCACGGACCGCGAGGAGCAAGATCCGGATTGGGTTTTGGTGCGTTCGGACGGGCAGCCCGTGTTCCACTTCGTCAACGTCGTGGACGATCTAGAGATGGGCATCACGCACGTCATTCGTGGTGAAGATCACCTGAGCAACACCGCCAAGCACATCGCGCTGTTCCGTGCGTTCGGCGTCGAGCCGCCCAAGTATGCGCACATCCCCCTCATCCTGAACGGCGACGGCAGCAAGATGAGCAAGCGCGACAAAGGCGCGTCCCTCACGACTTACGGCGATGACGGTTTTCTGCCCGAGGCCGTGAACAATTACCTGTGCCTGCTCGGCTGGTCGCCCAAGGATAACACGGAAAAATTGTCGCTCGCCGAAGTAATCGAGCGTTTTGATCTGCCGCAGATCCTCCGACACAACGCCAAGTTTGACTTCGAGAAACTCACTTGGCTGCAAGGCGAATACTGCCGGGAACTCGCGCCCGATCGCTTTTACGAACTTGGCGTTCACGCATTCGCCAAGGCAGGTGTGGATACCAATCGATTCGACACGGCCTACGTCAAAGCCGCTCTCGACACATGCCGAGGCAAGATCAAAACGTTTAGCGAACTTCCTGCCTACGCCGGGTTTTATTTCACGGAGGACATCGCCTATGACCCCGAAGCGGCGAAGAAGAGTTTTGTGCCGGAAAACAAACCGCGCGTGGAAAAAGTCCGCGACGCCTTCGGTAAACTTGCGACCTTTGACGCGGCGAGCATTGAAGCTGCGTTGAAAGCCGCCGCTACCGAACTCGGCGTGAAAGTGGGCGTGCTCATCCACCCGACCCGACTCGCCACCACGGGCAATCCGAACGGGCCGAGCCTGTATCATCTGCTAGAAGTGCTGGGGAAAGAGAAGGTGCTGGGTAGGATTTTGAATGTTCTTGGGAACGAATTTTTTGGCGGATGATATTAAGTCCAATGCTTTTCCCCTGCTGGGTTCAGCAATCGGAGATGCTATCATAGTAGAGATCATACGATTGATCTCCAGAACCGCTTTTGACTTTCGTCGGGATGACTTTTAACCTGCGCCCATGGAATCACTCCACGCGCCGTGGCGCATCGAATACATTCTCTCTCCCAAGCCGCAGCTTTCTGAGAGCTTGTTCCAGACCATCGCGCAATCCAGCGACGACGTGGGCAATTACGTAATCGCACGCGACCGGACGTGTTACGCGTTGCTGAATCGCTATCCCTACACCGGCGGGCATCTGATGGTGGTGCCTTACAAACAATCGCCAGACCTAGACGGTCTCACGGACGAGGAGGTGTCAGACTTGTGGAAGCTCGTGCGGCGGTGCATCGCGGTTCTCAAAAGCGAGATCAAGCCGGAGGGATTCAACTTGGGCATCAACCTCGGCAAGGTCGCGGGTGCGGGCATCATCGAACACGTCCACATCCATATCGTGCCGCGCTGGAGCGGCGATGTGAATTTCATGGCGGTCATAGCAGACACGAGCGTCGTGCCGCAGGCATTGACGGAGCTGGCGGCAAAACTTCGCGCAGCGATGGCGGCTTAACTTCAGAACATTTTCCCCATGGCCACTGAAACGCTTCATTTCGATAACGCCCGCATCGCTCAGCAATTGTTCAACAGCGACCCCCACAATCTGGAGGCCTTGGAAAAACAACTTGGCGTCAAAGCCACCGCGCGCGATGGCTGGATCAAACTCGATGGCCCGGCGGACGGATTAGATCGCGCTAAGCAATTGTTCGTGTCGCTAGAAGCGTCGCTCAAAGCGGGATCGTCCATCAAGAATCGCGAGTTCACCCACGCGCTTAATATCGTGAAACACGAAGGTGTGACGACGCTCAAGGATTTGATGAACGACCGCGTGCAGACTCACGAACGCAAGGCTGGCGTGACTGCAAAGACGGTCGGGCAAAAAAAATATATCGAGGCGATACGCAAACACGATATCACGTTCGGCATCGGGCCTGCAGGCACGGGCAAGACCTATCTCGCAGTAGCGATGGCCATCTCTGCGTTGCGCGAGGGAAAAGTGTCCCGGATCATTTTGACGCGACCAGCGGTGGAAGCGGGGGAGGCACTCGGATTTTTGCCGGGCGATCTTTACGAGAAGATCATGCCATATCTCAGGCCGTTGCATGATGCGTTGCAGGACATGTTGCCCGCGGAAGAAATTCAAAAGTACACGGAGCGAAACGTGATCGAAATCGCGCCGCTGGCCTACATGCGTGGGCGGACGTTGAATAATGCATTCATCATCCTCGACGAGGCTCAGAACTCCACCACCGAGCAGATGCTGATGTTCCTCACGCGGCTCGGTCACGGATCGAAGGCCGTAATCACGGGCGACGAAACACAGGTTGATTTGCCGTCGCACAAACATTCCGGGTTGTTGGAGGCGCATCGCGTGTTGCACAACGTGGAAGGCATCGCTGTGGTGGAGTTCGGCAGGCGCGATGTCGTGCGGCATCAACTCGTGCAACGTATCGTGGCAGCGTACGAGGAGCATCGAGGCAAACCGAAGTCGGAGTAGATCATGGCAGCCGCGCGTAACTTGTTTTACGTCACGTTCCTCAACCGCCAACGTGCGAGGAAGCTTGACGTGCGACAGCTCCGCAAAACCGCAATGGCGTTGCTCGGTGAATTGCAGGTCGCGAAGGCTGAGCTTGGCGTCACATTCGTCGCTGATAAGGAGATGACGCTCGTGAACGAAACCTTTCTTCAGCACGAAGGTTCAACTGATGTCATCACGTTCGATCACACTCCAGAGCAGGAGTCGCGACGCAAGGTGGTTCGCGACGCAATTCACGGCGAATTGTTCATCTGCGTGGACGAAGCGATCCGACAGGCCAAACGGTTTCGTACGACGTGGCAATCTGAGTTGACCCGCTATATCGTGCATGGAGTCTTGCACCTACTGGGTCACGACGATCATCGCGCGGCAGACCGACTGAAGATGAAGCGAGAGGAAAATCGGCTGGTGAGGAAGCTGGCGAGTTTGAAGCCATGATCCAATCCGCGACCGGCATCATCCTACGCACGCGTCCGCTCACGGAGACGAGCGTGATCGTGAATTGGCTCACGCCGGATTGCGGGCGCATCAGCACGGTGGCCAAAGGCGCGCGGCGACCCAAGTCACCGTTTGCAGGTAAGCTGGACCTGTTTTTTCTCGCGGAGTTCAGTTTTACGCGAAGCCAGCGTTCGGAGTTGCACGCGTTGCGCGAGGTGAAGTTAAAGTCGCTGAACTCGTCGTTGCGGGAAGACATGGGTTGGCTGCAACACGCAGCGTACTGCACTCGACTTATCGAGCAGGCGACGGAGACGGACACGCCTCTACCCTCGATCTACCATCTGCTGTATGGCGTGTTGGAAAACATCCCGCAACATCCCGCGCAACCACAGACGATATTCGCCTTTGAGCTGAAGTTCCTCCACGAACTCGGCCTAGCACCTGATCTTGACGAAATCAAACTCACGCCCGGCACGCGGCAGATCGTCAGCGCATTGACGAATCAGGAGTGGACGATGATCGCGCGGCTCAAGTTGAGCGAGGCGCAGACTGCGGAGTTGAAACGTTTTCTGCACGGCTTCCTGATCTTTCATCTCGGACGCATTCCCAAGGGCAGGCCGGTTTGATTTTATCTGCTTTTCCCGCTCCTTTTCGCTCCTGAATTTTTTTAGAAATCTTTTTGGTTGGACGGTTTTTGTCCTACCCCACCCGTCATGATTTGCACGTAACTGAAAGGCAAAACATGACAATAATGACGACAGAACAAACGAACGAACAACTCGAACTCGGCTTGAACGCCGGACAACGCGCGACCCGGACAGCACGCCGGGAAGATCGCATGGCACGGGCGACATGGTGGTTTAACAAGATGCGCGAGGTTGTGAACGGTACGATGGATTGGCCGCCCACCGACGCGCCGCGTCCTGAACAGACGCTACTGCCGGGAGCGTATCGTCAGGTGCGGATTTGACGAGGGCCTCAGTCTTGGAGGTTAATTTAGGCAGAGGGGGCGGGTGATTGATGTATTACCGTCCCTCCGGCGTGGTGATGAGAAACGAACTGATACCGGACGCGCCGAAGTAATGGATGTTGCCGACGAGGCGAAACGGCAGGGCCGGCGCGTTCCAAGCCTACCATTCCTTTTGGATCGCCGCGTTTTCGGCAGCATTCTTTTCGGCCAAGGAAGGTTAGGCCAGTGCGATCTGGGTCGCGAGGCAGGCGAGCAGTAGAATTAAATT
>WBXK01000128.1 GCA_008933055.1 Verrucomicrobiota bacterium | reverse complement strand
GATGTCGTCGAACTCAAGGACGCCGCTTCCGTCTCCGGGAAAATTCTCGCGGATCGGCGTGACAACGTCGTCGTGGATATCGGTTACACGGTGCTCGTCATCCCCAAAAGCTCGGTGACAAGGATCATTTCTGGAGATCAAGCCGTGTTGTCAAAGACGTCTTCGTCCGGAAAAAAATCTTCTGCCGCCGTTTCAACCCAGCCTGCGGTGACGATTCCCGCTACGACGTTGGTCTCGGGGCTTTATTCCGTGGGCCACCAAGCTGGCGGGGAGAAGAACGTGCGCGATCTCGTGAATCAACTCGGCGAGTCCGTCGTTCAAGTCCGCACACCCGGTGGGTTGGGGTCGGGGTTCTTCCTCAATGAGGAGGGTTTCCTCATCACCAACTTTCATGTCATCGAAGGCGAGACGCAGATTTCCATCGAGGTTTATCACCAGAAGAACAGCCAGCTCGAACGCCGCACTTACAAGCAGGTCCGCATAGTGGCCATGAACAAGTTCGCAGATCTCGCGCTGTTGCAGATCGAGGATAAGGATGCGCCTAAGTTCAAACACATCCAGCTCGGTAGCGCGGACGCTTTATCTACCGGTGAACGCGTGTTTGCCATCGGCAGCCCGCTTGGTTTGGAGCGCACCGTCACCGAGGGAATCCTCAGCACCAAGACGCGTCAGATCGGTGGTGATCTTTATCTGCAGACCACCACTCAGATCAATCCCGGGAACAGTGGCGGGCCGTTGTTCAATCTCCTCGGAGAGGTGGTAGGCGTCACCAACATGAAGATCACCGCCGGTGAAGGACTCGGATTTGCGATCCCGTCCGAGATGGTGCGGCACTTCCTAGATCATCGCGATGCCTACGCTTACGCCAATGACAATCCCAGCAATCCGTTCCGTTATCTCGAACCTCCAAGCCGCACGAAGCTCAAGGCTGGCAAGGACTGATCCGTCAATTATCGTCAACTGCTCCATCTTCCATGACTAAGAAAATGATTTCCATCACCCGCGCCGTTCTTCTTCTAAACGCGTTGTTCTTATTAGTGCTCGGTTCAACGTCGTTATTCGCTGTGATCCCCCCGGCGGAGAAGCTGTTGCCGCCCGACACGCTCGCCATGGTTTCCGCGCCGGATTGGTCAAAGCTGCGTGAGGTCTACAAGAAATCTCCTCAGAGCCAGTTCTGGGATGACGCCGCCATGAAACCATTCCGCACGAAGTTCGCGGCCAAGTGGAGTGAAGAATTCGTCAGACCGCTTGAGCGCGACCTAGGTGTGAAGCTCGACGATTACGAAGCGTTGTTGCAGGGGCAAGTCACCTTCGCGGTCGCGCAGGAAGGTTGGCAGGGGAAAAAGGACGGCGGCGTGCCCGCGTTCGTCTTCCTGCTCGATGCGAAAGACAAGAGCTCATTGTTGAAAAAGAATCTCGCCGACTTGCGAAAGAAGTGGAATGCGGATGGCAAGCAGATCAAGACCGAGAAGATTCGCGACGTGGAATTCTCCATCGTTCCCCTCACTACGAACGACATGCCGAAAACCCTACGCCAGTTTTTCCCCCAACATCAGGACGTGGAGGAGCTCGGCAAGGAAGGCGACAAGAAAGAGGTGAAACGCGATGAGCTCGTCATCGGCCAAAGTGATTCGCTGCTCATTGTCGGCAGCACCGTAAAGGTCGTGGAGAAAATCATGGCACGCGTGGCTGCCGGCAGCTCGGTCGCCACGCTTGCAGAACAACCGGATTTTGAATCCGCGCGCATCGGCATGTTCCGCGACGCACCCTTCTTCGGTTGGCTCAACGCAAAAATAGTCGTGGATGTGCTGGCGAAGGTGATGGCCGATTCCGAAAATCCTGATGCCCCGAGCCCATTGCCCATCCCCTCTGCGAGCAAAATCATCGCTGCCACCGGTCTGGGCGGACTCAAGACCATAGCGTTCAATTTGCGCGATACTGGCGACGGCCGCGCTGTTGAGTTTTTCCTTAACGCGCCCGAATCCACACGTGCCGGTCTGATGAAGTTGCTTGCCATGGAGACAAAAGAATCCGGCGTGCCTGTTTTCGTGCCCGCAGATGCCGTGAAGTTTTCACGCTGGCGGCTAGATGGGCAAAAGATGATCGCTACGTTGGAAAAGATGGTCACGGATGTCTTCCCGGACGGATTGAAAACATGGGAATTCATTCTTAGCAATGCCAACGAAGCCATGCGCCTAGACGAGCCGGACTACGACATACGCAAAAACATCTTCGCCAATCTCGGCGACGATCTGATGTATTACGAAAAAGCGCCGCGCGGTAAATCAGCCGCGGAAGTGGATGCAGCCCCGTCGCTCTTTCTCCTAGGCTCGCCCAATGCGGAAAAGCTGGCCGCGTCACTCAGGGGATTGTTTGTGATCCTCTCGCCGTCCGGCGCGAACCCCAAGACCCGGGAGTTTCTGGGGCGCAAGATCTATTCATTCAAGCCGCCAACCATGTCCGCGAGTCCTGCAGGTGGCGTGACGCGGAGTTTGAGCTACGTGGCAAGCGGCGGCTATGTGGCGTTCAGCGCCGATGACGCCACGCTGGAGGAATTCCTTCGCAGCAGCGAGAGTCAGGGCAAAGCGTTGCGCGACACGGCTGGATTGGCAGAGGCCGTCGCCAAGGTAGCAGGTCAAAGTAGCGGATGGTTCACTTACGAAAACGAATCAGAGCGTATGCGGCTTGCGATCGACATGTTGAAACTCAGCGCGGCCAACACAAACATCACGAGCAGCAGTGTGATTGAGAGCATGATCCCGTTTGCGTCGCCCGAGAAGCAGTTGAAGGATTGGTTGGATTTCTCGCTGTTGCCCGATTACGAAAAAGTCACCAAGCATTTTGGTTTCTCTGTGTTATCAGTGAATGCCGATGTGACTGGTATAATGTTCAAGTATTACTCGCCCACGCCCGGCCAGCCGAAGAAGTGAGGTGATTCACGGCGCGTTTTCTTTTATCGAAACACAGCTCGCAGAATTTAAGAGCCTCTCTGAAAATTAGGACTAGTGCGGCGGCTTGGGGGTTTGGGTTTGGGCGGGGCGGAGCAGGCGGAGCATCCCCGGAGCGGGCTGTGACGCCTGCGACAACGAAGGCCAAAACCAAGGGAACTGCCGCCCGAAGGTTTTGCGCTTCAATATCCGTCTGGCTTCGTTGCCACTTAGTCGAAGACCCACAATGGGTTTTCTCCTCCGTCGCGCCTCGCCATAAAGCCATTGCCACAAAACAGCACCACTCCCAATTTTCAGACAGGCCCTAAGGCCGTTTAAGCATGCCCCATTTTAATGCCATGTCGGTATGAAGTTATTGAAACTTTTTCTTCCCGCCTGCGTCATTGAATGGCGTATGATTCGCGTATGATGGGTGGTAAAAACATCTGGCTTGTCCCGCTGCTCCTCGCTCTGCTGGTCGCCAGCGTGGGCGGGTGGGCGGATAGGCAATTGCATGCGACCATCCACCGCGAGGTCCGCGATGACCTCAACGCCACGCTCGACGCCAACGTAACCGCGCTCGAAATCTGGATGGCCAACCAAAAGCGCATTGCCGCTTTGCTCGCTGACGAGCCGCGATTGAAAGCCGTCGCGCTCAAGTTGCTCGATCAGCCGACCGAGGGGTTCACAAATCGCACCGCGCTGGGCGAGCTGTCCCGCGAACTCATGACCGGCGAGCGCTTACAAGAACGCGTCCGCGCGCTGGGTTACGGCATGGTGCATCTCGTTAACACCAACCTCACCGTCATCTCCGACGCGGGCCGTCGCCGGAGCAGGCAGGGCAACCGAGTGCCGGAGGAGTTGCAGCCCAAATACACTGAGCTCTTCACCAGCGGTGAAGCCATTATCATCACGCCGTTCAAACTCAAGCCACCCCAAACCCCCCGCCGCCTCGGCGTCCGCCCCAACGGGGAACAGCGTCCGCAGCGCGATCTTTTTGGAGCACGACATGACGTGGGAACGAACCATCCCGCCCAGACTTTCGACACAGCCCCACCTAATGAACAACCCCCGCGCGATCTGACCGTGATGCAGGTCGCCGCACCCATCAAAGACGCCGCTGGCGAAACGCGCGGCGCTCTCGCACTCATCATCAATCCCGATGCTGAATTCACAAAAATTTTGTCCGTGGCGCGCTCTGGCGATTCCGGCGAAACCTTCGCATTCGATGCCGCCGGCACTTTGATTTCAGCCAGCCGATTCGACGCGGAATTGCAGCGGTTCGGCCTGCTCGGCAACGAAACCAACGCCACGTCCGCTCTCACGCTCTCGTTGCGCGACCCCGGCGGCGATCTCACCCAGGGCTTCGTCGTGGACACCAACACCCCCCATCCCCTCATCCTGATGGTCGAGCGCGCTATCGAGGGCGAAGCAGGTGTGGAGATTGAATCGTTCCCTGATTATCGCGGTGTGGATGTCGTCGGTGCGTGGCGGTGGTTGCCCAAATATGGGTTTGGAGTCGGGACGAAGATTGACGCGCGCGAAGCGTTTGAACCTTTGCGCGTCGTTCGGCGCGTTTTTCTGCTTTTATTCCTGCTGCTCATCCTCGCTTCGCTCGTCGTTCTGGTGTTCACATACCGGCAGGTCCTCTGGCGGCGTCGCCTCACCGAAGCCGAACTAAAAGCCCGCCAGCTTGGACAATACAAACTCATCGAGAAGATCGGAGAAGGCGGCATGGGCATCGTTTATCGCGCGCATCATTCGCTTCTGCGGCGCGAAACGGCGCTTAAGCTGTTGCCGCCGGACAAAGCCGACGCTGCCTCGCTAGAGCGCTTCGAGCGCGAGGTGCAATTGACCTGCCGCCTCACGCACCCAAACACCATCCAGGTTTACGACTATGGGCACACGCCCGATGGCATTTTCTACTATGCGATGGAATTTCTCGACGGCTTGAATTTGCATGAACTCGTTCACCGTTATGGCGCCCAGCCCGAAGAACGCGTTGTTCACATCCTCTGCCAAATCTGTGATTCGCTTGCAGAAGCGCATGCGCTGGGTCTCATCCATCGCGATGTGAAGCCGGCAAATGTTTTCCTGTGTGATCGGGGCGGCGTGCCGGACAGCGTGAAGGTGTTGGATTTCGGTTTGGTCAAACACATCTCTAGCCCCCCGGATGCCGCGCAACGTGCTGCGCAACGAATTGAAGTCGCATCCCATGACAACATCGTCGGCACGCCCAACTTCATCGCCCCCGAAACCATCCGTGACCCCAGCCAATGCGACGCCCGAAGCGATATTTACTCGGTCGGAGTGCTGGGTTATTTCCTGCTGACCGGGCTCGAAATTTTTGATGGCCAGACTATTGCGGAACTGTGTCGCAAACATCTCAACGAAACACCCATGCCGCCAAGCCGGCGCACGGGCAAGGTTTTTGATCCGCAGTTTGAATCGCTGTTGATGCGTTGTTTGGAAAAAGACCCTGCCATCCGCCCGCAGTCAACCTCCGCTCTCGCTCAACAGCTGATCGCCTGTGCGTCAGTGAAGTCATGGACGCTGGAACAGCGCGCCGCTTGGTGGAGTGCCTATCGCAAATCCAACGCTGGCATTGCCCGTCCTAAGCCGCTCCGTTTCTCGCAGGTGGATAAGACCGTGAAGATCGAGTTCGCTGACCGCACACCCTGAATTAGTGCGGGTCAACACGTGCCCGCAGCGCAGCGTCAAGCAGCAAGCCCTGGTTGCTCCAAAAGTCATTTATAAATCCACGCGCACAGGTCGGGTGCTGTCCGCGCCCCCGAAAAATTCCGTGTTCATGGGCGGCAAATCTTGGTTGAATCTCTTCGGGATGAAACAATCCATCGAAGTAACTTCGGAGATCCGCTTGAAAGATTTTGATCCAGCCTTCTGCAACGGGCTGGAGAAAGAAGCCACGCGGGTCGAGACCACCAAGCTCTGCCAACGCATCGGCGAGCTGGAAGAATTGCTGAATGCCAATGCCAAGCACTCCATAATCATCTTGCTGCAAGGCATGGATACCAGTGGCAAGGACGGCACCGTGCGGCGCGTGTTAGAATTCGTCGACCCAGCAGGCGTGCAGACCTCGAATTTCAAATCGCCGTCACGCGAGGAATTGGCGCATGATTTCCTCTGGCGTATTCACCAAGCCGTGCCGCGCTACGGTCGCATTGGGGTATTCAACCGCTCGCACTACGAGGATGTGTTGATCGCACGGGTCAAGAATCTCGTGCCGAAAGAAGTCTGGGAGCCGCGCTACGACCAGATCAATGCCTTTGAAAAATATCTTGCGGAGAACAACATTCACATGCTGAAGTTTTTTCTTCACATCAGTAAAGAGGAACAGGCCGAGCGGCTGCAATCCCGCCTCGACAATCCGCGTAAGCAATGGAAGTTCGAGACCGCCGATCTGGACATGCGGGCCAGCTGGAAAGAATTCATGGAAGCCTACGAGATCGCGCTCAACAAATGCAGCACCCCGTGGGCGCCCTGGCACATCATCCCCGCCAATCGGAAATGGTATCGCGATTACGTCATCGCCCAGACCGTCGTCGCGGCTCTAGAAAAACTAAAACTTAAGTGGCCCAAGCCGAAGGAAGACTTGTCGAAGATCAAGATTGTCTGAGGACCGGCAAAAATTCGTGTCCATTCGTGTCCATTCGTGGTTAAATTCTCCCCGCCATTATGGAATACGAAGCGGTCATCGGTCTGGAAACCCACGTTCAACTTAAGACGAAGTCGAAGATGTGGTGCGGGTGCGCCAATCAATACGGCTCAGAGCCCAACACCAACGTCTGTCCCGTCTGTCTCGGTCTGCCTGGCGTGTTGCCTGTGCCGAATGAGCAAGCGCTCCGCCTCACTGTGCTGACCGGTTACCTGCTCAACTGCGAGATTCCCCGCTTCGCCAAGTTCGACCGGAAGAGCTATTTCTACCCGGACATGCCGAAGAATTATCAGCTCACGCAATACGACAAGCCCAGCACGGCGAATGGGTTTGTGGAGTTCGAGTTCAACGGCGCAGGTTCAAACAATGGTTTGTGCCGCGTTCGCATCACTCGTGCGCATCTCGAGGAAGACGTTGGCAAGAGCACGCATTTTGAACGCCATAGTGGCCTGGATTTTAATCGTGCGGGCGTGCCTCTCATGGAGATCGTCACCGAGCCGGACATTACCAGCGCCGACATGGCCTACGAATATCTCAACGCGCTCAAGGAGATTTTGCTGCAAGGCGGCGTGAGCGATTGCGACATGGAAAAAGGCATGGTGCGCTGTGACGTGAATATCAGCGTGCGTCCGGTCGGTTCGAAGGAGCTCGGCGCCAAGATCGAGATCAAGAACATGAACAGCTTCTCCGGCGTGCGGCGTGCTGCAGAATATGAGATCGCCCGCCAGATCGACGCCGTGAAACGCGGCGAGAAGCTCATCCAATCCACGCGCCGCTGGGACGACGTGACCGGCATCACCGAACAGATGCGCACCAAGGAGGACGCGCACGACTATCGCTATTTCCCCGATCCGGATCTCATGCCGCTCGCGCCGACGGATGAATGGCTGGCGAGCGTGAAGTCGCACGTCGTGGAATTGCCGCTGGTGCGCAAACAGCGCCTGATGCGGGACTACGCATTGCCTGCGGGCGATGCAGAAGTGTTCAAGAGCAACGTCGAACTGGGAAATTATTTCGAAGGCATCGCCAAGCAG
>WBXK01000127.1 GCA_008933055.1 Verrucomicrobiota bacterium | reverse complement strand
GGTCGCCACGCCATCGAAGCGATAGGCGGTATCGGGAGTTTTGGAGTTGAAATGTTTTTGACTGTGAACGGTGAGATCCTCGTCAACGAACTCGCGCCGCGCGTCCACAACTCCGGCCATTACACCATCGAAGCGTGCGTCTGTTCGCAATTCGAGAATCACGCTCGCGCTGTGCTTGGCTGGCCGCTGGGTTCAACTGAAATGTGTGCGCCCGCCGCGGCGATGGTGAATCTACTTGGCGCTACCGACGGCCCCGGCGACCCGCTTGGTTTGGACAATGCCCTCGCTGTCGCCGGGGCGCATGTCCACATTTACGGCAAAGCCCACAGCGCTCGGGGACGTAAGATGGGGCACGTAACCGCACTCGGAATAACTGCTGCTGAAGCGATAGCCACCGCAGAGCGTGCCGCTCAGAAAATAATGTTTGGCAAGCCGTGATTATTTTGAAAACAAATATGAAACATCCAAAACTCAAAAAGTCCCCGCTCGTCGGTATCATCATGGGCAGCGATTCCGACTGGCCAACGCTCAAAGCGGCGGCGGACATTTGCGACGAGTTCGGTGTCGCGTGTGAGGTGCGCGTCGTCTCCGCGCATCGCACCCCGGACGACATGGCGCGTTACGCAAAGACCGCAGCGGTTCGCGGATTGCTCGTCATCATCGCCGGGGCAGGCGGAGCAGCACATCTGCCAGGAATGGTCGCGAGCCATACCCCATTGCCAGTGATTGGTGTGCCTGTGGAAAGTAAGGCCTTGAAGGGAATGGATTCTTTATTGTCCATCGTCCAGATGCCGGGTGGTGTGCCGGTAGCGTGCGTGGCGATCGGTGGCGGAAAGAACGCGGGCTTGCTAGCCGTGCAAATCCTCGGAGCGAGCGACCCCACGCTACGAGCCAAGATGCAACAATATAAAACCAATCTTGCCAAAGAATCGCGGACGAAGAATCTTAAACTCTCTAGCGCTGCCAAGACTTTTTGATCGAGATGGACATCCTCGACGCCATCCATGCCAATCTGCTTTCGCCTGCCGTGCTGTTTTTTGGGCTCGGCCTCGTCGCCGCGCTGACCAAAAGTGATTTAAAATTTCCCGAGCCGTTGTACGTCGCGCTGACCATCTATTTATTGCTCGCCATCGGTTTTAAAGGCGGCGTTGCGATCGCAGAGGCGGGCATCGAGAAAGTCTGGCTGCCTGCGCTTGCCGCGATGGCATTGGGCGCTCTGATTCCATTGTGGACGTATCCCGTGTTACGATTCGGCGGGAAGTTTTCGGCTGTGGACGCCGCCGCCATAGCCGCGCACTACGGTTCAGTGAGTGCAGTGACCTTCATTGCTGCTACAAATTATCTCAAAGCCATCAATCAGCCATTTGAGAACTACGCCACCGCATTTCTCGCTGTGATGGAATCTCCTGCGATCCTCGTAGGGGTGGTGCTTGGAAAAATGGCGACCAAAAGCAAAGGCGGATCGGATTTCAGCTCGATCAAGACAGCGATACACGAAGCGTTGTTTGGTCGAAGCATTTTTCTGCTCGTCGGTGCATTGATTGTCGGTTGGCTTTGCGGCAAACCCGGGATGGACAAAGTAGAACCCTTCTTCGTCACGCCGTTTCAGGGAGTCCTCGCGTTGTTCCTTCTCGAAATGGGAACGGTCGCTGGCCGGCGCGTCGGCGATCTGAAAAAAGTCGGCCCGTTCCTGCTCGCATTCGGGATTGTGATGCCATTGCTTCACGGCGGGATCGGCGTGTGGCTGGGAAAAGTTGCCGGACTCGAACTCGGCGGTGCGACGTTGATGGGGGGGTTGGCTGCGAGCGCTAGTTATATCGCAGCACCTGCCGCGATCCGCCTGTCACTGCCGGATGCAAATCCCACGTTTTACCTCACATCGTCATTGGCGATCACATTTCCATTCAATATCTCACTCGGTATTCCAATCTATTATGAGATCGCTCGCTGGCTTTATCGCTAAGCCATTCAAACCACTTCCTCTATGAACACGTATCCGATGAAGCTCGTCACGATTGTATGCGAAGCCTACGCGCAAGACACAGTCACCAAACTTTTGAATGAGGTCGGCGCGCACGGATGGACGCTATTCGCTGTGGAAGGAGACGGATCACAAGGCAAACGCCCGGCGGATATCAAAGAATTCGCGAATATCCAAATCGAAGCGGTGGTGCAACCCGAGGTTGCTGATAAATTGCTGGAACGTCTCGCAAACGATTTCTTTCCACGCTATGCGATGATCGCATTTGAGTCGGAGGTTCGTGTGCTGCGGCGAGAGAAGTTTTAGTTCGTAGCACAAGCGTATCATTCAAACCGTGGGGAGCGGCTCTTTCTTCAACGCGGCTTCATTCAAGCTCCCGCGACGGTAGCCCTGCAAATCTACAGTGACATGCGCGTAGCCGAGCTTCTTGATTGCCTCAGCCACACGAGCCGTGACGCCTTCTGCAAGCAATTTGGACAATTCAGATGGGCCGACTTCGATGCGAGCCAAATGAGTCTTAGGTCTAAAGTCGGAAGTCTCCAGTCCGCCGAGCGCGAGACCCGCCGCAGGTTCGGCAATTTTAGATTTTAGGGGTGAGACATCAGGCTGCCCGCCGAGTTCATGATGTCGGACGCGGACATCGTAAAATCCTAGATCGCGTAGGACATACTCCGCTTCCTCGATCATCCTTAGCTTTTCTGGCGAAACAGGTTCGCCCGTCGGAATGCGCGAGCTGAGGCAAGCCATCTGCGGCTTGTCTGCGGTGGGCAAACCCATTTGAGCGGAGAGTTCTCGGATTTCAGCTTTGGTCAGGCCGACTTCCTTCATCGGCGCGCGGATTTGAAACTCAGACGCAGCTTTCGCTCCGGCGCGAAAATCTCCGATGTCGCTGGCGTTTTCGCCATAACAGACGACTGCAAAGTTTTCTGCTTTCGCCAAGGGGGCTAGTTCATCAAATAATTCGTGTTTGCAGAAATAGCAACGGTTCAGGGGGTTCGCCAGGTAGCTGGGATTGTTGAACTCAGCGGTCTTGACGACGCGCACGGGGAAGTTGAACTGCTCGCCGAATTGCAGTGCTTCAGCCAATTCGCGACGCGGTAGGCTTGGGGAATCCGCAATCACCGCGAGCGACTTTTCGCCCAGCACTTGGTTCGCGACGTGCGCGAGGAATACGGAATCCACGCCGCCCGAATAAGCGACGACGCATGAACCGTAGGAGCGCAATGTCTCGCGCAGTGTTGTAAGTTTAGCCGTAACCACGCTATAAGTTGGCAGTCACACGAAAAATTGTCGAGAAAGAGAACCAGTCGCGGGGAACTAATCAACGACCACCTGAATGGACTATTTACGTCGCTAGTCTAGTTTTGCGTTCAGCTTGTCGAGGACGCGATCCAAGTCGGCATGAAGCGCAAGCAACTCCTGTATCTCTGCGGGTGCTATGCTGAACTGTGCGGCATCTATTGCAGAAAAAATCGTTCGCACCACTGTTCCTTCTCTGCCCACTCGCTCGGTCTCTTCCAATAGCTCCAGCACGTCGCGCCCGACCAAAGCGCCCGGCTCCGCGGGGAAGTGAGGAGCGCTGCCGATCTGCATCGCGCTTACTGCTATTTCAACGAAGCGTGCTGCATTATTGGTTCGGGCTGCTTTGTTCAACTCCACACGTTGACGGCATAGAGCGCGGCGCGCGCGTTTGCGCACGAGAAGCTCCGGGTACATTTCGTAATGACGCCGACGCCGATCCCACAGCCATAACCCAGTGAAGCCCAATATGGGAACGAGTTGTCCCCAAAGAAATCGGCTGTTGAACTGCAGCGGCGATAGGCTCGCCGCCCGGCCCGGTGTATTCGCGAGTCCGCTCAACTTCAATCTTTCTCCACCCTTAGCCGCTGCTGCCGATTGCGCGATGGCTTGCGCTTCCGCGGTTGCCGCACCCGCAAGGATCTCGATAGCCACTGACGGAATTGTAAGGTTCACGTAAGTTTTTTGTCGCGGATCGAAATAGCTGAAAGGGATTGCTGGGGTCGCCACCATGTCATTGGTGAGAGCGATCAGTGTGTAAGAATATGTCTGGGAGCTGGTGATGGAATTCGTGGTCGCGCTGAGCGTAGGCCCGCCTTCAGGCAGCGGGGGAAATATCTGCCAGTTAGTCATGCCCGGAGGCGGTGGGGCGATTAACCGCTTGATTTCGCCTTCGGTGCGAAAAGTCACGAGCAGTTTCACCGCGTCGCCGACGCGCACTCGATTCGTCGAGAGCTGAGTTGTGTCGAGAGTAAACGTGCCAATCGCGCCATTGAATCCTGGCAACGTTCCCGCACGTGGCAAAGGCTGCACAGTCAGCCGGACCGGATCGGAATCGACCAGCACGTATTGCGGCATACCGCCTTGAATTGTAGCTCCACCCTGGATCGTGATTGCGCCGGCGAATTGGTTCCCTGTCGTGAATGCCTGCGCGCTTAATTCGATTCGCCCTGCGACAAGTGGCGTCACGGTGGATTCGTAGATGAAAGCCAGACTAGAACGACCATTGAACTCAATTGTCTTTATGCTTTGTCGGGCGGCCGATTGATCGAGCAGGATGCCATCGCCGTTGAGTTGCAATTGCTGGAGTGCCTGCATGAAATTGTTCTGTGTGGCAGGCATAAGAACTCTCACCTTCAGGGGTTGGCCACAGTAGGCATTGGTTTCCGATATTTCCACATACAAACGGGGTTCACCTGGGCTACCCGTGTTTGAACTGGTGGAGACAATCAATCGCGCTGAAGGAACTGTGACATTGCGCCCATAAACTTTCACTTTGAACTCGGGGATGGTGAAATCACCGGTGGCACTCGCAGTGACGTGATGATTGATAGTTGTGGTGGGTTTCAACACAGGGCCTCCTGGCTGCAAGGTTTGACCACGCGCACTTGTTTTGACTGTGAGTTCTGACGGGGTGTAAATATCTTCCGGCCAGCGGACGGAATCGCTCACGGCATTGATTGTAACGCGATAAGTTGACTTCTCCCCGACCTTCACGATTGGCGGATCGAACACCGCGCGGATCTCTACGTTGGTGCTGATCTCGATGGATGGCTGCGAGAGCATCAACTGCATTAGCGGATCAGGTTGGGGCGCGGTGGGGGATTGAGCGGAAACATGTGTTGATAGTAGTTGTAGCAAAGCGCCAAGCATCAACATCCAAGCTTTACAGAATAACCAGATACCAAGCTTCAATCCAAACCCGTCGCTGCGGTTTGAAGTTTTGAGCCTCTCGGAATGTTGGAAGTTCGAAGTTAGATGTTTTCCTATCACGTCATTCACCAATTTTTTCCGGTCTTATCCTTCGGTTTTTTCTCCTCGCCTTGCCCCATCGGCAATTGCTTGTTTCCTCCGAGTTTGAACGCATCCAATATCCACGCCGCTTCCTGAGGTGACAATTGCCGCTTCTCTTCGCCTTCGCGGCCTTTACTCTCTATCTGACCTTCGCGTGGCCCGTTTGGTTTGTCTTCGTCATCTTCATCTTCTTCACCTGCTTCGCCCGGCGGTGCATCAGGTGCAGGGATTTTTCCACGCAGGTCTTTCATCATCTCTCCGAGTTCTTTTCTCTGCTGCCCCATCATTTGTGCGAGTTGTCCCATCTTCTGGAGTTTGTCTATTAGCTTTGCTACAGCTTCCTCGATGATATGAATGTTGCGTTGGGCGTCTTTGTCGTTCGGATTCAACTCCAGTGCGCTTTTGAAGTCACCCAGTGCTCGCTGCCATTTCATCAGCGCCTCGCCATGCGACTCCATCGCGCGCCGCACGAGATCCAACGTCTCTCGTAACTCCTTCCGCGCACCGCGACCGTTTAGGTAGGCCTCGATGAGCTTGTTGATATCACTTCCCGACAGCGCCTCTGTGCCGTCGCGTAAAACCTCAGTGCCACGATCCAGCGCGTTCGATGCGCGTTGCGAGGCGGCTTTTCCGTCAGGAGATTTCTTCAACTCTTCCGCACCTTGCTCGTAACGCACGTGGCCGAGGTTGTGGAGCGTCTGCGGCTGAAATCGTTCGTCCTGACGGCTGAGTGTCGTCTGAAAAAAAGCCTCTGCCTCCCGCAACTTGCCTTCTCGAAGTCGTCGCGTTCCGGCGTTGAAAAACTCGCGAGTATTTCTGGGTGTAAGTTCAGTCGGGGTTTTTATTGCTGCAGAATTTGTCCCAGATCCACTATTGGTCGGGAAATTATTTTTAGTTCCATCGGTGGCCATGCCTTGCTGCACTGAAAATAAAATCAACATCAATGCGCCAACTGACTTCGCAGTGCTGCGGGCGCTTCCGCGCCTCGTCCCTATCAGCGATTCTATAATTAGCAGGGCCAATGCGATGGCGATCGGCACATGATAGCGATCCACGCCAAAGCGCTGGGTCGGCGACCCGCCTGAAAAGAAATCTTTCGATTCCACGGCGAGTCGTACTTTCGCCAAGCCTTCACCTAGCGCGCCGAGAGGTTCGTAGCTACCCTTCGTAGCTCGCGCGATGTCCCGAAGTGTCGGCTCGTCTAATCTGCTTCTAACGACTTGACCTTTCGAGTCTCGCAAAAGCTCCTCTTGCCCCTGCTCGTTTGTCACCCGGATCTCTCCGCCCGCTTCCGTGCCTACACCCACCGTAAACACGACGACATTTGTTGCTGCCAGTTTGGTCGCGATTTTTACTCCGCCCTTTTGAAGATCCTCACCATCAGTGATCAGCACGATGATTTTCTTGCGATCCATCTTTTCCATTGCGTGGAACGATTCATCCAGCGCGCGTCCGACATCGGTCCCGGGCACAACGATTGTTTTATCATCAAGGGCGAGAAGAGCATCTTCAAACGAGCCATGGTCGAACGTCAGGGGGCACTGCAGAAACGCCTGACCCGCGAATGCGACCAGGCCGACCCGACCATTCGTATGACGGCGGACAAAATCTTGAACCGCAAGTTTAGCGCGCTGGAGTCGGTTTGGAGAAACATCCGCGGCCAGCATGCTGCGGGAGCAATCGATTGCAAACACGATGTCCTCGCTGAGATTCTGGCTGGCGATCTCGCGTACGCCCCATTGTGGACGCGCCAAAGCGATGCCAATCGCGGCGATCCCGAGAATCAGTAAGATATTTTTCACGACGCGTCGCGCTGGGCTATGTGATTGCGTTAGGCTTGTCAGAAAATCTGGCGAGGCAACCTGAGCTAGTTGCCGCCGTCGCGCTCGTGCTGCGTAAACCTGCAATGCAAGCAAAGCCAATGGGCCAAGCACTGCAAGCCAGAGCCAGCGAGGATCGGCAAATTGAGGCGCTTGGAAGTACATTACGGAACCCTCCTTAAACGCGTGTTGGCCAGCAACAACTCCAAAGTCAACAATCCTAAAGCCGTCAGCAATGGCCATTGGTAAAGAGGCGTGTGGATAGTGTAGCGGCGGAGTTTCACTTCGGTCTTTTCCAGGCGATCAATATCGTCGTAGATGCTTTGTAATTCGCGTCGGTTCTTGGCGCGATAGGATCGTGCGCCCGACAAGTTCGACATCTTACTGAGGACAGAGTAGTTCGCTGGTTGCAATACCAACGTCGGTTTGACATTGCCCTGCGCGTCGAGCACGAGCTTGCCCGTGGCAGGATCGAACGCCGGCAACTTGCAGGGTTCCTCCACGCCGATGCCAATGGTATAGACCTTTGCGCCAAGAGCTGCGGCAAGTTGT
>WBXK01000126.1 GCA_008933055.1 Verrucomicrobiota bacterium | reverse complement strand
CACCGTAATAATGACGCCCATGAA
Source organism: Verrucomicrobiota bacterium (assembly GCA_008933055.1). GTDB lineage: Bacteria > Verrucomicrobiota > Verrucomicrobiia > Limisphaerales > JADLHS01 > JADLHS01. The sequence continues at coordinate 7,642 of WBXK01000126.1, read as the reverse complement.
GAAAATCATTTGTTCACTCGTCACGCTGGTTTTTGTTGTCTCTACGAACGCCGCCATCCAAACCCAGATCGTCGATTACAAGGACGGGGACACTATGCTGGAAGGCGTGATCGTCTTTGACGATACTGTGAAAACGAAACGTCCTGGTGTGCTTATTGTTCATCAATGGATGGGACTCAGTGGTTATGAAAAAAAACGCGCCGAGATGCTCGCGCAGCTTGGCTACGTCGCTTTCTGCGCTGACATCTACGGCAAAGGCGTTCGGCCTGCGAGTGTCCCAGAGGCAAGTGATCAGGCTGGAAAATACAAAGGTGATCGCGCCCTGCTCCGCTCCCGTGTGAATGCTGGACTCGTCACGTTCAAGAAAAGCGAGCTCTTGGACACAAAGCGCGTCGCGGCAGTCGGCTATTGTTTCGGCGGAACGACCGTCATCGAACTCGCTCGCAGCGGCGCGGAGCTTTCAGGCATTGTTAGCTTTCACGGCGGATTGGATTCTCCCGCGCCCGCCGATGGCAAGAACATCAAAACCAAAGTGCTCGCGTGCCACGGAGCAGATGATCCGTTCGTCCCGGCGAAAGACCTCGCAGCGTTTCAAAACGAGATGAAATCATCCGGTGTTGATTGGCAACTCGTCCAATACGGCGGCGCTGTCCATAGCTTCACAGATTGGAATGCGACCGGCGCAATGAAAGGCGCTCAATATAACGAGAAGGCAGATAAACGCTCATGGGAAGACATGAAGCAGTTCTTCGGCGAGCTGTTCAAATAAGCGGAGTGCCCTCGTCCCCGGGCGCAGCGACTTTCACAAAAGAAATTGCCCCCTCACTGAGGCTGTATTCAATTTGACCGTGTTGATGTGGCCGAGGACATCCACGCTCCGCTCAAAGCATCCCCGGCGAAACGCCCACCCCTACGATGCTGCACGCTTGGATGACATTTAGTCCCAGCCGCTCCGCCTCAGCAATCACCTCATCCGATTCCGTCCCGGGATTTACCCACAGCTCGTCACAACCGCGTGCTGTGATGTCAGGCAAGATTTTCATCAACACTAGCGGCGGGAGATAGACGCTGATCATCTTCGGGCGGAGAGGAATTTCGGAAACAGATTTGTAGGCGCGCAAGCCCTCGACGGTGTCTTCCTTTGGATTGACTGGGAAAACGTCGTAGCCCTGTTTCACAAATGCGCGCACCGCTTTATTTCCGAACTTCGCGCGGTCGTTCGAAGCGCCGACGATGGCGATGGTTTTATCGTTCATGGTGACTTCGGACGATTTTTATACTTCTCGTAAAGTCGCGTGTGACGATTCTCAAGACTCACTTCTTTGCCACCAATCCACATCCGTTTCACGTTCGAGCGGATGTCGAGAATGTCGCCGTCAGTCGCGAACAAAGTCCCGTCCTTGCCGCTTTCAATCGAGCCAAGACGATCCGCTACTCCCGCAATCTGCGCTGGATATAGTGTGATTCCCTTGAGCGCTTCGTCCGCCGACAAACCAAATGCCACCGACTGCGCCGCCGCATACGGCATGTTCTTCACGAGCGACGCCCCGCCGCCGCTGAACGCCACCTTCACACCCGCCTTCGTCAACACACCCGCAGCACGGAAGTGCGCATCATAACCATCCTCTCCTCGTAGTGGCTGCGTGAAGACGTGGTTGAAGATGACCGGAATTTTGTACTTTGCCAGCAAGTCCGCAACGCGCCATGCATCGAGCGCATCGGCAAGGATCATCTTCACACCATTCGTTACAGCCCAACTGATTGCCACGCGAATCTGTCGCACCTCGTCCGCATGGATCGTCACCGGAATTTCCCCATGCACCACTGGCAACATCGCCTCCCACGCAGGAACGATCTGAAAACTTTTCTCGCCTTCCCTCGCCTTCGCATAAGCCCTTGCCTCGGCGAAAAAGTCATCGAGTTGCCGCAACTTTTCTTTCCGTTCCTTGTCCTGATCTTCCAGCGATTTCCACTTCGCAGGATTGCGCGACTTCTCCTTCGGCATCGCGTCGAGATTAACGCTCGGCCAGAAGACATGCAGCGCGATAGATTTCTTCGCCACCATCTGCTCCGTCGTCCAACCATCGAGTGCGAGCAAGCCGGATTGGCCGGAAACCACTGCACCAAACGGCACCGGCTCGAAGTGTGAAACGCCATTCGCCCGCGCCACTGGCAACAGTTCCGAATCAGGATTCACCGCTAGCCAAGAAAAAACATCCGGCGTGTATTCGCCCACCTCACGCACGTCCACAGTGGAGCGCACCGCATCAATTTCTACCAAGCCCAGATCAGTGTTCAACGCGACCAGGCCTGGATAGAGATGCTGACTTTTGAGTGAAATTTCCCTCGCCCCTCCGCCGGAAACTGATTTGCCAACAGCGGCAATCTTTCCGTCTCGGACTAGAACCTGTCCATTCGTGATCGTCGCACCCGAAACGGTGTGAACCGTCGCGCCGGTGAGCAGCAACGTTTCTGCGAAGCACATCGTGCATGAAACGGCGAAGGCAAACGCCAAGAACGGCCGCGCCCAAATCGTAAATCGTAAATCGTAAATCATATCAGTGCGCTTCTCCTTCCATGCAATGCCGCTCTATGCCGTCGAATTGATGCTCCAAAGAAATGCGGAAGAACGAACCGTCGTTACCACCACCGCCGTCATCGCCGCCTCCACCACCCAACTTCGCGAGCTTCTTCGCCTTCGCGATCAAGTCCTCGCGCTCCTGTTTTAACGTCGCCGCGCGCTTCACCGCTTCATCGCGATCAAAGTATTTTTTTCCGTCAATCCATGTCTGCAACACCACGCTGCGCGAATCCAGCGGGTTGCCCGACCACACCACGAAGTCTGCGTCTTTGCCAGGTTCAAGTGAGCCGACGCGTTTATCAAGGCCGAGTTGTTTTGCTGCGTTGATTGTTACGAACTTCAACGCCTCTTCCTCTGAAGTGCTGCCATACTTCACGGCTTTCGCCGCCTCGGTATTCATGCGACGTGCGAGATCGGACGAATCCGAGTTGAACGAAACTAACACTCCCCGCTCGCGCATCAATGAACCGGCGAACGGAATCGCGTCATACACCTCGAACTTGTAGGCCCACCAATCCGAGAAACACGACGCCCCTGCGCCGTGCTTTGCGATTTCATCCGCGATTTTGTAACCTTCGAGAACGTGCTGAAGCGTGGCGACACGAACACCGAAACTTTCCATCACTCGCAGGAACGCGAGAATTTCGTCCTGACGATAGCTGTGGCAATGGATAAACCGCTTGCCCTTGATAATCTCGGCGATGGTTTCCAACTCCAGATCGCGGCGCGGTGGAACGCCGCCGTTCTTTTTGAAGTCGCTCCACGCATTGAGATACTGCAGCGCCGCCGTGAACCGATTCTTATAAAACGTCGGCACACCCATGCGCGATTGCGGGAAACGCGTAGTGAACTTCTCGCCCCAGTTGGATTGCTTCACGTTCTCGCCGAGCGCGAACTTGATGCCCTGTGGCGCGTCTTCAAACTTCATTCCCTCCGGACTTGCGCCCTCGCGCAGCTTGATGATCTGGTTCTGCCCCCCGATGGGATTCGCCGAGCCGTGCAGCAGGTTCGCCGTGGTCAATCCGCCAGCCAGTTCTTCGCTGATATTCTTCGTCTCGGAATTCACCACATCGCCGACGCGAACCATTGCAGTCGAAGGGAGCGTCGGTTCGTTCACCGCACCAAGAATGGCCGCGTGACTGTGCGCGTCAATCAGACCGGGGGTGATGTGAAGACCATCTCCTCTAAATCGAAATGTATTGGACGATATCCAACCTAGGCGAATCGTTGTGTCACAATAGAGAACTTTCCCTTCCTTCAGCCACAGTTCCGGAACACGCAAGACGCCGTTCGTGCCGCATGTCCAGACTGTCGTGTTCTCAATCATTATTAAGTTCGAATTAGTGATCGCCCCTCTCCCCTCCATCGGACTCCGCGCCAAGCGCTTGTTCTGAAGCTTCTTCAACTCCACGTCCTTCTTTTCCTTATTTGCTTCGGCTTTGGCTTCCTTCTCTTTGTCGGCGGTCTCGTCCTTTTTTGCTTCTTCTTTGGCGGTCTGAGCGTGATAGTTGCGACCATCCACCCACACTTCGCGCACGCGGGATTCAGGATCAAAGTAGCCCTTGCCGTCCACGATGGTCAGATTCGCGATTTTGCCCGGCTCAATCGTGCCGAGTTGTTTCTCCACGCCGCAGAGCTTGGCGGGAATCGTCGTCAGTGCCGCCAGCGCGTCTTCCTCGGACAAGCCACGCTCCACTGCCGCCTTCACGTTCTTGCGAAACAACTTTTTGTCCTCGAGCGAGTAGGTTGTCAGCGCGACGTCGAGTTTCTGCTGACGCAACAGGGCAGGATTCTCTGCCGCCCAATCCCACGCACGCAAATTGTCCAACGTCACTTGCTCCCAATCCTCTTCACTCGGCAGCTTGGGCAGGTTCGGGAAATTCACCGGCACGATGAACATCGCGCCCGTTTCCTTGGCGAGATCGGGCCGCCGCCATTCCTGTCCGCAGGAAACAATAGCGAAATCTAGTTTCAATTCCCGCGCCACGTGCGCCGCGCGATCCACCATCAACGCACTGCCTGGTTCGAACAACACGCGTTGCTTTCCTTCGGTCGCGAACTGCAACGCCTCGAGCGACGGATCAAACTCCGGACGCTTGCGACCCTGCGGTTTCTTCTGCCAGTCGGCTTGATCCAGCGAGTAATGTTGCGCGTCGAAAAAGCTCTGTCGCACCACTGCGATCGTGCCCATGAGCGAGCCGGGATACGCGTTTTCATCTTCCTCATGTGTCTCGAAGGCGATGTGTTGAAACACATCCGGCTTGAGGATGACTTCGTTCGGGTCGAGTTCAGCCAATGCCACCAGCGCACTCGTGCCGCGCACGATCCCGCGCGTCGGCGCGATGACCGCTGTGGTGAAGCCCAATTCACGCAGCGGTTCGATCACTTTCTTGTCAGGCGAATAGCCGCGCACTGCGCGCGTTTCTGGCACGATCTTGGAAACCTGGTTGCCCGCGCCGCTCTGTCCGGGGTCAGTGCGTTGCCCGGGCACGCCAAGGAAATTTACTCCGCCCGCTGTGAGCGCGGAGGTTTTAATCGGTTCGCTGAAGCTGGTGGAGATCGGTAGGTTCGTCTGGCCGAGCGGCAGATACGATTCAATGAAACCGGCGTAGATCGTCAGCCCTTTCGCATCCCACACGCGCGCATCCGCAGGTGTGGTGATGTTTTTCCCAACCGCCTCGATGTAGCCATCGCGGATGACAACCGTTGCGCCGTCAAGAATTTCACCGGGTTTGACTATTACTTTGCCACTAACAAGCGCGTGAACACCTACAGCGCGTGGGCAAAAACCAGGCGGAAGTATCTCTGCCGAAGCAGGATAGATTGCTATAAGTGAGAACGAGCAAAGCAAAAATCCGAACCCGATCCGGAGTTGCAGAAACGATTGGCCATGCATGAGGACTGACGATAGAGATTGAAATCGCGGATGACAAGGGCGTGCGAATAGGGCGCGCGTTTTCAACAGTGGTTTCTGCGCTGGCATCGTCTGGAAATTTCGTGCAGATTGTTTTTGTCGGTAACAAACCCTGAATTATGAGCAACGCCCCTGTCACTCTCGCTCGCGATGTCGAAGCCGCCGTCGTCCCTGTCGGCACGAAAGTCACCTTGATGCAAGGCGAGCAGGCTTACATCACGCAATCCCTTGGCGGCAGTTACACCGTCGTGGTGAATGGTAACATGTTCCGCATCGCGGATAAGGATGCTGACGCTCTTGGCCTCGAAGTGGTCAGACCAACCACCGCCAAACTGAGCGGGCCGGTCACTCAGGAGGCACTGGAGAAACAAGTCTGGGAATCCCTCAAGACCTGTTACGACCCCGAAATCCCCGTCAACGTTGTGGACCTCGGCTTAATATATGATTGCCACCTCACGCCCATCGGCAACGATTGCTACAAGGCCGACGTGAAGATGACGCTCACCGCGCCTGGCTGCGGCATGGGCCCGGTGCTCGCTCAGGATGTGCAGAACAAACTCATCTCGCTCGAGCCAATTGATGAGGCGAACGTGGAACTGGTCTGGGATCCGCCATGGAATCAAGGCATGATGACCGAGGCGGCCAAACTGCAACTCGGGCTGATGTGAATTAGGTAGGAACTCAAGAACTTAAGAATCAGTCCCTGCCTTCCTAATTTTCTCCCTCAAATACCATGACCGACTGGGCTAAACTGCGGGCCGATTTCCCAATACTGGACCAAAAAGTCCACGGGAAGTCTCTGATCTATTTTGACAATGCCGCTACGTCGCAGAAACCGCGCGCGGTGATTCAAGCGCTCGTGAATTACTACGAGCGCTACAACGCCAACGTTCACCGCGGCATCCACGAGTTGAGCATGCGCGCCACCACGGCTTTTGAAGCCGCCCGCGAACGTACCGCCAAGTTTATTAACGCCCGCAGTGCCGACGAGATTATCTGGACGCGTGGCACTACCGAAGGCATCAATCTCGTCGCCAGCACCTGGGGCGTGAAGCATCTCAAGGCGGGTGATGTCATCCTGCTCACTGAAGCCGAGCACCACAGCAATATCGTCCCGTGGCAAATGCTCGCGCAAAAGACCGGCGCAAAAGTCGCCTACATTCCTGTTGCTGGCGACGAAGGCACGCTCGATCTGTCCGCACTCGATTCGCTCCTCACCTCGCAGGTGAAACTGCTTTCGCTAGTACACATCTCGAACTCGATGGGCGTCGTGAATCCCGTCGCCGACCTTTGCGCCCGTGCGCGGAAACTCGGCATTGTCACGCTCGTGGATGGCGCGCAAAGTGCCGGGCACATGCTTGTGGACGTGCAGGCCATTGGCTGCGACTTCTTCGCGTTCAGCGGTCATAAGATTTGTGGCCCGACCGGTATCGGTGCGCTTTACGGGCGGATGGAGATTTTGGAAAAGCTTCCGCCGTATCAAGGCGGCGGCGAAATGATCCTGACCGTTGGCTACGATAAAACGGAATTCAAACCTGCGCCCCACCGCTTTGAGGCTGGCACGCCGGATATCTCTGGCCCGATTGGGCTGCACGCCGCGATGGATTACCTCGAAGCCATCGGTCGAGGCAACATCTGGAAGCACGACCAGGAACTGGCCAACTACGCCTACGACCAGCTTGCCGCGCTGAAGAACATCCGCCTTTTTGGTCCGAAGACCGGCCGCGCCGGTCTCGTGAGCTTTCTGCTCAAGGACGTCCACGCGCACGACGTTGTCACGCTGGCCGATCAAGGCGGCGTGGCCTTGCGCGGCGGCCATCACTGCACACAACCGCTCATGCACAAACTAGGCGTTGAATCTACCGCCCGCGCGAGCTTCTATTTCTACAACACCAAGGCAGAGGTGGATCACTTCGTGGAAGTCGTGAAGGAGATTCAAAAATTCTTCGCCGCTTGATTGGTCCAGCAGCCCGGCAGAGTGGTTGATCATATTCTCGCTGTTTCGCCACGATTGAAGATTGAATCTCCGCGCTTCGTTTCCTAGCCTCCTAGCGTTCTTAGACAAATTCACCGCCTGCTGGCGGACATATCAAAACGATTATGACACGACGCTGTTTTCAATCCATAGCACTGGCTCTGACGCCGGT
>WBXK01000125.1 GCA_008933055.1 Verrucomicrobiota bacterium | reverse complement strand
TTCCTCGCGATCTTTGTACGAAACAATCATCACTGGCAAAGACTTCAAGCGCTCATCCTTCTTTATGAGCGTAGCAAGCTCGATCCCGTCTAACCGCGGCATGTCCACATCCGTGATGACAAGATCGTAATCGCCGCTCTTCGCTGCGTTCAAACCATCCATCCCATCCACCGCCACATCCGTCGCGTAACCCGCGCTGTCAAGCAGCTTGCGTTCGAGTTCGCGCACCGTCAACGAATCATCAACTACAAGGATGCGTTTGCGTTTGTAACTTGAAGGATTCAACGCCGCATGACGCACGTTCTTCAACTCACCCGATGTGACAAGCTTCTCGATGGATCGAAGGATATCGTCCACGTCCACGATTAACACCGGGGCGCCATCCTCCATCAACGCCGCGGCACTGATGTCCTTCACCTTCCCAAAACGCGGGTCAAGTGGTTGAATCACCAACTCGCGCTCGCCGAGAAAGCGATCCACCAACAACCCATATCGCTGGTGACGCTCGCCCAGCACCACGATGGGCAATTCCACATCCGGCAATTGCATTTCAGGGCAATCAAATAACTGATTAGCCGCAAGCAGTCCGACGTGTTGATCACCCAATCGAAAATGATGCCGCCCTTCAAGCGTCTAAATGCGGTCATGAGGAAGCTTGATAGTATTGCTGATCTGCGCGAGGGGGAATGCGTACGGCTCTCCGCCGATCTCGACGAGTAATGTCCGCAGCACGGAGAGGGTCAATGGCAGTTGGAGTTGGAAGCGCATGCCGCGTCCGCGCAAAGTCGAAACACGGACGCTACCGCGCACGCTCTTGACCATGTTCTGCACAATGTCAAGACCCACGCCGCGACCAGAAATTTCGGTGACCCTATCTTTCAACGTGAATCCTGGCAGAAATAGAAATTGCAACAACTCCGGCTCGGTCATTTTTTCCGCAATGCCAGCCGTCGTGAGTTTGCGCTTCACGATTACATCGCGCACGCGCTGAGTGTCGAGACCTGTGCCATCATCCGCCACGATGACCTGCAATATCCCCGCGGTGTGCCGCGCTTCGAGCCGGATGACTGCCTCGACGGCCTTGCCTTGGCGCATCCGCACCTCCGTCGGTTCACAGCCATGATCCACGGCGTTGCGGATCAGATGCATCAATGGCGCTTCGAGCCGTTCAAGAATTTCGCGATCTACCTGGGTCGTCTCGCCCGCGATTTCCAATCGCACAAGCTTGCCCAAGCTGCGGCCCAGATCGCGCACCATACGAGGGAAGCCTTGGACGCCATCGCCAAACGGTCGCATCCGTGTGCGAATCACCTCCAAATAGAGGCGGTTGGAGAGACTGGCTGCGCGGCGGTCATAGAGTTCCAGTTCCTGCAATCGGTCGTTCAAATAATGCCGCGCATCTAAGACCTGCTTGAAAAGATGATGGAACTTTGCCTTGGCAGGTTCTGAAACATTCTCACTGGTGCAATCCTGCCGCAAGGCCTCCATCGCCTCTTGTATCTCCACCTGCATCCGCTTGAACCGCTGCATGGATTCTGAGAACGGGCGCAACCAACGGGACTCGACGAGCGATTCACCCGCCAGAGCCAGAAGCCGGTTTAGATTTTCGGCCGAGAGCCGGAGAAACCGATCTGGCTCTTCCCCCTTGATTTCAATCTGAGCTTTTATGTCGGCAGTCTTGTAAAGCGACGTGTCGCCGGTGTGTTTTGCGGCTTCCAACTTCACAGGCATCACGCTGGAATCTAGCGCCTGACTTCCGACTTCTGGCTGCTGTTCCCCGACTGGCATCAGAGCTCGTATGGTTTGCACCCAAGCCTTAACACTTGCACCGTGCTTCTTCTGCCACGACTCGACTGCAGACTCATCATGGACGCACGCCTTGGTCAACCAATCAACTCCCTGCAACAACAAGTCCACATGCTCCCCGCGGAACACGAGCGCACCTTGCTGTACAGCAACGAAACAGTCCTCCAGCGCGTGGGAAATCTGTACGACAACGGTGAGGTTCACAATCCGGGCAGCACCCTTCAATGAATGCGCAGCACGCATCAACGACTCCAAAAGCTCGGATTTCGGAGGCCGACGGTCTGAGCTCAGGTTTCCGACTTCAGGATTTTGGATTCCAAGATCCGATGTAGCACTCTCCAGCTCAAGCAAGCCGTTCGTTAGCGCGCTGATCTGATTGTCCGCTTCCATGCGGAACAGCTCCTGCATGGACAGGTTGCGGTGATTGGATGTGTCGCGCCTCTTCACGAGAGATTCCTGTTGAGGGATGTGAACATTGCGTCAGGATCGAGATATCCAACGGTGAAATTACGCCAAGGAAACACTCCCGTGGCACAACTTATTGTAGAGTTTGCCACCGTGGCTGGAACTCCCCGCAAGTCTGCCGCGTGAAACCGGTGTACGCCATGCACTTCATCCACAGGAAATGCAACGCGCTGGCCGTTCCAATCCGCCACGAGTAACCGGCCGAACACCGCGAGTTGACGTTTTACGACTGCAGTGGATTTCAGCCCAAGCAATTTCCCGATGGATGCGCAGATGAGAATTTCCCCGCGCACATTCACGATGCCTAGCACCACTCCTTGCCGTCGATGCGGGATTGTATGCATCACCCGCCGCTCCGCTACTTCCTGAAATGCCTGCGTGGGCATCCCCAACCATTCTCCCCCGACACGGAAGATCACTGCGGAAATCTTGGCAGGGGTAGCGATTTGTTTGTCGATGGCGAAATGTTCCGTCCATTCACGGCGGTAATCCGGCGCAATCGGTCGATCCAGAAATTGCGCCGCTGCCGCCGAATACACCGGACAATTCTGACAGTGGATGTGCCGCGTCAATTCGCGGCAAGTCTGATCTCCCACAACGCCAATATTGTTCCAGCAATCGTCGAGCGTGCGAATGGGTGCCGGCGAAAGCTGGGCGGCTGAATTCACGCCACGGCTCAGCATCAACCCAACCTCGCCTGTGGTGTTTCGACTCGGTGTTGCACTCACTTTTCGTCCAAAGGTTTCGGGCGCACTCGTTCTGCGCGTCGCTTGAATGCGTCCGCACGAATGACGTCTCCATTTTTTTCCAACCACAATGCAGCGTGAACCAATGCCTCATGATGATTCGGCTGAAGATAGATTGCCTTGCGATAATAAATGATTGCGCCCGCATCCTTGCCTGCATCCCTCAACAACCCCATCAAGTAATATCCCTCAGCACACGTCTCGTTCTCTTTAATATGCCGCTCACAAAGTTCTGAAGCCTCTGCAATTAGTCCTGCGTCCGCAAACTGCCGTGCTATGACCAGCAACGAGACTGCTTTATCCGGTTCGCCCTGCGATTCGATTTCGTGCACAGGGTTCTGAGGTTTGGGTAAAGCCAACCGACGGTTGGACCTGCGATTTCCGGATTCTGGACTGCTAGGTTTTAGGCGCGATGCGCCCGCATGGGAAATTCGTGCGCTCACAAATCCACACTCGGTTACAATCGGCATTTCCGCAGGCCCCACAAACAACACCCCATCCGGTAAAAGCATCGAGCGAATCTTTTCCAACGCCACGCCTTGCATCGCCCGTTCCAAGTAAATCAGCAGATTGCGACAAAAGATAAAGTCATATCGCACGCCAAGACTGAAGCCCCCCCGCAATAAATTATCCCGGCGAAACGCAACGCAACGCTGAACGTCGGGACTGAGTGCATAGCCATCGTCGACCTTCACAAAATAACGGTCGCGAAATTCCAGATGTTTCCCCCGGAAAGAATTGTTTCCGTAAATGGCGTTTGATGCACGCGCCAGCGCGTTAGCCGAGATATCCACGGCATCAATCGCGAATCTCTCGACGGGAAAACCCGCGTCGAGCAATGCCATCGCTATCGAGAACGGCTCCTCCCCTGATGAACACGGCAAACTCAAGACCCTCATCAGACCCACAGAATTGCGCGATAACCAATCGTTTAGTGCCAACTCGGCGAACGCGGCGAACGCTTCACGCCCGCGCATGAACCAGGTTTCTGTGACGACGATGGCTTCGATGAAAGCATCAAGTTCTCCGGATGAATTTGCGAGCAGTGTTTGATACTCTTCCGTATTATTAAGATTGTGCAGCTTCATCCTCAGCCTCAACACACGCTCAAACACTGACAAGCCGATGGACGCGGCGTTCAGGCCGATTTCTTTGCGAAGGATAGCTTCAATGCGTTGCATCGATGACCTCCGCTGGTAGGTTTGCTCCGAGGATGGAAAGTTGCGGGGCGCAAACTAAGGCTCCCAACTCCTCCAAGATTAGTTGTCCCGGGTTTACGACCTGCACCATTCCCTTGGCATCCATCAACACCGGCCCCATAAATGGCGACGACGACGTCTGCAAACTGGGATTGATAAAATCACTCTTTTCCCGGCGCAACGTCTCGGTAACCCGTTCGGCGATGAGCCCAACGAGTTGTTGTTGTTCACCAGGTTTATTTCCGTGGTTGATGAGGATGATCCTCGTGCTGAAATTTTCCTGAGCGGGTCTTCCCAAAGTGAGTTTGCACAAATCCACGGCAAGCACGGGCCGCCCGCGATAGATGAAAACGCCAGCCACACCCCGAGGCGATTTTGGAACTTGTTTCAACGCTAGCAGCGGGACGACCTCTACCACGCACGCCGCTTCCAAGGCATAGCGTTCTTGGCCGAGATGGAAGAGAACGAACAACATAGGACTCAATGGAAAATGGAAAATGGAAAATCAAAAACCTGACGGCGGCCTGCATGCGCCGGGCTGCCATGTGCAACCATTTTTAATTTTGCATTTTGCATTTTGAATCGTAAGTCACTTTTCCTCCAACTTGAAACGAGCCACGCTGGTCTGAAGTCCGCGCGCAGCCTCGTTCAATTGTTCAATGGCGATATTGGATTGACGCAATGAATCAGCAGTCTGATGGGCGGCCTCACTGAGCTGTGCGAGCGTCTCGCTAATCTGTTGCGCTCCGGTAGCTTGCGCGTGCATGCCTTCACTCACAGTCCCAAACCTTGGGGTGAGCGTCTGCACTTGGTGAATGATCTGAGCGAGTTGCTTACTGACCTGACGGATCTCGTCCACGCCGCGCCGGACTTCTTCGGAAAATTTATCCATTCCCATCACGCCTGCGGTCACAGCGGATTGCATCTCTTTCACCATCTTTTCAATGTCGTAAGTAGCCACGGCAGTTTGATCAGCAAGGCGACGGATTTCCATAGCCACAACCGCGAAGCCCAATCCGTACTCGCCCGCCTTCTCTGCTTCGATAGCAGCGTTGAGCGAGAGTAGATTCGTCTGGTCAGCAACTTTTGTAATCGTCGTGACGACAGAATTAATGTTCGCCGTCTTTTCGTTTAAAATGGAAAGTTTTCCCGTGATCGTGCCGGATGCATCCATAATCTGGCGCATGGTTGCCTCCATCCGAGCGATGCCGCTCTGTCCGCTGCCCGCCAACTCCGCCGTGTCATGCGCCACATCCACAACTTCGTTCATCGTCTTGTCCAACTCTCGGGAGGTGGCAGAAATCTGTTTCGAAGTCGCCCCGATTTCCGCGGTCGTTGCGGCAATTTCCGTAGTTGTGGTTTGTTGTTCGCGAGAAGTGGCGGCGATCTGAGTGGCCGTGATGTTGACCTGAACGCCGGAGCGCTGCACCTGTCCGACCAACACGGAGAGTTCGTCCGCCAAACGATTTAATCCATCGCCGATCACACCGAATTCGTCTTTGCGCTTCAGATCAACTCGGCGTGTGAAATCACCATTACGCATCTGCTCGATCACGCCGACAAGCTGAGCCAGAGGAATGGTGACTGCCGAATAACCGAGACGTGTGACCCAAAGCGCAATGAAAGCGGTAAGCAACATCCCAACGATGCACAAAATCGTGATAGTGCGAACGCGGGCGCTACCGTCCCTGTTCACTTCTTCCACTTGCTTTGCCAGTTCATGCACCAACGTGTCCCGATTTGCCGCGATGGAGGGATGCGCCTTGAGGAAAAAGTCACGCGCACCTAGAGGATCACTACCGATTAATTCCAGTGTCTTGGCAATATGCAAATCAGGTGCAACCAGAAAAAATTCCTGCAAGTTCTTAAGCGGCTGCCTGAGCTTATCCTCGTCTGCAAACTCCGTCTGCAAATCCGAGACCGCATCCTTGAGGTCTTCAAACGACACCTTCACATGGTTGCGCTCAATCTCCACCAACTTCTCGTTGCGCGGATCCAAAATCATGACGCTTAACGATTCACTGATGACCATCGCATCGTAGCGGATGCGAAAACTTTCTGTCTTGAGCCGCTCGCTTACATGCTCACTCCGCGACCGCTCATGGACAATCCACGCCGCGAGCACAGTCGCGACGATGAGCGCAGCAATCGAAGTGGCGAGCGTCGTGTTGAGCCGTTTCCAGATGGACGTGTTCATGAGCGCATTTTTTCTATACCAATCATCCCGCCATGCAACGGGAAAAACAAGAATGTTTGTTTCCCCCTCGATACATAGCTAATTTATTCACGATTCGTCCATGAAGATACCGCCTATTATCCTAGCCTCCGCCTCCCCGCGCCGCTCGGAACTGCTTCGGCAAATCATCCACAAATTCGAGGTCATACCGAGCGATGCGCCGGAAATCCATGACGAACAGCTCACCGCAGCCGAGATGGCGCAGGTCAACGCCTACCGCAAGGCGAGCGTCATCGCCAAACGCTTTCCCGACGCGCTAGTGCTCGGCGCAGACACGCTTGTTTATCTGGATCTTGAAACAAAACTGTTCGGCAAACCCTCCGATCGCGAAGATGCCGCGCGGATGCTCTCTGAACTGCAGGGCAAAACCCACGCAGTCATCACAGGGGTCTGCCTGCTCCATCTTAGGTCACATAGGCAGTTGATGCTTTCCGACTGGACTGACGTGACGTTCCTTCCGCTGACTTCTGCAAAGATCCAAGATTACCTAGCGTTGATGAACCCGCTTGATAAAGCCGGAGCTTACGCAATCCAAGAACATGGCGAACGAATCGTGGCTGGAATCTCCGGCTCATTCACCAATGTCGTCGGCCTGCCAATGGAACGCCTCACCGAGAAACTAAAAGCCTGGTGAAGCACCGCAGAACCTTACGGGATTCAACACAGTCGCCGCGCGAAGCGAGATGTTGATCGGCTCATTCCAGCGAAGACGAGGGGGGGGGGGATTGCTTAGTTACCACCAAGGTGATCAGGGCGTAACGACTCTTGCACTCCAAAATCGAAGATAACTTTACCTTTCCTCTACCAAATTCCGATTTTGGATTTGGTCAACTCTCACCCTCGCCACCCCGAGGGGAAGGCCCAAAGAAAGTTTGTAAGCACCGCTGGTGAATTCCGCAGACTCCGCCTACGGTTCAACTTGTTTTGCGGGCCAAATCACCACCAACCCGCAATGGCATCACGGGGCGAATGGTTCAACTGAAACGACAGACACAGCGAATCAAAACCACGACTTGCTTGCCAGAATGTAAGCGGACGGTGAATTGACCAGCAAGGATTCCTAGCCCGAAAGAGGCGGATGTATACCAAGGCGCAAAAATGAGAAGCGACGCACCACCTCGTGACACTCATGACAGACAGATTGAAATACTATCCCCAAACGGGGTGGGATGATCGGAGAGAATAACGCACTTGCATTTGTCGGGGTATCCAAGGCTGGGTGATTGGTGCTGTTATTGACCTATTCTCAGCAACC
>WBXK01000124.1 GCA_008933055.1 Verrucomicrobiota bacterium | reverse complement strand
CTCGCCCGTGATCAACACACGGCTCTCCGACGGCGCCACGAGCGACGCATCTTGAAACACCGCCTGCATGAGTGGGCTTTGAGCGACGATATTGACAGGAAGCTTTTGCACGCCGCTGGTTTTTACTGGTGCAGATTTCGACGCACCCGTGGCCTTCTGGATCGCAGCAAGCAATTCATCCAGATCAATCGGCTTCGCCAGATAATTCACCGCTCCATCGCGCATGGCGCCCACTGCGTCGCGGATGTCTGTGTATGCCGTGACCAGAAGGATAGGCAGGTTCAAATTCATTTCCCGCGCCCGCCGCAAGGTTTCCAGGCCGGAAATACCCGGCATGCGCACGTCCGATATCATCATGTTGAACTCACTTCCACGCAGCGTCTCCAAGGCGCGTTCTCCGGAATCCGCCGAGACAGCGTCAAAGCCTTGTGATTTGAGAAAGGAATAGAGCAGACTGCGCTGGCCCGAGTCGTCATCCACGATCAGGATGCGAGGCGGCTTGGCAAGCTTGCGAGTATCAGAAGGCACACGGGGACAGTAACCGTTCTCAGCCCCACGTTTCAAGCGAGCGATGTGGGATGTCAAACCTCTCTGGAAATGCCCCCTCTATAAATCAGGAGACATCGTCTCTTTGGCTGTTTTTTGTTGTTCGGTTGCTTGCAACTTACCGCGCGGGATAATACTCAGAGGCTTGAGCGTAGCGCAGGACGACGGGAGACCAGCACGGCAAACCACGTAAATCAACATTACGACTTGATCCGCTTACAATCTTTCCGACCTGCTACGACTCCATCTCGCCCCTGCAGATGGTTCTTTGCCCGAATTTTATGCGTCTTTTTCGTTTTCTCTTTCTGAGATGATCTGACTTGCGTCACCGACTGCTGCTTTCTACCTAAGCCTGCAGGAAGTGCCCGCCAGCTGAGCTGTTCGCCTCGATACTCCAGTTGAGCTCGTGAGTCGCGTTATGTTCCTCACGCTCACTTTCCGTCTCACCAGGCTCTGAAGTTGAACGAAACCGCGTGCGTCGGGCGATGCTAACTCTTAATATGACCTTATTGGTTTTCTGAGTTTATGACTTCATCCAACGACTCCGCGACGACGACGATTGCTCCAGCAGCTAAGCGCAGCGATCTTGAGATCAAAGATGCTCAACTAATCTTTGATTCGGTCTGGCGTGATTTGGAAATGGAATTTGGCCGCGACAATCTTCGGTTTCCAAAAGAGATCATCTTGCTCGGCGGTGCGCCCGGCTCCGGCAAAGGCACGAACACGGCATTTATCGCCCAAGTTCGTGGCCTCACATGTCAGCCCGTGGTCATCAGTGCGCTGCTCGACTCGCCGGAGGCCAAGGCACTAAAAAATGCTGGCAACATGGTGGGGGATCGCGAAGTAGTAGGACTGGTGTTGCGGGCGTTGTTGCGCCCGGAATATCACGACGGTGTGATCCTCGATGGGTTTCCCCGCACGCAGGTGCAGGTCGAGTGTCTGAAGTTGCTCGTGGACAAAATGCACGCACTGCGCCGGGAGTTTTATCACACGCCCCTCAGCATTCACTTCCGCCAGCCAACAATCCACATCATGGTGTTATTCGTGACGGAAGCCGAATCGGTGGGACGCCAACTCAAGCGCGGTCGCGAGACAAAGGCGCTCATAGAAACAGCAACGCGCATGGGAAGAACAGATTTGCCGGAGGATCGACCCACGGACCACGATGAATCATTCGCCCGACGGCGGTATCGGGTTTTCAAGGAGCAGACTTGGGAAGCACTGCAATCGCTGAAGGAGATATTCCACTATCACTTCATCAACGCGCAGGGATCGTTCGCCGAGGTGGAGAAGAACATCCTCAAAGAACTGGAATATCAAAGCACGTTGGAATTGGATTCACGCACAGTGGACCGGTTGCGCGGCGTTCCCGTCGCGAGCCAGATCATCATCCACGCGCGGCAGGAATTGGTGAAGCGGCTGGACAGTTACGAACTGGAACATGCTGAGTTGTTCCGCAAGGTCGTGGCGTTCATCGAAGAGAAAGTCGTGCCGATCGTTCTCCGCCATGCCATCTCCGGCTCGGCTCACATCAACACCGAAGACAAGTTGATGGACGACCCGCTGGCGTTGGCGATGTTGATCGACGTCTTTTCCGAGCGCGGTTATCACGCGGGTGTGGACATCCATCGGATTGAAATCCCTGAGCGCATTGATCTTACCAGCGGCAAATTGACATGTCGTACGAAGAAGGTTTACCGCATCGAAATCCGGTTCCAGGGTTCAGAAATCCGGCGCGGGTAAGAGGTGAGGCATCGCAGCCGGGATAGGATCTTTCAGAATCCGATTCAGAATTTCAAAGTTTTTTGCCGTGTTATTTTCTGCGGCCATTGTCCAATTCCTAACTATAGGAACTACTTACGGGCACTCTTTTCATCCTTCTTCTCCGGCTTCTTGATCGGCCACGCGGCGGACTCCGTGCGTGCGGTCTTGAGATACTTCTCAAATTTCGCAACGATCTCTGGATTGTTTTTTGCGATGTCGGCCCTCTCTGCGATGTCGGTCTTGAGATGGTAAAGCTCCAGCGGTTTGTCGGCTTGAGGGCGCACAGCTTTCCAATCCCCCGTGCGTGCGGCCTGTTGAAATCCATTCTCGTGGAACTCCCAGTAGAAAAACTCGTGCGCGTTCGTCTGCGGCTTACTTGTCAGCAGCGGATAGATTGAGATGCCATCAATCGCTTTAGGTGCTTTCGTCATCGCGACGTCCGTCAACGTCGGTAAAATATCCCAGTGCGCCCAGGCGAAATCGCTTACTTGTCCGCCGTCCAATTGCGCGGGCCATCGAACGATCATCGGGACGCGGATGCCCCCTTCATAAAGATCTCGTTTCTTGCCGCGCAACCCTCCACTGCTCTTATGAAACTTGGGGTCAACGCCGCCTTCTGCGTGCGTGCCATTGTCACTCGTGAAGAAGATCAAAGTATTCGTATCAACCTTCAATTCCGCCAACTTGTCCATCAACTTCCCGATATCAGCATCCATACGCGTGATCATGGCGGCCTTATTTTTTTCGGGCTGCGACCACGATTCGTTTTTGTAAGGCTCATCGCTCGGCACTTGCATTCCGTTTCCGGTGCGGCTGCCTTCTTCATTATTCGCGTGCGGAATGTTGTAGTTCAGGCACAAAAAGAAAGGACGCCACTTGTTGAATTGGTCCGGCTTATTGATCTTCACAAAATTCAATGCGGCCTTCGTGAACAGATCCGGGGCGTAACTACCCTTCTTGATGCCACCGTTCTCCGGGAAAGACATTCGACCCTCAAAACCTTCAAACCCCGGCGACGGCGGAGAATAGCGCCAGAGCCAACTGGGATAATATTCGTGCGCCTCGATGTTGCTAAGATAGCCGACAAATTCGTCGAAGCCCTTTTTCTGCGGCACGCCGGGCGACCCCTCCTCCGCGAGCCCCCACTTGCCAAGCAGCGCGGTACGATACCCGGATTGTTTCAAAATCTGCGCCACCGTCACATCGTCGGCTGACAGGGTCGTCGGATATGCGTTGCCGCGGATATTCAGATGACCCGTGTGTTGGCCCAACATCAATGCCGCGCGCGATGGTGAACAAACCGTACTGCCAGCATAACAACTTGTGAACCTCACGCCTTGCGCAGCGAGCTTGTCCAGATTCGGCGTCTTGATGCGCGTCTGGCCGTAACACCCCAGATCTCCGTAGCCCAAATCATCCGCGACAATCAAGATGATGCTGGGACGACGCGGCGCAGGCAACAATGGTTGCTCATCCAAATTTGCCGGAGCGTTGGTAGCAGCCGTAGCTAACAATGAAGGGGCGAAAAGCGCGGCGGCAACCAGAGCTGTGTGAAACTTGAATTGCAAACTAGCGATCATATTGGTTTTGGATGTTGGAAAAGTTCACCGGACACGTCCAACGAATTCATCTGACAGAGGAATTGCCTTTTCATTCAACCCTGTTCAAAGCAACCTCATCCCGAATGTCTGACAGTGAACAACCCGTTTCGAGCGGCTCAGAACCCGCAGGTGAAAAGCCCTTAGCACGCCCTGGCACTCGCCGACGCGGTCGCCGTGGCGGACGTGGACGCCGCAGTCCTTTCACGCCCCGCCCTGGTGAAGAGTCACCTGCTGGCGATTCCCAAGACTCCGCCGCGCCCGCAACCGATTCAGTTGAAACTACCGCTGAAACTCCGGCGCCCGCCCCGCCTGAAGGTGTCGCAGCCGACCCCGTGCAACCGGCTGCGCGAGTTGACCGCCCCGAACGTTCGGACCAACGACCGCCCCGTCCTGACCGCCCCGCGTCCGAACCGCTTCCGCCGCGCCGTCCGCCCATACCTCCCCGGCCGCTTGTCGAACGCGTGCAGCGTTTGACAGAACGCGTGGCCCGCGTTGAGCCGGAACATCGCGTGTCGGCCATCCATCAAGCGATTGATGAAGTGATGGCTGTTGTGGATGTCCTCAAGCGCGCCGTGGATCAAATGGAGGAAGTGTTGGAACTCGTCGAAGTGGCTGAACGCCAAAAACTCGCGGACGAACGCGAGATCGAAAATCTCCGCCGCGCCTTGCGGCAGTTCAACGACCGCACACCGGATCGCCCCCGCGAACAACAACGCGATCAACGCGACCCGCGCGAACAACGGGGTGGTGGCAATCGCGATCAACGTGACCAACGCGGCCCCCGCGCCCCACGCCCCCCGGAATCCCGGGAGCAACGTGAACGGCGTGAATCCCAGGACGCGCCCGCCCCACGCGGCGCGAAAGATTTCCGAGAACCTCATCCTGAGACGGAAGCGCCAGCCCCCGCAGAAACCCCACACAGAGAAGAAGACGGACCGCAGCAAGGGAGCTGAATCACCTGCTGGACAACTCGAGTACCGTCGATTTTGCGATTGGCGGTTTTGCTCCCCCTGTTTCCATGACGCGTTGATGCCGCGGCAGTAGAGTGGCGGTACGCAAGGCCACCGCGCGGAATTGATCCGCCATTTTCTTTTGGGCCGCGAAGTAGAACGCGAAATCTTTTCCCAACGTCAGCATCGTCATCACACACATGCTCGTGATGGGATACCATTGAAACCAGCTGCTCCCGAAAATAGGCTACTGTAATCTTCCCAGAATCAAACTCGTTATTGGAAACAGCATCGCTAACACGAACCAGATCACTATCCAGGGCATGCAATAGGGAGAAGGCCGAGCCACCAGCATCCGCTCGAAATCTGCCGCTCCAAGCAATCCAAACCGTCATCGCCAGCAACGCGGCCATAACCCGTCACTCGCAGTTTAAAGGTGAACGACTGCCGTGCTGGGACGAGCAACTCACTTGTGATGGCAGCTCAAACATTCATGAAAGACGTGAACTGCCAGTTGTGACACATGAAATCGGGGTCGTCGTCAGTTTCATATCACGCATCTGTTCTTACCCCTCTACTATTGCGTGTCGCCACGCGTCACCCTCAAGAACACTGCCTCCAACCCGATCTTATCCTAACGCAACTCAAGCAGCCTTGCTCCGGAACGAAAGTTGCGCCCGCCGGAGAAGATGTTTGAAAGGCATTTGCATTCGATGTTCCCCATGTTGATTGGCCTCTGCTGGCGGGTGGATTGACAGACATCCGAGAGGGGGAGCCATGTTCAAATTCCGAATGAAACAGAAACCACGAATGAACACCAATAGACACGAATCAGAGAACGATGCGTTCCCATTCCAACTTGGCGTTCTTGAAATTGAGAAGCACTCCTACGCGAAGCTTTGTAATCCGCAGGTAGTTCAACATCTGCCCACGCTCCACGTCTGTTATCGGATCAACCACCTTCGCATCAACCACAACACTCCCAAAAGCGATGAGATCAGGAACGAACAGCCCAACTTTGTGCCCTTTGTATAGCACGTCGAAATTTGTCTACTGCTGGAACGTCACGTTTCGGATTCCAAATTCGACGACGAGAGCATTCTCATACGGCTTCTCGTGCAAACCGTGACCGATCCCATTCAACACCTCAATGGCCGAACCCACGATTTGATAAACTTCATCCTTCAACAAGAGCTTGTTTTCGGACTCGTGTCCATGAGTGTCCATTGGTGGTTAAGTCTTCATCTGCTTCAAAATCTGCTCAGTGATCGCTTGCACTGCTTTCTCGGCGTCTGCGTCGAAACCCACACCTTGCGATTCATTCGTCGGCACGG
This sequence comes from Verrucomicrobiota bacterium, assembly GCA_008933055.1. Classification (GTDB taxonomy): domain Bacteria; phylum Verrucomicrobiota; class Verrucomicrobiia; order Limisphaerales; family JADLHS01; genus JADLHS01. Next base: position 2,028 of record WBXK01000124.1, on the reverse strand, counting down.
CGCAAGTAGCACCCGGACGCCATTCGCCGCTGTCGCAAAGCTCGCACTCCTTCATGCTGAAACGGGGGTCCACGAAACCAAGGCTCTGCTTAATGTTGAGCAGTTCCTTCATCTGTGGGCCAGTGAAGGTGTTGATCGGCTTCCCGAGCTGTCCGGCCACGACGATCGTGCGGCAATATGCCTCGATGATTTCCATGCGCCAGTAAGCCTCCTCGATGTTGTTGTGCGACCACGTCACGACACCGTGATTCGCCATGAGGATCGTGTTGTATTGATCCGTCAATTCCGCCACCAACTTACCCATGTCCGGGGAGCCTGGCGTGCGATACGGCGCGACGCCTACGGAACAAAAAACTTCATATTCCGGCAACATGCACGTCGGCGGGGCAATACCCGCTACCGCAAACGCGGTGGCGTAAGGCGGATGGCAGTGACACGTGGCAATCGCTTTTGGCTGCCGCTTCATCATCTGCAAGTGCATCAGGATTTCGCTCGTGCGCTTTTTCGTTCCGCAAAGTTGGTTGCCCTCAAAATCCACGAGGCACATATCTTCCGGCTTGAGCGAACCTTTACTCACCAACGTCGGCGTACAGATCGCGATGTCTTCACCCACACGGATCGCCATGTTACCCCCGTTGCCGTCAACATAAGCACGCTTCCAGAGACGATGGCCCATTTCGCAAATCTGCTGCTTCAAGCTGTGCGCATAAGGCGAGGCAAAGAACGCATCTAGCTCCGCCTGGGGAGACTTCGATGTGAGCGGCTTGGTGGGCGGTGTTGGTTTGCCAGTCGGCGCGGTCGCCGTGACTACCGTAGCAGACGCTGCTGGATGCATCTCCCGATCTTGAAGAAACTCGCGCGCTGACGGGGTGAGAATCGAGTCCGCCGGGAGATTGTTCAGGCTCTGCCCATTGCGAACCATCTGCTCCAAATCTTTCAAACTGATGACATTTTTCATGACTTAAATCTTTTCTCGGTAGCGGCGCTCTTTTAGCGCCGTGCGACGGTCATAGACCGCCGCTACAACTCAACCCAGCCAAGGGTTGAAAAACATTTCGTCTACGAGCGCCGCGTTGAGTGCGTCCACAGGCGTCGGAACATCGAACGGCTGCGATGCTTCCGCGCCTTCCTCGTATCCTATCACATCGCCCACGCCGCCGCCGATGGCATCATAAACCACCAGGCTCGGGTCTTTGCCCATGCCGCGAGGCGCCTCTAGGCCCATTTCAAACTGCTCGCGGCTGAACGGGCTCACGACGAGAAACCGCCCGCCTTCGAGCGCTTTCACCGTTTTCGCCAACGTCACGCGACCAATGACCGTGCCAAGCTTCATATTCTCACCCCCGGCTCGGATTCGTCCACGACCCCGATGACAAGCCAGCGCACCGGACTCTTCTGATCGCCGACGGCGTTACGCGCCGCTTTACCGTCCGACGAAATCACCACTTGCTGATGCATACCCGCGCCATGCGAATCAATCGCCACTTGCGGAGCCCCTTCGTTTTTGCCGTCCGCGCCGATGGGTTGACAGATGACGAGTCGCCAGCCATCGAGGCTCGGATGTTTCCGAGTGGCTACGATGTTGCCTTCGACACGTGCTAATAGCATAGGAGTTACAATCTAGGAGCGAGGAGTTAGAATGGCTGACGCATAGCCGTTCAACAACCGCCCTACCTCATCATACAAACCAAACAACTTGTCTGAGTTCCCGTAACCGAGATCCTTCGCGAGGATCAAATAATAATGTACTTCTTCGAGTGACCCTTGCGCGATGTTGAAGAACCGAACCTTGTCATTCGAGCCACGTTTTGGAAATCCCTCCGCGATATTCGCCGGAACGGAAACCGCCGCCCGACGTATCTGCGATATCAGGCCAAAACGTTCATCTGCCGGGAACTCGCGCGCGAACCGATAAATCTCCAACACTAACTGATGCGCCTTTTGCCAGACGATCAATTCTTTGAAGCTTCGCGCGGGAGTTTTCATTCTAGTTCCTAACATCTAGCTTCAAACTCCTCAGTATATCCT
>WBXK01000123.1 GCA_008933055.1 Verrucomicrobiota bacterium | reverse complement strand
TTGGGTTCTTGGCGGCTGCGTTTGCTGCGTGCTTTTTGGTTCTTAAAATTAAACCCATCAAAATCGAGGCTGGAGATTTTTTAATCAGGCTGCTTTATATTTCCATCATAACGCTACTTGTTGCGATGTTGTTTCCGGCAATTAGCGGTGGCCGTTTTTGGTTTAAAAAACCAACCTTTGTTGCGGCAGGAATCCAACTAGAGTTTCCAGATAACAACCAAGCCCGAAAATTATTACAGACCATAACCACGATTCCTGAAAGGAAACGAACTGGTTGGCTTCTTGAATCTGCGAATGTTGACGTCGTCGTCCTCCCCGAATACAGCTTGGACGGGGAGCCGACGGAGTCGCTCAAGGAGTGGTGTCGCACGAACCAGAAGTTTCTCATCGTCGGAGGTAAACAACCGCTCGGTGACACCAACTACTACAACACCGCCTTCGTCATCAGCACGAATGGCGAGGTCGTTTTCAGACAGGTCAAGAGCGTGCCCATCCAGTTCTTCAAGGACGGATTGCCCGCGCCAGAACAAAAAGTCTGGGACTCGCCGTGGGGTAAAATCGGCATCTGCATCTGTTACGACCTAAGCTACACGGGCGTGACCGACGCGCTCGTCCGGCAAGGCTCGCAAATGCTCATCGTGCCCACAATGGATGTGGCGGACTGGGGACCACATCAACACGAGTTGCACGCGCGCATCGCTCCCGTGCGCGCGGCGGAATATGGCATCCCGATTTTCCGCGTGGCAAGTTCTGGCATTTCTCAAGGCGTGGATAGGTCTGGTGGCGTGCAAGCCAGCGCACCATTTCCCGGCGAGGGTGAAGCGATCTTCTTCGGCGCACGTATCGGAGAAAAAGGCTCCGTGCCGCCAGACCGTCTACTCGCGCGGTTGTGTGTGTTCATCACTGGACTTTTTGTCTTGCGACCTTTCGCGGTTACGCTCTACCGGAAGAAGCTTGTGAAGGCATGAATGTTCTCCGCTGTTTTCGGAATGAAATTATATCTTTAGTGATTTTGATGTTTCCCCGTGTCTGACGATATGGTTGCATGATTCAGGCAATGAAAACGTTCGCCCAACTTGGTTTTCCTGGACGACTTGTCGCGGTCGAGGGCCTCGACGGCTCCGGCAAGTCCACGCAAATCTATCTGCTTAAACGCTGGCTCGAAGCTGAGGGCATCAAAGTCTATTTCAGCGAATGGAACTCCTCTGAGTTGGTAAAATCTGCTACGAGCAAAGGAAAAAAACGAGAGCTGCTTTCCCCGACAACCTTCAGTCTCATTCACGCCACGGATTTCGCAGATCGATACGAGCGTCATCTCTTGCCGCTGTTGCGCGCGGGTTATGTGGTGTTGTGCGACCGATACGCGTTCACGGCTTACGCGCGCGATGTCGTGCGCGGTTGTCCGCCTGAATGGGTGCGTGGCATCTACAATTTCGCAGCGCAACCCGACCTGACTTTTTTCTTCAAAGCTGATCTCGAAGTATCCCTGAATCGCATTCTCGACGGGCGCCCAAAGCTCAAGTTCTTTGAAGCGGGCATGGACTTGCGGCTCTCGCCCGATCCGTATGAGAGCTTCCGCATTTTCCAGGGACGCATCCTAGATCAATACCTCGCCATGAGCGCGGAGTTCAACTTCACGATCATTGATGCCAACAAACGGATTGAAGCACAGCAGTCCATAGTGAGAAAACTCGTCAGCGAACGGATCGATCTGGATGAATTCCGCCGCACCAGTCCTCTGCCGTTGCCGCCACCTGTGCGACGAAAGGAAAAAGTCGTTGTGGAAGTGGAGGAGGATTCCGCCGCATGAAGAAGACAAATCGAAGCAATGTCGTCGTTCCCCGCAACAGCCCAAGAAGTTTTTATGGCGACGGCATTCCCGGAGTGAATCCCGACGAACTCGTCGGCAAACTCATCGTGGTGGAAGGCGCGGACGGATCGGGTCGCTCCACGCAGATCGCGTCGCTAGTCGAGTGGCTGGAGACAAGTGGTCACGCTACGGTTCAGGTCGGATTGAAACGCTCGACGCTCGTCAGCGAAGAACTTGAACGCGCGCAGAACGGGAATATATTGAGCCGCACAACGCTCAGTTTGTTTTATGCCACCGACTTTGCCGATCAACTGGAGAACATCATTCTGCCATCGCTGAAGGCGGGCTTCATAGTGATCGCGGATCGTTATATCTACACCTTGATGGCGCGCGACATCGTACGTGGAATGGATATGGCCTGGTTGAGAAACCTCTACGGCATCGCATTAAAACCGGATGCGGTCTTCTATCTCGCCATCGAACCCAACGAACTCGTCCAGCGAAACCTCGCCAAAACTGCGACCCTCGATTATTGGGAGAGCGGAATGGACCTTGGGCTTTCGCGCGATCTTTTTGACAGCTTTGTCGAGTATCAGACCCTCATGGAATCAGCCTTCCGCAAGCTGCAACGGACTTACGGGTTCAGCATTGTCAACGGCACTCGCGCCGTAGACGAGGTCAATGCAGAGTTGAAAAAGAAGATCAGCGCAGTGCTGGCTGGTTAACAAATATTAGCGCTGCTATATCAAAAGCTTTACCCCGGACTGATCTCCCCTGTTTCAGCTTTGTTCAGCCTAGATAAGCAAGATACCCAGGCTAAAGTTTACCCGCTTAGAAATCAAACTGATCAATGTTTGACTTGTTAAAGATGAACGGCTTGCCGAGCAGGATGCTGTCGCCTTCGATTTGTAATTCTCCAAGCGGGCCGGCTTTGATGGTCTTATCACCAGGCTTGAGGTCTCCTTTAGCCAATGCGTCCGCCGCAAAAACCGCCAGATAGCCGAGGTCTTCGGTTTTCCAGAGAATCACACTGTCAGTGACCCCGTCGTGGACGTAACGCTTGTTCTCATTGGGCAAGCCAAGGCCAAGCAACTTGACCTTGCCAATCTTTCCGGCCTGCTTAATCGCTTCGGCTGACCCGGGAACAGCTGGTGAACAGATCGCCATGATACACTTTAAATTCGGATTAGCGCTCAACAACGCAGTGGCTTCGCTTTGTGCCTTGTCTTTCATGTCGTCACAGGGACGGAGCGCAATCATCTTCATGTTGGGATACTTGTCAGCGCGGTGCGCTTCGATGTATTTTTGCCACTCAATCATGTTCGCCGCCGTGAGGCTTGCTGTGATGATGGCGAACTCGCCTTCGTTGCCGCACAACCGCGCGGCTTCATCCATCAAACCGTAGCCGATGCCTTCCGGCGTGGCTTGATTCACAAAAAAGTCTCGCGCATTCGGCAACGCGTCCGCGTCATACGTGACGACCTTGATGCCTTTGGCCTTGGCCTTGCGTAATGCGGTAGAAATGCCCTCGCGGTTTTCACAGGCCACAGCGATAGCGTCCACGCCGAGAGTGATCCAATTCTCGACGATCTCGTTTTGCTTGGCAGGGTCGGGATCGGTCGGACCGTCGAACACCAAGTCCACGCCGAGTTCGTTTGCAGCTTTGTCCGCGCCTTTCTTGCACGAAATGAAGTAAGCGTTGCCCTTAGACTTGGGCATGAGTGCAACGGTGATTTTCTTACCACCAGTGACGTTGCTTGAGCCGCCGCTGCTGGAATTGGATTTTCCGCAACCGCTCACGAAGGCGAGTCCGGCAACTACGATAAGTGAAATGATTTTCTTCATGTGATGATTGGTTTTGTAGCGAGAGTTTGCCGACGTGTTTTCAACGAGGCGAGCATTTTCGGAATTATAGAACTGGTCAGTGCGAGAATCAAAAGCAATCCGGTCAACATGCCCGCAACCTCACGGGACTGCCGTGCATGAACTAGACCGTTGTTCAAAACCGCGATCGCTGCCACGCCGAGCAGTGTACCGTGAACTGTGCCGATGCCGCCAAAAATGCTTGTGCCGCCAAGCACCACCGCCGTGATGGCAAACAGTTCATAACCCATGCCCGCGTCCGCCTTCGCCTGACCGAGCCGCGACGTGTAGATGATGGCTGCCACCGCCGCGATGATTCCAGCCAGCACGTATGCCATCGCCAGTCGACGCTCGACGGAGATGCCCGCGTAACGAGTTCCCTCCGGTGCGAAACCGATGGCGCGGAACGAACGCCCAAACGTCGTGCGATGCACCAGCAGCCAGATGCCGATGGAAACAAGGATGAAGCTGGAAGCTTGTGCAGGAATGCCGAGCCAGCGTTCTTGACCGAGAAACAGAAATGATGCAGGGAAATTTGTGAACGTGTCCGCGCCGCGAGTGATGGCTTCGGCCAATCCTCGAAACAGCGAGAACGTTCCGAGCGTTACGATGAGCGGCGGCAACCGCAGCCAGGTGATGAGCGTGGCGTTAAGCCCGCCCGCTAATGCGCCAATGCCGATGGTGCAAGCCGCCGCAAGTGGAATCGGCATCCCTGCGTCACGCCAGAATTTTCCGAACGAGATCGCACACAACCCTAGCAGCGATCCGACCGAAAGATCAATTCCTCCCGTGAGAATGATTGGCGTCATCACCAGCGCGAGCAGCCCGATTTCCACCGAGTGCCGCATGATGTCGAACGTGTTGTCCACAGAGCCGAAGCGCGGACCAACCGAATTGAAGTAAAGCCACTCTAGCAATACGACGAACAGCAGGATCGTCTCGTGCCGGAGCAGGATGGCTCTGAATCCTTGTTTAGCGGTGTGCATCCGTGGTTAGTTCCTTTGCTTTCTGGTTCGCAATCCATCGGCTACAACGGCCAGCAGGATGATCGCGCCTTGGATTGCCTTCTCCCAATACGCTTCGATGTGCAGATGTGTCAGCGCTGGACTGATGCAGGCGAGCAACAGCAAGCCGAAAAACACGCCCCAGAGTTTTCCGCGTCCACCCGACACCGCCACGCCGCCGACCACCGCCGCTGCAATGACTTTGAGTTCCAGTCCGGAGCCGGACTTGGGATCAACCTGCGGCGATTGCACCACGTTCATCATCGCCGCCAAGCCGACGAGTGCGCCCATGAAAACAAACACGGAGAACGTCGTGAGTTGCGGACGAATACCCGCGAGCCGCGCGGCTTCGGCATCCGTGCCGACAGCGTAAACGAATCGTCCGGCGGAAAGATGTTTTGTCGCCAACGCCAGCAACGCGAGCAACACAAGTGCGGCGAGGATGAGAGTCCACTGCCCCATCACCTGACTCAACCCGAGCCACTGGAGGCCGTCCGGCAGATTCACGAACTCACCTTGCCGCTGCCAGCGCAACGCCTCGCGCCACGTTACCATCGTCGCCAGTGTCACGACGATGGACGGCAATCGCAATCCCGCCACTAGGCAGCCGTTGAACGCGCCCATGATCGCGCCCATCGAAACCGACGCAATAAATACCAGCGGCAACGACCAGCCCTTCGCAGCCAGTAAGCCCACACACACGCTGCACACGGCGAATTGCGACCCGACCGAAATATCAATCTGCCGGCTGATGATGACGAATGCCATACCGCACGCGACCAAGAGGGTCGGTGCTTCGCGCGTGAGCAACGAAAGCAACGGCTGTGGCTGGAAAAACGCCGGAGCAAAAATCGCGAGGCCAAGCAGGACAAATGCAAGCGCGGCAGCGACGGAAAATTCGCGGAAATGCTTTTTCATTTCGCAGCGCCATTCTCCGTTTGGCCTAATGCCACTGCCATGACTTCGTGCGCGTCGGTTTTGGCGGGGAGCATGGCGGTAATCGTTCCGCCGCGCATCACGGCGATGCGGTCGCTCATTCCGAGGACTTCCGGCAGGTCGCTGGAAATCATCAGTACGGCTAGGCCTTCCTTCGCGAGGCGGCGGATGATCTTGTGGATTTCACTTTTCGCACCCACGTCCACCCCTTGCGTCGGTTCGTCGAGGATCAGAAGCTTGGGTTTTGTCGCGAGCCAGCGGGCGAGGGAAACCTTTTGCTGATTGCCGCCGCTCAATGAACCGCCGGGCGCTTCCGGTCCGTAAGCTTTCACGGCAAGGTCACGGATTAAATCCAGCGCGATTTGCTTCTCGGCGCCGCAGCGCAACCACGCGCCCGGAAAAACGCGGTCGTGTATCGCCATGGTCATGTTGTGCGCGATGGGCATTTCCAGAATCACACCGTGGCGGCGGCGATCTTCAGGCACATACGCGATGCCGTGCGCAACGGCTTCCTTCGGTGTTGAAATAGTAATGAGTTGGCCGTTCAGCAGGATTTCGCCAGAGTCGGCGGGCATGATGCCGAAGAGAACTCGCGCCAGTTCTGTGCGGCCTGCACCAACCAGTCCTGCCATACCAACGATTTCACCGGCCCGCACATCCAGCGAAATATTCTTCACGCCGCACGACGCGCAGCCAAGCTTCTTGAGTGAGAGAACCACATTGCCCGTTTCGCTTTCAGACGGCGGATAGATGGTCGAGACTTCGCGGCCCACCATGAGTTTGATCATGCCCGATTCGTTGATTTCGCTGACTTTGTTCGTGCCGACACTCTGGCCGTCCCGCAGCACGGTCACACGGTCGGCGAGTTGAAAAATTTCCTCCAAGCGATGCGAGATATAGACGACGCCGACACCGCTGGCGCGCAAATCCTTCACGACCGCGAACAGCAGATGCTGCTCCTTATGGGTGAGCGAAGCGGTCGGCTCATCCATTATGACAATGCGGGCACCCGCACCGAGTGCGCATGCAATTTCCACCAGTTGCTGCTCCGGCATGGAGAGTGAACGGACTTCTGCATCCGGTAAAATTTCCGCGCCGATGCGCTTAAGAAGCTCTTTGGCGCGTTGTCGGCGGGTGACCCAATTCACTTTGCGCAACGCGGACATGGGTTCGAGTCGCAGTCCGATGTTTTCCGCCACGGTAAGATCGGGGAACAGCGCTGGCTGCTGGTAGATGCACGCGATACCGAGTTGGTGCGCGGATGCCGGGGTGAGCCGGGCGACGCGTTCGCCATTGATCTCGATTGAGCCTCCGTCCAGCTGATGCGCGCCTGTGATGACTTTTATGAGCGTGGATTTGCCCGCGCCGTTTTCGCCGAGGAGCGCGTGGACTTCGCCCGCATGCAAATCAAACGAGACGCCCTTGAGCGCGCGAACAGCGCCGAAGGATTTCGTGACTGCTGAAAGTTGGAGGAGCGTTTTCAAACCGTTAATCCGTTTCGGGCGTAAAGAAACTTCCGGGGGCGAGTCCGCTGAGCCGGTTCAGATTGAAGCCAAGAAATGGATTCCTCATGAGGCAGCAAGTTTGCGGAATCACCCGGTGAAATCAAGGTAAAGCCCTTCTCCCCGCAAACCAAAAATAGTGAGGCTTCCTCGACGTCACCGCAACCAATGCGCACGACTGTGGTGCGACAAAGCCGTTTCAGCTCCCCTGCTATTGCCCATAGTCCTGCGACGGAATGTTCAGCGCGTGACGCATCCACGAGCGGGCGATCAACGCAAGCTTGTGCGGTTTGCTGAGGCGGAAAGTTTCGGGAACGAAGACGTTGAAGCGCGCGCGTTCGAGTTTGAGGAACAATCTCCAATACACGCTTGCCATCATCTGGGCAGCAACCATCGAGCGACGGTCTTCGGCAGGCAACGTTTCGGCGGCGCGGCGGTAAAAGTCTCTGGCGCGAGCGGCGATAGTTGCGGCAAGTTTATCGTAACGCTCAGAATACACTCCGAGCAGAATTTCATCCTCAGTCATGCCAGCGGCTTTTAATTCATCCAGCGGCAGATAAATTCTACCACGTTTGCTGTCGCTCTTCACATCGCGGAGAATATTGGTGAGTTGAAGCGCTTTTCCCAGATGCGTGGCGTAATTGCGCGTTTGAGGATTCGTGTAACCAAAAATTTCGATACTTAACAGGCCGACGACTGAGGCGACGCGATGGCAGTAGAGATCGAGTTCCTCGTAAGTCTGATAGCGAAGGGTAGTGAGATCCATCTCGCAACCTTTGATGAGTTCATCAAAAAAATCGAACGGCAGTTTGAATTCGCGGATGACTGGTTGGAGTTCCTGATTCACGACGAACTGCGGTTGACCGCCATCGCAGGCGAGCTTCACATCCGTGCGCCATACGGCGAGACCGGAGCGGCGGCGTTCGATGGAGTGAGATTCTTCATCCGCCACGTCGTCCACCTCGCGGCAGAACGCGTAGAGCGCGGACATGGCGAGGCGTTTTTGTTTGGGCAGCAGGATGAATGCGAGCGCGAGATTAGACGCGCTGTTGCGAGTTATCGCCTGACTCTGCTGCATGCGTCAATTTTGGTAATGCTCCGCCACGGCAC
>WBXK01000122.1 GCA_008933055.1 Verrucomicrobiota bacterium | reverse complement strand
TCAGGAATCTTCGCACTGCCGAGGTCACAGAACGTGGGAAACAGATCCATCAGGTAAATCAAGGCTTCGCTCTTGCCCTTGCTGATGCCCGGTCCAGCGATGACGCATGGGACGTGCATGCCGCCAAACTCGTAGAGGTTTTGTTTACCAAACAGACCGTGCTCGCCGAGCGAAAGGCCGTTGTCGCCGGTGAAAATCACAATCGTGTTTCCCCATTCGCCTGCTGCTTTAAGTTGGTCGAAGATGCGTCCAACATGGTGATCCAGGCCAGTGACGCAGGCGTAATAATCGGCCAGCTGCTGTTTGGTGTCTTCCGGCTTGCGCGGCCACGGCGCCAAGCCTTCGTCGCGCACAGTCATTTCGCCGTTGTCGAATGGATGCAATGGGAGAAAGGCGAGGGGCAGGGGTGCATCCTTGGCGGCATAAAGTTTGTGAAACTCCGGCGCGGCTACGCGAGGGTCGTGCGGGACGGGCGGAGCAAGATAGATATAAAACGGTTTGTCTTTCTTGCGTTCGGTCAAAAACTGTATGGCCGCATCCGCATGCCGTTCGCTTGAACCTCGACGCTGATCCACTCCCCGGTCGTCCATGACTATGTTTGTGTCGAACGCCTGGATGCCTGCCGCAAATTCATTGCCGCTCTTGCCGACATGGAATGTTTCATACCCCGCTGCGCTAAGAACTTTGGGTAGAGTTGTTGCGGCATTGACATTCGTAGCTCCTCTGCCTGGAATCCGCAGCCAAGATTTTCCGGTGAGCATCATCGTGCGACTCGGCAAACACACTGCGCCCATCGTCGAGCCCATCGTGTAGCAATGGGTGAACGTCATCCCGCGTTGTACCAAAGTGTCGAGATTTGGAGTTTGCAATAGCTCCGTCCCCAGCGCGTGCAAACCATCCGCACGATGATCGTCTGCGTGGATGTGGAGGATGTTGACCTTACGCGCATCAGCGGCTAGCCCCGATGTGGCCAACGAGCAAGCTAGAGCGAGCGTGAAGAGTATTTTAATTCGCATGGACATATTTTTGCGTGACGTTTGATCGATAGCGAAACAGTTTTGCTTAATGAAATTCGCTAAACTGGGAAAAATCAGTTTTTAAATCCGTATTTCAACTCAAACTTAACGGTCCGCCGTCGCAGAGTTCGCGTTTACCGAAGGCTTCGATCCGATGACCGACTGCGTGCGCCAACGCCAAGTGAAACCGGTTGTGGGCGATTTTATCAAATTGGAGCGTGCGTCCCAACTTGAATCCGAATCCGCCGCCAAGCAGCACGAACGGAATGTTATCCAAAGTATGGCTGCTGCCTTTGCCGAGCTCGTTCGTCCAGACGATCAGCGTGTTGTCGAACAGGCTTCCGGTGTCGCCGGGCTCGGGAGTATTGGCGAGCTTCTCTACAAGATAGCGTAGTTCTCCGGCGAACCAGGTGTTGATCTTCACGAGTTTTTCTTGCGCTGTGGTATCCTTGTCTGGTTCGTGGGAAAGGCTGTGGTGATTGTCCGAAACACCGAGCCAGTTCATGCGCGCCTGTCCGACGGATTTGGTGTACTGCAACGTAGCAACACGAGCCATGTCGTTCACAAAACTGTTCACGAGCAAATCAATCTGCATCCGGCTCAGTCGCGGAACGTTGTCGTTCTGATCAGCGACGCCGGTTTCCAACGCAGGTGGAGCCACGCGTAATTTCCGGTGTGTGGCGTCGGCGATTTCGTTCTCCATCTGGCGAACGAGCGATTCATGCTGTTCGATCATGCGTCTGTCCTCGGCGCTGACAAGCTGGCGCACCTTGCGCAAATCTCCACGCACATCGTCGAGAATACTTCGGAGATTTTCCCTGTCGCGCAACTGGCCGTAAAGCTTTTGGTACATCTGATACGGATCGGAAATCGGCGCGACTGGCTGGTTTGGGCCGGCGTAGCTCATGCGTGTCCAAGGGTCGGCGCGGTCCGTGACACCCACGCCAAATTCGAGCGAGCCGAAACGTGTCCGGGTTTCCTCGCGGCTCTGGAGGAATTGTTTGATTTCCTGATCTATGGACGGCCCTTTGGCCCAGCCTGCCGGTGTGTCCGAGCCGCCCTGGATGTTGCCGGGAAACAATTCTATGCCCGTAAGCAGGCAACTCATTCCGCGCATGTGGCCGTCGCCATCGCCGCGCACTTTGTTGGAAAGGCCGTGCAAAACTAGCATCCGGTCCTTGAACGGTTCTAGCGGCGACAATATTGGTTTCAGTTTCGACAACTCGCCCGCCTCATCCGGCCAGAAATCTTGCGGAACGGTACCGTTAGGACTGAACATGATCACCAACCGCTGGCGCGGCCGCGCTGGTGCCGCGAGGCCCAGACTCGGCAAGCCTAGGATGAAAGGGAGCGCCGCCGCAGAAAGTCCGAGGCGCTCTATGAATTGGCGGCGATGCATGGCGTTCATGGTTTTATTTTTGAGGATCTTTGATTATCGCTGCGGTGGATGGCGGAAGTCACGACGATTTCAACCAGCAGTTTTTGCAGGTTGTAATCGGAGGCGACAAAGGACTCCCGCAACCGGTTCTTCACATCGAAACCATACGCATAGATGGGTTGCTTCACAACCTGATGGAACATCTGTTCGATGAATGTGTTCAGCGCAGAGTCACTGGCAATGGCCATCTGTGCAATGTCCCTCGCACCGGTCAACAGGATCGTCTCTCCGTCACTTGTGACAAACTCGCCCGTCGTGTCAATCGGACGGTTTTGTTCGCTGGTGCGTAATCGGCCCACGGCATCGTAATGTTCCAGACTGAATCCCAGCGGATTGATGACCGAGTGACAGGTCTGGCAGTTTTGCGGCCGGGTGAGAGCGGAAACTTTTTCGCGCATCGTCAGGTTTGGTGCGAACTCCGCGTCCTTGAACGCGACGGCTATTGGAGGCGGCTTGAGCGCCCGCCCGACGATGTTCCTTGTCAGAAATACTCCGCGATGGATGGGCGATGTTTGTTTGGAATAGGAGAATGCGGAAAGCAGATAGGGGTGGGTCAATACTCCGGAGCGCTGGCCGTCGTCTGGTTGCACGCGAACGAACTCATCCGTGGTGTTCGTGGGAAACCCGTAGAATCGAGCGAGTCGGTTGTCTACAAAAAGATAATCCGCCTGCAGCAGCGTACGATAATCTGGTTTCTTGCCCCAGAATGTGTCTTCAAGAAAAATATCTAGGGACGCTCGCAGGTCGCTGATGATTTCTGCTGTAAAGCCCGGGAACAACTGGCCGTCTTTTGAGAGCGACTCGACGCGGTCCATTTGCAGCCAGTGATGGAGAAACGCCAGCGTCTTCGCATGAGCACGCGGGTCGGCCAGCATCCGCCTGGCTTGGGCTGCCAATTGTTCGCGGGTGTGCAGTTCACCCTTTGCCGCAGCTGCTTCGAGATCTCGATCCGGCAAGGAATCCCACAAACCAAACGCGAGTCTTGAGGCGATGACAAAATCATCCGGCTTCAGATCGTCTAGGCCGAGATACAGAAACTGTGGCGACTTGAGCGCAAGCAATACGGCCCGCTTCACTGCATCCTCGGCTGTCTTCCCGCGTTTGAACTGGTCCGTGATGTGACGTTTTTTTTGTTCGGCAGTCAAAGGATGCCGGAACGCGGCAGATACAAAATCGTCACAGAAACTGTTCACCTTAGTCAGTCGGTTGGTAGCGTCCGGTTTGCTTTTTGTAAACAAGTCGAGATGAGCGGTGACATGGTTGGCGATCTCAATAGCGGCTTGGGTGGTCGCCTCGTCCCATGCCTTGGAAACAAGCACACCGCGTTCGTAACCCACGCTGCTATCGTCCGGCGGGAAAGGCGTTGTGACAACAAAAGTCGGCGATGTCTGTACGGGCGAGAGGTTACGCTCAGGAATCGATTGTTGTCTGGCTTGCGGCGGTTTCCATTGCAACGAAATGGAATTGGTCTTGTCCTTGAACCGGAACAAACGCAATTGCAGCGGGTACATGCGACCCCCGATCAGTCGAACGCGGCCATGATGTTCTGTTAGCTGGCCGGACGAAACCCATTGGTCAATCAAAGGTTCGTCGGGGCCGTTGACATACAGTCGCACACCGTTGGCAGTACGGATGAAGAATTCATACTCGCCAGTCTCATCTACAATCAGCGACCCGTTCCAGTTGACCGAAAAGCTGTTTGTACCCCCCATTTTTTGGTCCGGTATCGTTGCGTCAAAATCAAAATCTATCTGCCGGTCCACTCGTTCAAGCACGAGATGGTTTCGGTCGCTCTCCTTCGATGCATAATACTCTCCCCGCAGGCCGCGTTCGGCAGTCGGGGACACGGGCTTGCTGCCTGAGAAAATCCCGAGCAAATCCGCAACAGTATTTAAAATCTGGCGGTTGGTCAGGCGGACGAGTTGGACGCGAGGCGGATCCTTTCGCCAACGCGCTTCCTGGGAATAAAATGAATCGTAGATGTAACGCGCAACGGTTGTGGCGTCGTCTCCAACGCACGTTCCCGGATCATCGTCGGGCATCGAGCGTTCGATGTAGCGCGTCAGCTTTTCGATGGAGCGATCACCTTGAAGCGGCTGATCGAACTTGTACTTGACCCCTTCGCCTTTTTGGCCGTGGCATCTGGCACACTGTTGCCGGAAAAGTTTCCCCCCATCCGGCAGCCCAGCTGAAGCCGAAATCAAATCCTGACTAGCTAGAAAACAAGCCAATGCCAGCCATGCTGGTTTGATGACAATCAGGTTTCTTCTCGGAACGCACTTCATGAAAAAGAATCCGACTGGATTTGACTCCACTTGATTCAATTCTTGCCAAAAAAACATTTGCAGCCGGTGGGTTGTTAGCCGGACAAGCTTCTGAAAGCAACTCCTGAACGTCATCCCGCGCGCCATAAGCCTGTCTCGGCCGCAACGGCCCGGAAACTCGTTACGATTGTCAAAATGATCGTGAATACATGCCTGCCTTGCATTGGGAGTTGATTGTGCCTGAAGGGCGTGTTGGTGGAACAAAGTTAATTTCCGGACAGGCTGAGCAACTTCCGTAGGTTACTCATCAAGGAGACTGCGCGCTGCTTCGGCCAATTGGACACGTAAATGTTTCAGGGTATCCTTCGGTGTTCATTGCGCGCTGGACGTTGCAAGGTCAGATTTTATACTCACGGCCATGAAAGCGATACTAACCTTGCCCAGGCTCTCGTCATTTTTCGCCGTCATCCTTGTGGTGCTACATTCTCCGGCCCAAGCTGCTGGATCATCTTTGCCACGCAGTACGCCTGAGGCACAAGGGGTTTCTTCGATTGGGATTCGAGACTACGTCGAGGCTGCCAACCGTGAGCTAACCAACATGCACAGCTTCATGCTAGTGCGCCATGGTCGGGTAATTGCGGAGGGTTGGTGGAAACCGGAGGCCGCCGAGAAGCCCCATGTGATGCACTCGCTCAGCAAGAGCTTTACTTCGACAGCCGTTGGACTGGCGGTTGCAGAAGGGAAGTTGAGCGTTGATGATCCAGTGTTGAAGTTTTTCCCGGAATCCGCGCCGGCTGAGCCTGCTGAGAAGCTCAAGGCGATGCGTGTGCGAGATCTCCTCACGATGACGAGCGGCCATGAAACCGAGGTGAAATACTCGACAAACGCGCCGTGGGTCGAAACCTTCCTCGCGCATCCGGTCCCCCACAAACCGGGAACCCATTTCCGCTACAACACTCCGGGTAGCTATATGCTTTCCGCCATTGTGCAAAAGGTGACGGGACAGACGGTGCTGGAATTTCTGCGTCCACGGCTCTTTGAGCCTCTGGGAATCGAGCACCCCGAATGGGGATCCAGTCCGCAGGGCGTGTCGTTCGGCGGCTGGGGACTGAAGATTCGCACCGAGGATATAGCGAAGTTCGGCCAGCTCTATCTTCAAAAAGGAAAGTGGAACGGCAGGCAAATCGTGCCGCAAGCCTGGGTTGATCAAGCGACGACCCGGCAGGCTTCCAATGGCAGCGATCCCTCAAAAGATTGGGATCAGGGCTACGGTTTTCAATTCTGGCGCTGCCGTCACAATGCGTTCCGGGGTGACGGGGCGAACGGACAATTTTGCATTGTGTTGCCGGATCAGGATGCGGTGATCGCCATCACTGCAGACACTCGTGATATGCAAGCCGAACTCAATATCGTTTGGGATAAACTCCTTCCGGCCTTCCAAGACAAACGCCTTCGAGCTGACAAGCGAGCGCAGATCAAGCTGAAGGAGACACTCTCTAACTTGGTGGTTCACTGAGCCGACCGCTCGTTTTGGACTGATGCTCCTATCATCTAAAAGGTGACGACTCCGAATGTAACAAGGGCACTTTTTTTGATCGCCGCATACCTAGAGTCTACCTGATTCCGTAGCGCTCCCCCAGCTCGTTCATCTTCCCCTTAAGTTCAGCCTCGTCCAACGGCCGTGCATAGATTTGGAAACGGGCGATCTTGCCGTCGAACGATTCGTGCCCGGGGTGGTTTGTGGCGTCGCGTTCCTGGCCGATGGCGAATTTGGACGGATTGGCTTTGGTGTTGACTGGAATCTGTGCGCTGCTCACCGGGGTGGCGGTGTTCACGAAAAGCTCTAGTGTCACACTTCCAGTTCCCGCAGCCATTCGCCCGGCGATTACATAATATTTCCCTTTCTCGAACTTCGGACCGAGCAGTTGCGGATTATTGGTGTCGAAGCGACCAAAGGTGATGCCGTTGCGCGCTCCCCAATAAACGGTGTTGTCATCGGTGAAGTTGGCCCAGAGTCCCTCAAAGTTTCCGCCGTTCTTGAGGTTGCCAAAAATGGAATTCACGTCTTTCAATCCGACTTGCTGCCCGTCTGCGCTGAGGACGGCGAGCCAGGTGCATCCGCCACCGCGTGTGAGATCATCGAATGCATCCTCGTTCATGCAAACGAGTTCCTGCCCCCGAAACACCAGCGCGCTGTGGCCGTTGAGTTCCTTGATGCCTTTGTGCAACGTAGGACGGCCTGAACCCGCCTCCTTGCGACCTTCATCGCGCTTCACAAAATCTCTTGCAACAAATCCTGCAACTTGATTCTGCCACAACGAAACACGATCGCCGTCTTCGACTGCCACGCCGTGCTCGGCATCAAGATCGAGAATCATTCCATCGGCTGGTAACTGGATTTGTTGTTCCAGCCACGGGGCGACTTTTTCTACCCAGCGCTCCGCGTGTTTGCGCAAGCCTGCGCCGCTGAAGTGCACACCTTTGCCGCCGTTCTCCCGCCATTCACTTTTGAGCGCGTCCGAGTCCGGCCCTTCAAGCGCGACGCCGTCTTTCCACAGCGACGCTTGGGCTGCGCGGAGGTCGGGCGAGGCTTCGTCGCCGGGCACGTGGTAACTGACCTGCGCGACAAACCAAGGCGGAGTCCAGCCTATCTTCCGCCGCGAATCGCGGATGAGTTTTTCTAGATATTCGCGGTAGAGTTTGCCGGGCAACGTGCGAGTCGTGTCCGTTTGGTTGGCGTCGCTTTCTCCCTGATGCCAGAGCACCGCGCGGAATCCGAGCGACCCAAGTGGATTCATCCGTGAGACCAACATTTCAAAGGCTTCACCGTTGCTTTCCCATGCGCCCGAGGGAAGCTGCTGCACGCGACTGGTGATCGTCGGCGGGTTTGGAAATGTTACGCCCTTCGGCAACCACTCGCGCACGCTCGTTGCCCCGATGCCACAAGCGATAAAACCAATCGGCACATGGAAACGCGTCGCCATGGCGTCACCGAATGGAGGCAGAAAACTCCCGCCTCCACCGCTGGCACCGGGTTGGGGATCGTTCGCAAGCTGCCAGTGTTTGCCATCGAACGTGGCGACCTTGCCGGTCTGTGTGCTTTGTTTTTCCTCGCCGTGATTGGCGGAGTTGGATTGGCCAGCCACAACAAACACCTCACCCACGCCGACATGCTCGACCATTCCCTCACCAACAATGTTGTCACCGTTCAGAGCCCGCAGGTCCAAGCGATACCATCCGCCTGCGGGAAGTTTCAACGTCGCTCGAAAAGCAGATTCCTGAAATGTCGCCACCAGTTTCTGCCAGTCACCGATCTTTCCATCGGCACTGATGCGTGTCTCAAGTGCGGTTGCTTGGGAACCTCCAGGAGCAACGACTCCGGCGATGATGATGATGCCCTTGTTTTCCACCTCGCGCTGGACGACTTGAAAATCCAATGGCGAGTAGAGATTGAGTCCGGCGCCATGGGCTGCAAATGACAAACCAAAGAGATACAAACCCAGAACCAACTGCGTCAGATGTTTTATTTGCATCGTGATGTGAATTTGAT
>WBXK01000121.1 GCA_008933055.1 Verrucomicrobiota bacterium | reverse complement strand
GTGAGCGAACCCCAGTTCACCATGTCGGTTGAGGATTCGATGCGTAGCCGCTGATTCACGTTGCCGCCTAGTCGGAGGGCGAGTTGTCCATTGGTGATGCCGCCTATGTGGGCGAGCGATGGCCTCTCGGAGAGTCGCCGGTTGAGGGAAATCATCACGGCATCTGCACTGACGAGTTGGCTGCCCACCACTCCAAGATTGGAAAGTTGCGCGACGCGTTGCCGTCCTGGCGCGAGCAAAACATCAGCCAGCTTGGTCCATCGCGTGTTGGCCGCGAGCGTTTGGTTCACGGAGTTGGTCACAACATTTCCGCAAGCGTCGAAACAGACGTAGGGCGCGTTGGTGGCGCGGTTGCCACTGACGACGGTGAACACATAAATCTCGTAGATGCCGTTGGTGGGAACGTTGCAGTAATAATCAATCGTGGTCAGTGCGCCGGTCGCCGCGTAGATGGAATTGCCGGAGTAGCCCGCGTTTGCGCTCGAATTCCATGTGCCAGCGCGAACAGCATCGGCAGTGTTTGAGATGGCGGTGACATGGCTATAGTCCCGCCAGTCCGCCGGAAGATAACTTGGCGCGGCTTTCGTGGCGTAGCGGTTCGTGTAGAGGTTTGGAAAATAATTTGAGATGGTGAGGTCGGCGTGATACCAGACGGATTGCCCGCCGAAACCGCCGCTGCGCGCCACGTCTACATATTTCAGGATTTCTAAAGTTGTGATCCAAACACTGTTGGGTCGCAGGGCAAATCCTGGGCTAACCTTGGAAATGTGATTCGATATCTGACCAGACGCGTAACGCAGGTTGTTGCTGAAGGATGTAGGGGTCGAGACATAGCATTGAAGTTCGATACTATCCACCTTGCCATTTGTGAGCCACCAGACCCAGTCCTGACAAAAACTGTTGTAAGCAGCATAGGTGCTGGAGCCGTACGCGCTCGGCGCATTCGCCACGATGAAGCGGGGATACAAAACCTTCAGTGCGTCGTAAGCGGCGGCGTGGAATTGATTCAACTTGTCCGCGCGCCAACGCATCCAGCCTGCGTTACTGGTGTTGTTCGGAGGTGGTTGCCCGCCATTCTCCGCTGCGTACAGCGAACGCGAGAAAGGATCGTAGCCATAAGCGAGACTCGATAGCCGGATGCGATCCAACTCCACGCCGTCGAGGTCGTAGTTGGAAACAAGTTCCTTGGTCATGTTGATGAGGAACTGCTGCACATCAGGTCTTGTGTGTACCATCCAATAAAAACCGCTGCCATCCAGTTCCGTTCCGTCCTGCTGTTGCGCGACCCAATCAGGATGTGCGTCGAAGATTTTTCCTTTGCCGCTCGTTCCTGGAAACCAGTTGGTATAGCCGCCCACGAACCCATATTCCATCCATGCGACGACGTGTAGTCCCACGCGATGCCCTTCCGCGATGGCTTCCGACATGACATCGCGCGTGCTGAATGTGGGATCAATGGAAATTCCGGTCTCGTTCGAGAAGGTCTGACTGCGCCAGAGCGGGTAGCCACGACTCCATGCGTTCACATAGACGACGTTGAAGTTGTTGGATGCGGCCAGATTCATGGCCGTGGCGATCGTGTCCTTGGTTGTGAGCGAATCCCGCGCGAGCCAAGTGGAACGGACTTCACCAGCGCTGCATCTCGAAATGAGCAGTGCGGCGATCAGGACACAAAAAAAATGAGGGAACCAATTTGGCATCTGGCTATGGAAAACTATTGATGCACAGGAAAGCTCTGTCAAACATGGCCGCAAACACGGATATGTGGGAGTAGGATCGCTCAAACGACAAAATCTCATTCCGTCATTTTTCCACCCCTAACTACGCCTTTGCGAGAATGGGATGCGCTGGATTTGACGAGGTTGGAAGGGTTGATCGAACACGCCTTCAAACAAGCGCGCTGCAGAGTGCCAGTGTTAGTCGGCATAACGGACACGGCGTTCACGGTGTCCAGCGCCAGCGGTGGATAGGAGGCGGGAGCCCAATCTGTGGGTTCAGCTAGCTCTTATTATCTACCCGTCGGACAACCGGAAGGGTTGGATTACGTGAGTTGCCTCACAAAAGAGCAGCCATTGACGTTGTTCATTTACAACAGGCCGCAACTCATCAAGGTTCACTTCGAGCCGGAGACGCTACCCCAGCTTTCTCGATTGGAAAAACTGTCGACCTCAAGGACAAATCGGCAGACCTCGCGTATTTCGATAAGCTCGGCGCGTTAATATAATTTCGCGCAGATTGGCCGGGGCTCGGCAGCTCGGAACAGCTTCTACTGAAGACCATGCGGCGCGGCAACATCTACACCGCAGGCCGACACGCGTCAGCCGTCATCAAAGGCATGAAATGCGCGCGCACGTCGCCTGGCATGTGCGATGATCTGCTGGCTGAACTGTGCGAGAAGTTCCGCGCCTCGGAACGTGCCCAGATTCCTGCCGTATTGGAATCGCTAGAGTTTTTGCCTGCCGAAAAGACAATGGTGACTGAGCCTTGAATGCGGGGTGAGCAGGTCCTTTGGCGCAGCAATATCGCAGTCGAACCGGAACCACGCTTGGCTAGGGCAGAGACTCATTGGATTTGTTTAGACAATCCCAAAAAAATATCGAGCGGGGTTCTTAATAGAGTGCCGCTCCAGCCAGACCGCCCTCGGCAAATCCCCGCCACACGTTTCTGGAATGTCTTAGTAGCTAGGGAGATACAATCCTCTATCGCATCGCCTTCACTAACGCCGCCACACGTTTCGCATCCACCGGATTCGCTAGCTTACCAACTTTCTTCAACGAAGACCCCACGATGACACCATCCGCAAAGCGCAGATATTCTTTCACGTTCGTGACATTCACACCACTACCGAGCAGCAGTGATGTGTTCGGGCAGGCGCGCCGCACACATTCCACATCCGCCATGCTTGCGGCCTGGCCAGTTCCGACACCGGAGACGATGAGCGCATCTGCCAATCCCCGCTCTATCGTGTCGTGCGCACTATCTTCGATGCTCCACCCCCCCAGCGGCACTGCGTGCTTTACATGGACATCGGCAAAAATACGGGCAGAGGGGCGGATGCGTTCGCGATAGCGCAAGGTGTTGAACGCATCACCTTCGATCAACCCCTGATCCGTGAGCATCGCTCCGGTGTGGATGTTCACGCGGATGAAATCTCCACCACAAGCGGCGCAGAGCGCGAGCGCGGCGCAGGGATCATTGCGAAGCACATTGAACCCAATGGGCAACTTCACGGCCGCGCGGATCGCGCAACCCGCTGCGGCCATTGCTGCGATGGTTTCCGGCCCGACAGCAGATCTGGTGAATGGCACGTCGCCAAAGTTCTCGACAAAAATGGCGTGCGCGCCGCCACGTTCGTAAGCGACAGCGTCCGCCACGGCGAAGGCGATGAGAGATTTAAGATCGCCGCCCCAACGCGGCGAGCCTGGCAGTGGGCGGAGGTGAACGACACCGATGAGAGATTTGGGTGCGAGGGAGAATTGTGATTTCATGGAAATTGTCACACCGCTGTTTGTTCTTCCCGCAATTTCTTCAAAGCTGCCAACGCGGCTTCACTCTCTGCTAGCTTTTTGCTTTTGCCAGAACCAGTGGCCAATTCAACGCCAGCGTGATGCACAGTGCATTGAAATAATCGGTCGTGATCCGGACCAGTGGCGGAGATGACGTGATACTTCGGTGCGGTGGGCGACTTGGCTTGCAACAACTCCTGCAACTCACCCTTGGGATTATCCAGCTCCGGCAATGCGCTCACTTCACCGAATACGGAACTGAATTCGCGCAGAATAAATTCGCACGCGGCATCGTAGCCGCCATCGAGAAAGATGGCGCCAACGACCGACTCGTACGCATCGGCGAGGGCAGAGGAGCGTTCGCGTCCACCATGGGATTCTTCGCCGCGACTCAGGACAAGATGCTGCCCCAGATCAATCGCTCGCCCCCGCACGGCGAGCGAGCGGCGGTTCACCAGCTTGGCACGCGCCTTGGTCAAAGGACCTTCACTGAATCCGGGAAATCGTTCGTAGAGTTCGCGCGTCAACGCGAGCTGCAGCACGGCGTCGCCAAGAAATTCCAGCCGCTGATTGTGTTGCACAGGGGCGCCGAGTTCGTGCGCCACGGAGGGATGTGTGACGGCTGTGAGCAATAAACCCTCATCGCGAAAGTCATATCCCAGTCGAGCTTGGAGGGCGGCGAGATCAGGCACGTCAAAAAGGTTAAGCGGCGGTTGCGGGTTCGCCAACGGCGTCTTTGCTTTCGCCGGCAGTAACGTTTTCATCCGAAGGCGCAGAGCCTTGGAGCTGCGGTGAGCTAAAGCCATGCTCCAACAGGTGTGCGACATCGCGTTGCACCTGTTCGAGTTGATTCAAATGCAGATCGGGATCAGTGATTGTGAACACATCGCCCGTCTTGGCTTGCTCGTATATGAACGTGCGACGACCGTCGCGCATGATCTGCTCCTTCACCTTGAGGATGCGTTTGCGTTCGAGCATCACGGCCAGGATGAAGCCCGCCGGGATGTAGCGCGGATCATTCTGCTCGATGAGTTTCTTGAGCAGGGTCTCGGCGGTTTCCTTCTGGATGGCTTCGACCGCGAGAGTCGGAGCGATGTAGTTGCCCTGCCAGCGGGAGATCAGTCCTTTGGGATCGGCATTGTCAGCCGTTTCCTTTTGCCAGCAAGACTCACACACATCAGAACGCAGCAGATCCGGCGAGCCGTCCAGAAGCAGCGTGTGATAGACCTGTTTGTCCGCGAAAGCTAACTGGCACGCGGCGCAGGCGTGTCCTCGGGATTGAATGTTCCAGTCGTTCATGAATTACAACGTATGACTAGCTTTGCGGATTATTTGCCTGCGTCACTCGAAGTTCAACCTCTATTCGGACGTAAAATCGACTCTCACTTCAACCACGCGGCTACTGATTCGCCTGCCCAGATGTCTTTGACAGGCTGCCGCGCTCGAACTACAGCCGATTTTTTCCCGCTGACCAAAACTTCCGCTGCCAGCGAACGGGTGTTGTAGCACGATGCCATCACGAAGCCATACGCGCCCGCGCTCAATAGCGCGAGGTAGTCGCCCTCGCCCACTTTAGGTAGTTCACGATCTTTGCAGAAATAATCGCCGGACTCGCACACCGGGCCGACCACATCCGAGGAAATCGTCACGCCACCCTTCTTCGTGAGCGGGACAATCTCGTGATATGCGTCGTAAAACGCCGGGCGTATGAGGTCGTTCATTGCACCGTCCACGATGACGAAATTCTTTTTTCCTGTACGTTTCACGTATTCAACCCGCGTGACAAGGATGCCGGAGTTGCCTGAAATGTAGCGACCCGGCTCCATCAATATGCGAAGGCCGAGATTCTTGAGCAGCGGCAGCAAACGGGCCGCATACTTCTGCGGCGTGAGGATGTTTTCGCCCTCTTGGGCCCACCACTTTGCGTCGCCGCTGGCGATCGCGTCTTGATAGACGATGCCCACGCCGCCGCCAATACTGAAAAACTCGATGCCGTGTTGGGCTTTCAATGCTTCCACGACGGGGACGACCTTCTTCACCGCCAACTCGAACGGCTTCACGTCGGTGAGTTGCGAGCCGATGTGCATCTGCAATCCGCGCAGCCGAAGATGTTTCAGCTTCGACGCCCGCGCATACACGCCTGCGATATCCTCAAACGCGATGCCGAATTTGTTTTCGTAAGTGCCAGTCGTGATCTTGGCGTGTGTCTTGGCGTCCACGTTGGGATTCAACCGCACGGCCACAGGCGCGATTTTCTTTAAGCGAGCTGCGACTTTATTGATGCGCTGTAATTCCGGCTCACTCTCTGCGTTAAAGGAATAAACTCCTTTGCGTAGAGCGAACTCGATCTCCGCATCTGTTTTCCCCACACCCGCGAACACACACTTTTTCGCGTCGCCTCCCGCTGCGATGACGCGTTGCAATTCGCCTCCACTAACGATGTCAAACCCACCGCCGAGATTCGCGATGGTGCGGAGGATAGACTGGTTGGAATTGGATTTCATGGCGAAGCACACGAGGTGATCCACCGGCGACATGGCGCGGTCGAGCTCCAGAAAACGACGCGTCAGCGTCGCTTGGGAATAAACGTAAAGTGGCGTGCCGTGATTCTTGGCGAGCGACTCGATGGAGACGCCTTCGCAATAGAGTTTGTTTCCGACATAACGAAAATCATGCATGGGGCGGGAGTTTAGATTGCGCGAAGCAAAGTGCAAGTTTGCGAAAGGAAGGAAACCAGTTCGGAACTTCTCAAATCGGCTCAAGCAATCCAGCCTCGACTTTCACCGCGGCCGCTTGATTGATGAAATCCAGCCTCAGCGACACCACATTGATCCCTTGGCGTTTTTCCACCCAGCCTTCGACGCCTTGCAACGGGCCAGACTTGATGCGCACCCTCGCACCTTCGCCAATCTCCGGCGCGACTTGCAACACCAGTCCTGATTCTAATGCCGTGAGAATCTCCCTTAATTGCCGTGCAAGAGTGGCTTGATCGAAAACATCGAGCAGATTGGCAACAAAATCATTTTGCCGGACGGCGGAGACGGCGCGAGGCGACAACTGGAGAAAAACGTAGCCCGGGAACAGGGGTTTATGGAACACCACGGATTTCCCCGGGTATTTCCGGGTGGAATCGTAGCATGGCAATACGACGGTAAATCCTTCGCGCTCGCAAAACTCGGCCAGTTTCTTTTCGGAACGCGGTTTGGTGTGCGCGACAAACCACAGCAGTTCAGACACCGTTGGAGAGTTTACCGGGGTCGTCATGAAGTCATTGTGAACTCGAAAGTCCCTGGGCTCATCGTCCGAACATGCCTGGCATCCCGCCCCCCAGCCCACCCAAGCCGCCCATCTTCGCCATCATCTTTTGCATCTTGCCCATTTTTTTCATCATCTGCTGCATCTGGGCAAACTTGTTCAGCATGGTATTCAACTCTGTCACACTGGTGCCGCTGCCTTTGGCGATGCGGATGCGGCGTTTGGCATTCAGGATTTGAGGACTCTTGCGCTCTTTAGGCGTCATGCCGCAGATCATCGCCTCCATGCGCTTGAATTCGCGCTCCTGCTTGGACATATCCTGCCCCTTCATCGCCGCGGCGCCGCCAGGCAACATCTTTATCAGGTCTTCGAGCGGGCCGAGCTTCTTCATCTGACGCAATTGTTCGAGGAAATCTTCCAGCGAGAATTCGCCTCTACGCATCTTCTCCTCCATGCGTTTGGCGTCTTCTTCGTTCAAGGTTTCCGCAGCTTTTTCAACTAGGCTTACCACGTCACCCATGCCAAGGATGCGCGATGCCATGCGCTCAGGATGAAACGGCTCGAAGTCCTCCAGCTTTTCGCCAATGCCCATGAACTTGATGGGCTTGCCCGTGACCGACTTCATGCTCAAGGCAGCACCCCCGCGCGCGTCGCCGTCGAGCTTGGTGAGGATTGAACCTGTGATGTTCAGCGCCTGATCGAAATGCGTGGCGACGTTCACGGCTTCTTGCCCCGTGGCTGCATCGAGCACGAGGAGAATCTCTTGCGGCTTCACGAGGTCACGCAGGCGGACGAGTTCCTGCACGAGCGGCTCGTCAATCTGCAACCGGCCCGCCGTGTCAAAAATGATCGTGTTGCGATTGTTCGCTTCGGCGAAGGCCAATGCCTCTCGTGCGATCTTCAAAACATCTGTCTCACCACGCTTCACGAACACGGGAAGGTCAAGTTGCTTGCCGAGCGTTTCGAGCTGATCCATCGCCGCCGGACGATACACGTCTGCTGCCACGAGCAATGGCTGACGACCCTGCTTCTGGATGAGTCGAGCGAGTTTGCCGGAGGATGTGGTTTTGCCTGCACCGTGCAAACCCACCATCATAATGCATGTGGGGTTCTTTTCGAAATTGATCCCTGCATTCTGCGAACCGAGCAATTCCGTCAGCTCATCCGAAATGAACTTAACGATCTGCTGGCCTGGCTGGACGCTCTTGATGACTTCCGCGCCGATGGACTTGGCTTGGACACGCTCGATGAAATCGCGGGCGACCTTGAAATTCACGTCGGCGTCCAGCAACGCCATGCGGACATCGCGTAGGGCATCGGAAACATTGCTCTCGGAGATTTTTCCGAGCCCGCGCAAGTTGCGGAACGTGTTTTGGAGCTTGTTGCTCAGTGAATCAAACATGGTGGCAGCGTAAATTTTATTAACACGATAGGCAAGGTGGGCGTTGAGTGCTGTCGGAACTCCGTTATTACATTCGCTCTGGACTGGCCAACGTGGTCATCGGCAGCCGAAGCGCTGAGTCATGAAAAGGCATGAATCAAACCTGTT
>WBXK01000120.1 GCA_008933055.1 Verrucomicrobiota bacterium | reverse complement strand
GTAGTTCAATTCTGTAAAATTTTGTTAATTCTGTCTCTTGAACTAAATGAACGAAGACCTACAAAAACGAATCCAAGCCGCGCTCGCTAATCCTCAGAACATGGGCGAACTTGCCAACGCCGATGCCATAGGCACGGTCGGCAATTCCGATTGCGGTGAAATGTTGCGGATGTGGGTAAAATTCAAGCAGCAGGACGGCAAGCGCGTGATTGATCGCGCGACGTTCCAATCGTTCGGCTGCGAGACTGCCATCGCCGTGGCAAGCCTTGCGACAGAATTGATCCGTGGCAAAACGGCTGAGGAAGCATTGGCTCTCAAGCCGGAAGAACTCGCTGGGGAACTTGGCCCTTTACCTCCGATGAAGATTCACTGTTCTCAACTCGTAGAAGGCGCGCTGCGTTCGGCGCTCAGTCCACAGGCGGAAACGTGCGTCAAGCCCACGGAGTCATCGCAATCTCCAGCGACTTCCACTGCGCCGACGTTGCTGGATAGTTTTTCCAAGCCCAAAGAAGGCGGCGTGAAGATTCAGTTTCTGGACTGAGTCGAGGCCTCCCGCGCTCCATCATTTTCCCTGCGCAGCGGATTCATCGTTGTATTTGTAGAACGCGGCGATGAGCGTGAACAGGATTGCCGCCACAAAAGTCATCCCCGCGTAGAGCATGAATCTTTCGGGCGTGACAGACCCGTGACCATCTGCGGTGGCGAGAACTTTGGTAATCCCCATCACCACCAGATTTCCCAGTGCCACACTTAGATTCCAGAAACCCATGATGGTGCTTTTCATTGAGGGCGCGGCTTCGCGGAATGCGAATTCCAATCCTGTGGTGGAAACTAAAACCTCTGCTGTGGTGAGAATGAGGTAAGGCAACGCTTGCCAGAGGATGCTCATCTGCTCGCCTGCGTCCACGCGTGTTTGCAACCAAGCGACGATGACGAAGCTGAATCCTGCAAGGAAGAATCCTGAAGCCATGCGCTTGAGAGGCGAGGCGAATCTCCCCAAAGCCGGGTAAGCCACCAACGTGAGCAGGGGAACAAGTGTCATCACCATGAGTGGATTGATGGATTGCATGGCCGAGGCGTCGAGCTTCCAGTCGAAGGGCAGAGCTATCGGGATCATTTTTTGTCCCTGCGCGATCCATGTAGTGTGAGTTTGATCAAACAACGCCCAGAACACGGGGATCAACGCAAAAATGGAAAGGATCGGCCCGACGGACGCCGCAGCACGCACTTCCGTTTCTGAGTAGAGGGTTTTTGCGCCGTCCCAGAAACCTTTGCCGGGAGAACGATTCTTCAGAGCAGCCACCAAGACGGCGAAGAAGCCTGCCTTGCGCGTCGTGCGCGCAGGCGGCACCATGACGTAATGGCGTGCGCCCAGCCAGAAAATCAGCGTTGCCACGGCCATCAAAATTCCCGGCACACCGAACGCCCACGCCCAACTGTGATTCTTGATCTGCGGTATCAGGAGCATGGAGAAGAAGGATCCAAAGTTAATGGCCCAATAGAATGCTGCGTAAGCCTTTTGCAAAAGGTGACGCTGGTTGGATTGGAATTGATCACCCAGAAACGCGGAGACGCATGGCTTGATGCCGCCGGAGCCGAACGCGATCAATGCCAAACCAGCATACAGACATATGGTGCGAGCTTCTTTCGTCCCAGCCACATCGCTGAACGCCAGCACCCCGTGTCCCAAACAGTAGGCGAGTGAAATCCAGAGGATGGTTTTGTATCGGCCCCAAAAACGATCCGAGACCCACGCGCCAATCAGCGGCATGAAGTAATTGAAGAATTTGAATCCGTGGATGATGAACGCGCTGTCATCCTTGGATTTTTCCAGCACGTCTGTGATGTACACCATCAGGATGCTGACCATGCCGTAATAGCTGAACCGCTCGGCGGCTTCGTTGCCGATGATATATTTGATCTGCGGCGGCCAACGGTTGTTTGCAGGTGCTGGGACTTCGGGATTCATAGTCGTTGCTGGCAGGGTGAGTAAACAAATGCTGCAAGGCTGGCGAGCTTTTCTTGTGAGGAGTCCGCAATTTTTCTACCGCCTTTTTGGTCGTCAGTCTGACGGTTGCATAGCATTATTTTCGCCGATATGAATCTACTCATAGCTCTGCCAACGTCGCTGCTCGTCAGCTTTGCTGTGGCAACACTCACTGTCGGCGAAGCAAACGCGACGGATTTTTCTACGACAAACACAGGAACAATTGCTTCTTTCTGGGCGGCGGCAGAAAGCACTAACAAGCCAGTAACGGTGGTTTCTTTCGGGGATTCGATGGCGGACTCGTACCGTTCACCCACGTTTCACCTGATGAACAAGCTGGCTACTAGAATTGGTATCGCCGGTTATTCGTTGAACAACTATAAGAACACAGCGCTTTGGGTCATAACCAATGGGTCGTATGAAGTGCAAACAGGACCTTTATGGTTCTCTCAATATTTTGCTTTGCCCGCAGGTTCGTCTTTCTGGTGGAACAATCAACTTAATGCAGGAGGTGTGGCCTGTGATGTGGCGGGGATTTTTTACGTCGCTCAACCTCAAGGAGGACAGTTCAACTTTTCGATTTCGACCAATGGCGGTCCGTGGACGCCGCATCTGGTCTTGGATGGATACAACGTGACGGCAGTTGGCAGATACACAAATGTGGCGTTACCGCAGAACAATTACCGCATCCGCCTCGACAGCATCGCGGGTACAAATTACGTCATTGGGCGACATCAGGTCTTATCGCACAGCGGTGGAGTGAACGCTACATTCGTAGATTATCCCGGCATCAGTCTCGGACAGGTCACTAATGTGCCGCTCGCCATTCGGCAGCCGATTTTCGCCGCGCTTAATCCCGACTTGATCATCTGGCACATGAAGGAGCCGCTGACGGCGTTGACCAGCAGGATGGAAGAAAACGAGCGGTGGTGGTCTAATTCGGCACCAAACACAGCCGTCCTTTATATCGGCACACCGTGGGGCGATTATGATACCAACACGACCCAAACCATTGATGGGAACGTCATAGCCCGAAATATCGCATTAAATCATCACCGCGCTTACGTTGATCTCATGCAGCCCACGGTGAGTTACTCTTGGTTGCTTACAAATGGCTTCATGGCAGATGGCGTTCATCTGACCTCCGCAGGCGGACTTTATTGCGCCAGTATCATGTGGGATGACTTGGGTTTCTTCGCGCTTGGGTTGGATAAGAAGATTTCTCTCGCGAAGACTGGATCGCAGATCAATCTCAGCTACAACACTTCCACTGGCGCAGTCTATCGACTTGAGGTTTCCACCAATCTCCAGACTTGGTCGGCGGTAGTGACGAATTCTGTCGGCAACGCATTATTCTCAACCAATTTCATTCCGCCGACAACGCCTGCGTATTACAGGTTAGGACTTCGGCCAAATTGATTTTTCCTTTAGGCCGCACTTGAACCTTGCGCGGGCTGTCGGGCTTCTGGTGAAATAAGGGCGCTGGTTTCAACTGTTGCGATGCAAAATTACCCCAAACATTACTGCGGCGTGTTCGGCATTTATGGTCATCCGAACGCGGCGGAACTCACGTACTTCGGCCTCTACGCGCTGCAACATCGCGGCCAAGAAAGCGCGGGCATCGTCACCAGCGATGGCCGCCAGTTCCGGGAGCACAAAGGGATGGGGCTTGTCTCCCAGATTTACAATGGTCAGGTCTTGCACGATCTCGTCGGCAAGATGGCGGTCGGACACACGCGCTATTCCACCACTGGATCGAGCAACATCCGCAATGCTCAGCCGCTCACGGGAAATTGTATGCGTGGTCAGATCGCGGTAGCGCACAACGGCAATCTAACCAACGCCGCCGCGCTCCGCGATGAACTTGAAGCTAAGGGCGTGATGTTTCAGACCACGGTGGACAGCGAAGTCATTCTAAACCTCCTCGCGCAACCCGCGCTGGATGGTCACGACAATCATATCGCCAGCGTCGTGCGTCGCATCGAAGGTGCATTTTCGCTCGTCATCATGACCGAGAACGAACTCATCGGCGTGCGCGATCCCCACGGTTTTCGCCCGCTATCCATAGGCAAGGTGGATGATGCGTGGGTGCTTTCGAGCGAGACGTGCGCATTCGATCTTATACACGCCAAGTTCGTCCGCGATGTGGAGCCGGGCGAGATTGTCATCATTAATAAAGACGGTCTGCATAGCATCCAGGCTTACCCGGAGCAAACGCGCCGCGCGTTCTGCATGTTCGAGTACGTCTATTTCGCGCGACCAGACAGCACGATTGCGGGGCGCAACGTCTATAAAGTCCGAGTCGAAATGGGCCGCCAACTCGCTCGCGAATTTCCTGTGGATGCAGACCTCGTGATTCCTGTTCCCGACAGCGGAGTGTATGCATCGCTTGGTTATGCCGAAGAATCCAAAATTCATTACGAGATGGCATTCATCCGCAACCACTACGTCGGACGCAGCTTTCTGCAACCGTCCCAACTCATTCGTGACTTCAATGTGCGGGTGAAGTTAAACCTCATCGGCGAACTCGTGCAGGGCAAACGCGTCATCATCGTGGACGACTCAATCGTGCGCGGCACGACGTGCAAGGCGCGGGTAAAAACCTTGAAGGACGCGGGCGCAAAGGAAGTTCACGTCCGCGTGAGTTGTCCGCCGCACAAGAATCCGTGCGTGTATGGCATCGATTTCCCGGATCGTAACAAGCTGATGGCGGCGAATCATTCCGTGGAGGCCATCCGCGATTATCTCAATGCCGACTCGCTGCACTATCTGTCCGTGGATGGAATGGTGAAGGCGACTGGCTTGCCGAAGGAAAACTTCTGTCTAGCGTGTTGGGATGGAAATTATCCCGTGCCGTATGATCCGGCGACGGACAAAGAAATCATCGAACGCCGTCGTAGCCGTGTGGAAACGCTACGAGATTCATTCTCGAGAGACGGGAAACAGATCACATTGCTGTAACACTGAGTGTGGCCGTCCAAGTCCACAGTTACTCACATTCTCGAGAGAGTCTTTTTGCACTGCGCCAGTCAAGTTGCGTGGTAAGTTTGTTGGACACGGGCAAGGGTGCACTCCGCAGTTCCCTCACATGACCATTCCGCCATCCACCGAGATTACTTGACCGGTGACATAGCGACCTGACGCGCCAGCCAAGAATAAAGCCGCACCTGCGATATCTTCCGCCTGGCCGAACTGCCCCATCGGAATGGTTTTCAAAACACTTTCGCGCAACTCTGGCTTCAATTCGGAAGTCATGTCTGTCTCGATAAACCCAGGCGCTATGGCGTTCACTGTGATACCGCGCGATGCAAACTCCCGCGCGCATGACATCGTAAAGCCGATCAAGCCAGCCTTGCTCGCAGCGTAGTTGCATTGGCCTGCATTGCCGATGAGACCGATGACCGAAGCTACGTTGATGATTCGACCAGCGCGCTGTTTGAGCAGCGCGCGGCTGAATGCCCGCGTGACGTGGAATGCGCCTTTGAGATTGGTGTTCAAAACCGTGTCCCAGTCCGCATCGCTCATACGCATCAACAAGCCATCGCGCGTCACGCCTGCGTTATTCACGAGAATGTCCACGCGTCCGCAATCAGCGAGAATCTTGTCCGCAGCAGTATTGACGCTGGCAGAATCCGAAACGTCCACAGCAAACGCCCATGCTTTGCGACCCAGCGCGCGGATTTCGGAGGCAACCTTCTCGGAATTTTCCACCGTGCGGGATACGACAACGACATCCGCGCCTTCAGCGGCGAATTTCAAAGCGATGGCCCGACCGATCCCACGGCCTGAGCCCGTGACGACTGCAATTTGATTGGCAATTGAACTCATATTATTGAAATCGTGATGCGTGATGCGTGATGCGTCAAGGCTGGAGCGGCCCGCTCAAACGACATTCTCTTTGTCCCCACCCGCGGCTCGTTCCAATTTGCTCACACGCCTCAACAACTCAGGCAGGTATTGAATGGCGATCATCTGGCGTTTGGTTTGTTTGTCCGGTTGAGCCGGACTGCCCATCCACGTCTGGCCGTCGGGGATATTGTGCATCACCCCAGATTGCGCGGCGACGATGGCTTTGTTGCCGATCTGTAAATGCCCGCCTATGCCCGCTTGCCCGGCTAGGATGACGTAGTTGCCCAGTTTGCTGCTGCCTGCGACGCCGACTTGCGCAATCACGAGACAATGTTCTCCAATCTGCACGTTGTGCCCGATTTGGACGAGGTTGTCTATCTTCGTGCCTTTGCCGATGACTGTCGGTCCTAGTGCGCCGCGATCAATCGTCACATTCGCGCCGATCTCTACGTCGTCGCCGATTATGACATTACCGACCTGCGGGACTTTGCGATGAACGCCGCCGTCCAATACATAACCGTAGCCATCCGAGCCGATGACAGCTCCGGCATGTATTCGAACCCGTTGGCCGAGTTCGGTCCGGGGATAAAGCGTGACGTTGGGGAACAACACGGTGCCTGCTCCAATCTTGCAATCGTCGCCTATGCAATTGCCCGCATGAAGAATTGTGCCGCCTGCGATCTGCGCGCGCTCTCCGATCACGCAGTTCGGCCCAATGTAAGAGCCCATGTCAATCTGCGCTGTGCGCGCGATGGCTGCGCTGGGGTGAATTCCGGCAGACAAAACGGGTTCAGGGAAAAACAATGCGAGCACCTTGGCGAAGGCGATGCGGGCATTGGTGACACGTATCAGCACTTTGCCAGTGGTAGAAGTCAGATTACCGCTGACGATTATAGCGGAAGCAGCACCTTGTTCTGCGCGGGAGAAAAACTCATCGTTTTCAGCAAAAGTCAGGTCGCCAGGTTTGGCAACATCGGCTTGTGCAAAACTTTTGAGCTGTATTTGAGCGTCCCCAAGGACTTCACCTTGGAGGTGTTTCGCGATATCGGCGGCTGAAAAAGTCATAGGTTTGTGAGCAAGTCACACGTTGACTTGGAAAAACTTCGCCACTATAAAGACCAACAACAGCAATTCAACCCATACTTTCTATGGCCAAAACTTTGCGCGTCGGGATGATCGGTTATCGCTTCATGGGAAAAGCCCACTCGAATGCTTGGAGACAAGCCCCGCGTTTCTTCCCGCTCAAGGCGCATGTGGAGTTGCACACCATCTGCGGTCGCGATGCTGCTGGGGTGCAATCTGCCCGCGTCCAACTCGGCTGGCAGAACTCTTCGACCGATTGGCGCGATGTAGTGGAGAACCCGTTGATCGACATCGTAGATATCAACACGCCGAATGATTCACACGCAGAGATCGCCATCGCCGCAGCGCAAAGCGGAAAACACGTCCTCTGCGAAAAACCACTGGCGCTAACCGTCAAGCAATCTGAGCAGATGCTTGCCGCCGCAACCAAGGCGAAGATTGTTCACATGGTCTGCCACAACTACCGCCGCATCCCCGCGATCGCGTTGGCAAAGAAAATGATCACCGAGGGCGCGATCGGGAGCATCTATCATTTCCGGGCTCGTTATGCTCAGGACTGGCCTGCAGATCCTGAGTTTCCTTTGGTTTGGCGGCTTCAAAAGGGCGTGAGCGGCAGCGGCGCGAATGGCGATATCAACGCACATATCATTGATCTGGGACGTTACCTTGTGGGCGAGTTTCGGGAGGTCTGCGGGCTGCTTCATACTTTCATCACAGATCGACCTTTGCCCGACACGGTTGCCAAGGGACATGGACTAGCCGCCAAAGCTGCAAAAAAGATGGGCAAGGTCACCGTGGACGACGCCGCCATGTTCATGGGGCGATTCGAGAATGGCGCGCTTGCCAATCTGGAAGCCACGCGCCTTGCGCTCGGCAGAAAAAACCATATCACCATCGAGATCAATGGCAGCAAGGGTTCGTTGTACTTCGACTTTGAAGACATGAACCGCCTTAAATTTTTCAACAACGACGACCCCAAAGACCGCCAGGGTTTCCGAGACATCCTCGTGACGCAAGGCGGAGGCGTGCAGCCTTTCTTTGGCCACTGGTGGCCAGCGGGGCACATCATCGGCTACGAACACACATTCATTCACACCATCGCGGATTTTGTGAACGCGTGCGTGGACGGCAAGTCAACCCAACCCACATTCGATGACGGCGTGAAAAACCAACGCGTACTCGGAGCTGTGGAAGCCTCCGCCAAGTCCGGTAAGTGGACGAAGGTTTGACCCGTAAACAGCTTTACCACGCGAGCAATGAGCTTGGTGCTTGGAATTTGCGGCGTGGCAAAATAGCTTTCGCTCATGTTCAAACCTGCCGACCTGTTTGATTTAAGCCAGACCGATCACGCCGAACTCTTCAACGGCTGCAATTACGCTTGGGAAGCGTTGACGAAAATCAAAGCTTACGTGGAGGCGAACACCAAAGCGGAGTTG
>WBXK01000119.1 GCA_008933055.1 Verrucomicrobiota bacterium | reverse complement strand
CGAGTTCAAATCTCACCGCCCCGACCACTCTTTCCTCGGGTTTTAGCAAATTCGCTGGTTTTCCTAACAGATTCCCATCAGATTCCTAACACCATTTCCCCATGAGCCAGAAGCGCATGGAGTTTCCGATGGAGGTCAAACAAGTCTCCGGCAGCGTCAAAATCTACCGCGTTGGAAACAAGGGCCGGGACAGTTTTATGGTCTCCTACCATGCCGACGGCAAACGACGGCAAAAGATGTTTACTGACTAAGAGGAGGCTCACGCCGAAGCGAATTCACAGGTCACTGCCCTTTCGCGCGGCGAACTGGACGTGCTCCACTTGCGGGCGGCGTGGCGTGGGTGACACTCAAAACCTAAAGGGCATGCCAAAGAATGTTGCACGGCGGCTTGCAGATAATTGAGACGAAACGATTGCGAAAGCGTTAGCATCCAATCTCACGAATTTGATTTATGCCCACCACCCCGCACATTGAAAAGCATTTCACCGCCGGCGAAGCGGTCCGCGATGTCATCATCGGCATGTCGGACGGCTTGACGGTGCCGTTCGCGCTCGCGGCCGGGCTGACCGGTGCGATTTCTCAAACACACTTGATCGTGACGGCAGGATTCGCAGAGATCGCCGCTGGGGCCATCGCGATGGGGCTGGGTGGTTACCTAGCCGCACGCGGGGATGCGGAACATTACGCTCATGAATTGGCCCGCGAGGAGGAGGAAATTCTGACCCTGCCCGACCGGGAGGCGCAGGAGGTGCGGGAGATTTTCCGGACTTACGGGCTATCCGATGAAGAATCCGCTACGGTGGTGGAATCTCTGCGGAAACGGCCGAAGGACTGGGTGGCATTCATGATGCGCTTCGAACTGGGTTTGGAGAAACCGGAGCCGAGCCGAGCCTGGAAAAGTGCGCTGACCATCGCTCTCGCCTACAGCGTCGGCGGCGTCATTCCGTTGAGCGCCTACTTGTTTCTGTCGGATGCCCATAGCGCGTTAAAACTTTCGGTAGTGGTGACCCTCGGGGCGCTGGCGGTGTTCGGAGGGATCAAGGGCCGGTTCACCGGCGTGCCAGTCATCCGCAGCGCGCTGCAAACGAGCAGCATCGGCGGGTTGGCGGCGGCGGCGGCGTTTGGCATCGCCCGCTGGATCAGCTAACCCGAATCCATTTCAATGAAGACTCCAGAAAAACCCTCCGTCCAGGCGTTTGATTTGCGAGAAGCGGCTGCGCGAGACGCTGCGGAAACGTTACAACGCCTCGGCACAACGCTGGAAGGTTTGATCGACACGGAGGCAGCGGAACGGCTGCAACGCTACGGCGCGAACGAAGTCGCGCAGGAGCGGAAACACGAATGGGCGCACCGGTTCTGGACTGCGGTGTGCAATCCGCTGGTGATCCTGCTGACGCTGCTGGCGACAGTGGCGTATGCCACGGGCGACTTGCGTGCCGGCACGGTGATGCTGCTGATGGTGATCCTCGGCGTGTCATTACGCTTCGTGCAGGAAACCAAGGCCGACAGCGCCGCCGCCAAACTCAAGGCAATGATCAAGGTGACGGCCACGGCCGTGCGCGGTGGACAGAGCAAAGAAGTGCCGCTGCACGATTTGGTGCCCGGCGACATCGTGAAACTCTCGGCCGGTGACATGATTCCCGGCGATGTGCGACTGATTGC
Source organism: Verrucomicrobiota bacterium (assembly GCA_008933055.1). GTDB lineage: Bacteria > Verrucomicrobiota > Verrucomicrobiia > Limisphaerales > JADLHS01 > JADLHS01. The sequence continues at coordinate 6,771 of WBXK01000119.1, read as the reverse complement.
GGCGAAGGATTTATTCATCATCCAGGCAACCCTCACCGGCGAATCGTTGCCGGTGGAAAAGCATGACACCCCAGATACGCGTCCGGACGTGGCCTCCATCGAACACTCGAACATATGCTTTCTAGGGACTAGCGTGGAAAGCGGCGCGGCCACGGCGGTCATCGTGGCGACGGGCACGCAGACTTATTTTGGCAAGATGGCCGCCAGTCTCGCCGGCCAGCAGACAGAGACGGCGTTTGATAGGGGCGTGAAGAAATACGTCTGGCTGATGCTCTCTTTCATGCTCGTGATGGTGCCGATGGTTTTTTTCATCAACGGCCTTTTCAAGCACAACTGGAAGAATGCGTTTTTCTTTGCCATGGCCGTGGCCGTCGGGTTGACGCCGGAAATGTTGCCGATGATCGTTTCCGTCTGCCTCTCAAAAGGCGCGATGGCTATGGCGAAGAAAAAGGTCATCGTCAAAAAATTGCATTCAATCCAGAACTTCGGCGCGATGGATGTGCTGTGCACGGACAAGACCGGCACTCTGACGATTGACCACGTCATTCTGGAACTGCACGTGGACGTGTTCAAGAATGAGAGCGCAGCGGTGATGCGCGACGCCTATCTCATCAGCCATTTCCAGACGGGATTGAAGAACGTGCTGGATCGGGCGGTGCTGAAACACAATGAACTGCACACCTCATTGGGCATCACGGATTACAAGATGGTGGATGAAATCCCCTTCGACTTTTCACGCCGCATGATGTCGGTGGCCATCGCAGGGCCGAACGGTGAGAGGCAATTGCTCACCAAGGGCGCGCCGGAAGCAGTGTTCGCCAAATGCACACATTTTGAGAGCGACGGCGAAATCCTGCCGATGGAGCCGATCCTGGTCGGCGACCTGGTGGAACAGGTCAACGATTTAAGCGAAGATGGTTTCCGCGTGCTGGCGGTGGCCAGCAAAAAGCTCGGCACGCAAACGGCGTTCAGCAAAGCGGACGAAAGCGAACTGGTCTTGACCGGCTACCTGGCGTTCCTCGATCCGCCGAAAGATTCCGCTGCCAAAGCCATCACGGCGCTACGGCAAAACGGCGTGACGGTGAAAGTGCTGACGGGCGACAACGATCTGGTGACGCGCAAGGTATGCAGCGAAGTCGGCATCCATGCGGACAAGATTCTGCTTGGAAGCGAAGTGGAAAAAATGACAGACGAAGAGTTGGCGAAAGGAGTCGAGGCCACGGACATTTTCGCCCGGCTTTCGCCCGCGCACAAAAAGCGCGTCGTGCAGGCATTGCAACGCAACAAGCATGTGGTGGGTTTCATGGGGGACGGGATCAATGACGCCCTGGCGATTCGGGCCGCCGACGTGGGACTGTCTGTGGATAACGCAGTGGACATCGCCAAGGAATCCGCGGACATGATTTTGTTAGAAAAAGATTTGATGGTGCTGAAGGAAGGTGTGCTGGAAGGCCGCAAGGTGTTCGTGAACATCTTGAAATACATCCGCATGGGCGCGAGTTCGAACTTCGGCAACATGTTCAGCGTGCTGGGCGCGAGCGCGTGTCTGCCGTTCCTGCCGATGCAGCCGATCCAAGTGCTGACGAACAATCTGCTCTATGACTTTTCGCAGGTGCCGATACCGACCGACAACGTCGGCACGGCGGTCATCTCCAAACCGCGCCCGTGGCACATAGGTGAGATTTCGCGCTTCATTTTATTCATCGGGCCGATCAGTTCCATCTTCGATTACGCGACCTATTCTCTGATGTGGTTTTTCTTCAAGTGCAGCGACCTAGCTCTGGCGTCCCCGGTGGAACTGGCGGCGCGCTTCGCCAATCCGGTGGACACCGACCACACCTATGCGGCAGCCCTCTTCAGCACCGGTTGGTTTGTGGAGTCCCTGATGACGCAAACGATGATCGTCCACGTCATCCGCACGAACCAAATTCCTTTCATCCAGGCGCGGGCCAGCTGGCAACTGACGATGACCACGTTTGCCATCATGGGCATCGGCGCATTCCTGCCGTATTCACCGCTGGCGCAGTATCTGGGGTTTGTGCCGCTGCCGTGGCAATTCTGGCCTCTGCTCGCTGTGACGCTCGTGTGTTACGTGGCCTTGACGCAAGTGATCAAGGTGTGGCTCATCCGCAAAAACTGGATTTGATACCGGCTTATGGCCAGCGAACAGCAGCCACCACAAAAGAAGCCGGTCGGCAGCGCTTTAGGGCGGGTGTGGGCCAATTGTTCTTATGAAGTTGTGCGCTTGGTGGAAATGTCGGAGCTTGATAACTCGGTGAATTGAGCAGTCAAAACCAACAACCCTTTTGCGATTGCGCCAGTCATTGCTGGAAGGGGGCGATGAGTTCACTTGTTTGAGCGGCTGGGATTTCAATTGCTGCGCCGGTGGGAGGATACAGACGGGCTGGGGCGTGCGGGAGTGAGTTGGAATAGTTTTCTGTTCGAGCTGGATAGCGGGCGAGGAAGACCGCTGGAAAAGATCGCACAGGTCATCAACGGAGACACTAAAGAAGCAACCTACAAATTAGCGTTGCTCCGGGCGCTCAGCGATATCGGGACCAAAAACACGCGCCTTGTCGAATGGGTGGGCGCTGATGAAGTCGCGGTGCCGATGAAACTGATCGCCGAAAAATGGCTGAGGTATTATTGGCCACTGTTCCAAAGGTCAGATTTCATTCCACAGAAAAACGGCGAGCGGATCGATGGACCAAAATCAGTCGCGTTCCGTAAAGGGCTGACCGGACTGATCGACATTTACCGTGAAGGCGGTCTGTCCCGATTCCTTGTAGATGCGGCGGCCGGAAAACTCACCAACGACGCGGCCAAACAACACCAGAAAGTGTTAGCCCGCCTCGCCGGCACCATCCGCGACGGCCCAGTTCAATATGCTTCGGGCGAAATGTTCCGGTACGATAAGATCAGGAAGTCGTCTGCGAATCACGCGATGTGCGCGTAAGACGCGCGGGTGTCAGTAGCTCAGGATTTGGTCGAGGCGTTTGGGGGAAAGCAGGCCGGCGGTGCGGAAGCGATTGGCGTAGCCTTGTTGTCGCGCGCCCATTTGCTTCAAAGTGACGATGCGATGGAAAGAATAGACGACGAAGTCCAAGCACTGCTTGCGGTTCTCTGAACTGCGGATGTCTTAACCCTCTGAACCCGCAAACGCCGCTCTAGGGCAATCTTAGAGGGGCGTTTTGTGAGTTGTTCAGCTCGAAAAGGGGGTTTTGCACCTCTCCCGGTCAGGATAGGGCAAAAAGTCTGTGCGGCGGAAGTGGCTTGACAGTGTGCGGGAATAGCGGATTGTCTTACGGCAAAAAGTATGACTGGCACGATCACATTCAGACCGAAGCGGAGCAAGAAAGCGTTGCAAGACACGTTTGGGAACGTAAGTGCGACGATCAATCAAATGATTGAACAGGCCATGGTCGGCAAGGCGTCTGTGCAAGATTGGCGTGATGCGTTGAAAAACGAACGTCCTACAATCACCGACGATCAATGGGAACAATGCCTCAGACCCGAATAGCGTTTGCGGATGCCAACTGGCTTGTTGCCACGTATCACGTCTCAAAAACCTCGCCTATCGTTCAAGCGTGGGCAGACGCGGCAGAATCCACACTGATCGTCAGCGCGCCCGTGCTGGCAGAAGCGCAATGCAACTTTTGGCGTATCGGCAAACAGTGGCCTGAGCTTCTGGCGGACGTTCGGAGCGGTAAGTTTGTCATGTGCGGGCAGTCGTTTGAATCTCTTGTCTCGCTTTCGGATGATTTGTTCCGTCGTTTTGGGCCACGCTGCAATGTTGGAACGATGGATATCTTGCACCTTGCCGCTGCAAGGCGGTTTGGTTGCCAGTGGTTTTTGAGTTTCGACAGCAACAGCGGCATGAAAGCTCTGGCGCATGTCATCGGAATGAAGGTTTTCCCTGAGTTAAACGAACAAGACAAGGATTGGGTTAGCAAACTGAAGTAGTTCTAAAACACCTTGCCTGTCAGCACCCCGGAATCAAGTCGGTTGTAGCTCACGCACTCTCCCAAGGGAAGATTCTTCACCACGTCGGCATCTGCACCCAGTTCACGCACGCGGTTCAAGGCAAGCGATCTTGGCAGCCAGACAAACCGGTGCCACGTGCGCATCCGCGCCACGACCGCCTCAACCCTAACAAAAAAACTATTTAAGAAAACCTCAACTCCGTTTGACAACCCTCATAGGCGCTGCAGCGCCCTGGTTAGGCGTTGCGGTCATTGTCGTTGAATGAGGACAACTCCGATGAGTAGTAACGCCGCGCCCACGCAGCGCGACAGGCTAAAGGAGATGTGCGGAACTCCAAATGCTCCGGTGGAATCGAGGATGAGTGCCGCCACCATCTGCCCGGCGATAACCAAGGAAAAGACAGAGGCAGCACCTAACTTCGGAATCGCAATCAAGGATGCCACGAGGTAATAGCTCGCAAAAACCCCGCCGAACCAAGCCCATCTGGGGAGAGAATCAAAGGCGGGGACAGAGCCGCGGGGCGTCACTCCGCTGGCCCATACCAAAGCCAATGAGAATAGCGTGACGACCACTGAGATGATGGTGGTTAGAACCGGCGAACCAGTGGATGCCCGCAAACGCGAGTTCCAAGTCATCTGCATGGTAAGCCCTGCTCCGCCAAGCGCGACGAGAAGAAATAAAATATAGCGAATAAACATGATTTAAACATCTTTGAGCACGGGACGCACGTAGCAACGCCGAACATTGTTATTCGGCGACGGGGAGTGCACAAGTGCGTGCACGGTTGGTTTTACTAGCGCTCTTGGTGCTCATGGTTTCAGGAAAGCCGACCCGCGAAGTGCTATCAAGGATTATCGCCGGAAGGAATGGTCTCCAGAGGGCTGCTACCCTTTGGTGTGCGGTATCGAGTGGCGACGCAGTCCCGGACGGTGACGGCGAAGAAGCTGCGGGGGCTGTGAGACTATTGTTTTTTTGGGGGAATGGGCGGATGCAGTCTACAGCCGTTCAGCTTGTTGGTTTATTTCGCTTTTGGGATGACTTCCAATCTCGATACAGGAGGCAACTCAATATCAGCAGAAAGGAAACAGCGATTTGAGGCCAGACATTGAACGATGGGCCTAATGCAGGGTCGTTATGAGGAGGGAAGCCTGCGTGTAAGGGAGTGAGCACAGCCATAATACACGAGTAAAAGAATCGTCCTATAGGATTGGGATCCGGATCGCCAGGGTGGAGCAGTCCGAACAGGAAACCTCCCGCAGGGAAAGCCGCAACCGAACTCACTAAAACATGTCGCCATAGCCTCAACAATTTCATCAAGTTAAGCCTAGCCTTATGGATGTTCGCTGGCGACGAAGTCGCGGAGTGTAATAACGAGAAAGTTGCGGGGGTTGTGAGGCATGGAGCGCGCCAAGCGTCAGAGGGCCGGGCGAGTAACTAACATTAGGCCGTAGAGGAAACCGACAGCGGAAAGTGCCATTGATCCTACTGTCAGCACAGCAAAGCGGAGTGCCGGGCGGGTGGGCGAAAGCCCGAGAGTGGCGTCGCGAAACGCGGCAAAGTAGTAGCCGATGGGCAAAGCCAACGCGAGGATCACGAAGGGAGTGGTCAGGGCTGGCCCGCCCTGTTTGCTGGCAGCAGCGAGAACTAGAACGCACTGCAGCAACTGCCCGATGACTAGATAGACGTAATGTTTTGGCTTCATGGGGAATTGGGTATGACTGAGGCAGAGTGACACGCAGAATCTCATAATCAAGAAAAAGTCAGCACTGCAGCCAAAAGGTTGCGACCTCTGGCGTGCGGGGCTGGTGGCGCTAGGGGCATTACAAGAAAGCGGCGGAATTAATCCGCCGCTTGGAAGTTTAAAATGGAATAATGTTTTAGGGATTCAACTTGGTGAATTTCACGCGAAAGAAACGAAGGTCGTCGTTATACACACCATTGGTGGAGGCGGCCCAAGTGAGCAGGTTGGTGCTCGATTCTAATTCGATCTGCACATTGCCCATGCCTGGAGCGACGGTGACAGACTTTTGAGGGGAATAAGTGAGCGGAGTGATTTTGACGGTCAGTAAAGCGCCCCTCCCTGTTGCTGGAGCGATTGCAGATGTTCCGGACGTAAACACGACGAATCTAGCTGGCCCTGCGACAGTAGTGCCTCGACCTCTGTGTGTGTCAGCCAATGATCCGCCCCTAGTTCCCGGCGGATACGCGAAAATGATTGCACCGTCTTTACTAGTCAGTATGGCTTTCGCTGAGAGCGAGAGCCATACTGACTAGGCATCATGAACGTATCACCTACTACTACCAGAAATTGGGAGAGGATTTTCCTCATTGCGGAGGTATTTGTTATCTTCGCCCTGTTCTACGGCTTGGCGTTACAGATCTCCTGGCATTACGACGTGTCCGAGCATCCTCACTTCATGGCGGCATACCGAGTTCTGTCACCGATGTTGATGCCTATGGTTTACGCTTTTCTCGGGGCATCTATGTTTTTGATATTTGCCAGTCCATTCTTTCTGAGGTCACTTCGTTCGGTTGCAGTCCGAGCGTGGATTATCGGAGCAGGCTCGATATTGTGTGCTGGATTCTTATGTTTTGTTTTACGTTGATGCCTCCTGAAAAGCTGGACACGCCAGTGCTTCAGAAGCAATGTGGTGTCGCATTCCAGCTTTTCACGTCATTGCTCCTCGTCCGACGTGGTTGGTTCGCTAACCCTGCCCTGCATCTAACAGCCGGATCACGTCCGGGTTGGCAGTCGTACCGTATTGCCCGGCGGTCGCTGAGCTTCGG
>WBXK01000118.1 GCA_008933055.1 Verrucomicrobiota bacterium | reverse complement strand
CCACGATTCCGGGTCGAGGGCGAAATCGTCCGCGACATCGCGCTCGCCAGCAGCGGCCTGCTGAATCTTACGCTTGGCGGACACAGCGTGTTTCCACCGGCCCCGGAATTCTTGTTCGAACCGCCGGCCAGTTACGGTCCAAAGACATGGAAGGAAGATCCTGGCGCGGAGAAATACCGCCGCAGTCTCTACATCTTCCGCTACCGTTCGGTGCCTTATCCCATGCTGCAAACATTCGACGCGCCCAACGGCGATTTCTCGTGCGTCCGACGGCTGCGTTCGAATACACCGCTGCAAGCGCTCGTCTCATTGAACGAAACCACCTTCATGGAATGCGCTCAAGCCCTCGCGCGAAAAACCTTGGCTGAGGGCGGCAAAAATGATGCCGAAAAAATCAATTTCGCCTTCCGCCGCGCCCTTTCGCGTCCGCCTACTGATAGCGAGCGCAAAGAACTTCTCACGCTGTTACAAAAACAAACAAAGCACATCGCCGACGGCTGGGTGAATGCGACCGAACTTGGCACGGGAAAAATGGGATCGGTCACCAACCTCCCGAGTGGAACAACACCCACGCAACTTGCCGCTTACACCGTCGTCTCGCGCGTGCTGCTGAATCTCGACGAGGCCATCACAAAAGAATAACCATGAGTTGTCACGATCACCTATATCGAGGCAAAAGCCCGCAGGAAATTTCACGACGCTGGTTCTTTCAACAATGCGGCCTAGGTCTGGGCGCGATTGCGCTCGGCTCGTTGCTGCGTGAAAACGGTTTCGCTGCATCCGCGCTCGCCGGGCCGCTCGCGCCCAAGCAACCGCCCTTCACGCCGAAAGCCAAACGCGTCATCTTCCTGTTCATGGCTGGAGCGCCTAGCCATCTCGAGTTGTTCGATTACAAACCACAACTTGCGAAGTTCGACGGCACATTGCCGCCCGCAGAGCTGATCAAAGATTATCGAGCCGCGTTCATTAGTCCCAACTCCACTTTGCTCGGCCCGAAGTTCAAGTTCGCCAAACACGGCAAGTGTGGCGCGGAACTCTCAGAGTTATTGCCGCATCTTGCCACGATGGCAGACGATATCGCCATCGTGAAGTCCATGCACACAGATGCGTTCAATCACGCGCCTGGACAGTTGCTGATGAACACGGGCAGCATGCAGTTCGGTCGTCCGAGTATCGGCGCGTGGTGCAGTTACGGGCTGGGCACAGAATCTCAGGACCTGCCGGCATTCGTCGTGTTCAGCACCGGCACCAAAGGCCCGAGCGCAGGCGCGGGTAACTGGGGCGCGGGTTTTCTGCCGTCGGTTCATCAGGGAACTATGTTCCGTAGTGTCGGCGATCCGGTGCTTTATCTTTCGAACCCCAAGGGTGTGGACGATCAAATTCAACGCGCCACGATCGACTCGATCAAGAAGCTGAACCAGCAACATCTCGACGTGGTTGGCGATCCCGAAATCGCCACGCGCATCAACCAGTTCGAACTCGCGTCGCGCATGCAGACGACCGCACCGGAGTTGATGGACATTTCCAAAGAGCCAAAGGAAGTCCTTGAAATGTACGGTGCCGAGCCAGGCAAAGGTTCTTTTGCCAATGCCTGCCTGCTCGCGCGCCGCATGGCGGAAAAAGGGGTGCGGTTCATTGAAATCTTCCACGAAGCATGGGATCAACACGGAAACCTGGTGGGCGACCTGAAGAAGAACTGCGCCAACACAGATCAAGCCAGCGCAGCGTTACTCAAAGACCTCAAACAGCGAGGGCTGCTGGACGACACGCTCGTTGTGTGGGGCGGTGAGTTTGGGCGCACGCCGATGGTCCAAGGAGGCAACGACGGGCGCGATCATCATCCGAATTGCTTCACGATGTGGCTCGCGGGCGGCGGTGTGAAACCCGGCCTCACCCTCGGCGAGTCCGACGACTTCGGCTTCAACGTGACGCAGGATAAAGTTCACGTCCACGATCTGCACGCGACGATTCTGCACCTGCTCGGCTTCGATCACACAAAACTCACCTATCGTTTCCAAGGCCGTGACTTCCGCCTGACAGACGTGCACGGAGAATTGGTGAAGAAGTTGTTAGCTTGATCTGAGAAGGGCCTCACGGACGGCGCATTTCAAACAAGCCTCGGTCGTATTTCGAATCGTAAATCGAATGAAAATTCATGGCTGTGGCGTTGCCGTGGTAGCGATAGATTCCGCCGGCCATCGCTCCCAAATCCTCCTCACCGCTGAAAACCCATCCATTGTCGCGGCGCTCGACCTTCAGGAGAACCGTGTAGCTGTAGCGCAGCACCTTCAGATACGTCGCGCGAAACCGGGCTTGGCAGACCCCGCTGGTTTCGCTCGTGATGATGCAACGCAACCGACCTGTGTGTGCATTCACATCGCTTATCCAACGGCCTTCCCAGCGACCTGCGATGGAATCCTGCGCGACGGGTCGTTTGCCAACGCGCCGCCATTCGCTGTTGAAGCTGGAACAGCCGCAGAACAACAAGAGCGCGAGGCATGCACATCGGGAGAGATGGCGACTCCAGCGCGCCGGAGACTGAGTTCGGATTGGTGATTGTTGATTCAACGACATCGTTTTGGATAAGAGACACGCAACAGAGTTCTTTTTCAACTTTGAACTCAGCGTCGTGCGCTGTTACCCTGCTGCCATGTCACGGAAAGACGCATCGGAATCACATCATGGCTGGTCGGATTTCATCGGCGTGGGGCTTCTTGCCGCAGCGGTGTTGCTGCTGTTCGCACAATTGTCCTTTGACCGGGGCGACATCGCAGGGCTGGTCAACCCGGTGAACAAGCCGCTTCATAACTGGATCGGCTGGTTAGGAGCTCATCTAGCATGGAGCTTTTTCTTTGTCTTCGGAGTCACGGCTTACATCATCCCGATTTTATTTGCGGCCTTTGGTGTGGGTTATCTGTTCAACTTTCTAGGTTATCTCCGAGAACATTCGCGCTGGAGCGTGATGTGGGCTGGCATCTTGTTGCTCTCGCTGACGGGCTTGTTGCACATCATGTTCGACTCCGGCTTGACCGGGACAATCCATATATCGCTCGGCAGTCAAAGCGCAGGTGGCGCGCTTGGTTGGGGCACATTCGAATACATCTTCTGGATGGCAGGCAAGATCGGCGCGGTCATTCTTTACGGTGCGATGGCATTGATTGGAGTCCTGTTCCTGACCAACTTCAAGCTCGGGGAATGGTTGCAGGCGCGGTTCGATGGCGAGTCGCTGCCCGTGGCTAAAGCTGGCGCAAGCGCAGCTGAAGCCGCTCTCGAACGCAAGGCACGTGAACTCGAAAAGAAAAAACGCGAACTCGAAGGGGAAGTCGCCAAGGCCGTTGGCGGCATGGGCAAAAGCATCCCCACCGCTCCGGCGTTGGGTCAGGATTTTAAGTCCGTGCCCGAACCCAACGTGCGCGACCTGAGCGTACCGCAAGCGAAGCTAGGTCGCGGCAAAAAGTCTTTCGCACCCGAACCTGAGAAGGAAATTCTGCCCCCGGACGAAGGAGTCGTAATCCCCGCCAGTGAACTCAAAGCCGCTTCCGCCGAAGATGTGTTAGGTCGCAAATCCGAAGCACCCGTTAAGGTTGAGGAGAAGGTTTCCGACGGCGAGGACAGCGACAAATCCGAAGACAAGCCCGACGAGCCGAAGCCTGAACACGTCGTAAACATTACCGGACTCCCGTCCTTGCGTCCGAAGCCCAAGGTCAAGAAACCGATCACCGTGGCGTCCACGCCCATGATCGGGAATTATCAGCTCCCGTCGCTGGACTTTCTCCAGTTACCAGACATGACGGTGAAGCCCACCGAATCAAAGGAGGAGTTGCTCGCCAACGCCCAGCTCATGCGGCAGACACTCGCGCAGTTCGACATCCCAGTTGAGCTTGGCGACATCACCAAAGGTCCCACGATCACGCGCTATGAATTGCATCCCGCGCCTGGCGTGAAGCTAGAAAAGATTACCGCCCTCTCCAACAACATCGCCGCGGCACTCAAGGCCGAACGCATCAACATCCTCGCGCCTGTTCCTGGCAAAAGTTCCGTGGGCGTGGAGGTGGCCAACAAGGTCAAGACCAAGGTCATCATGCGCGACTTGTTCGAGTCCGACGAATGGCGCAACAGCAAGGCGCGCATCCCCGTCGCGCTGGGCAAGGACGTTTACGGTCATCCGATCATCGCAGACCTCGCGGAGATGCCGCATTGCCTCATCGCCGGCAGCACGGGTTCTGGAAAATCCGTTTGCATCAACGCCATCATCGCCTCGCTGCTCTATCGCTTCACGCCGGATCAACTGCGCTTTGTGATGATTGATCCCAAGGTCGTCGAGCTTCAGCAATACAACGTACTGCCGCACCTCGTCGTGCCCGTTGTCACCGATCCGAAGAAGGTGATCCTAGCGTTGCGCTGGGTCGTCAACGAGATGGAGAAACGCTACCAGATTTTTGCGCGCGTCGGTGTGCGCAATATCGCCACGTTCAATGCGCGGCCAAAGAACAAGCCGTTGCCCGACCGCGAACTGGAATTGCCGCTCATTGCCAAGAAGGAAAAAGTCGAGCCGGGCGCGGATGGATTCGCGGTGGAAGTGGACGAACAGATCGTCGTGCCACGCGAGGAAGACATCGTCATCCCTGAAAAACTTTCCTATATCGTCGTCATCGTGGACGAACTGGCGGACTTGATGTTGGTCGCTCCCGCCGACGTGGAAATGGCTATTGCGCGCATCACACAGATGGCACGCGCGGCGGGAATCCACTGCATCGTCGCCACGCAACGCCCCTCCGTAGATGTGATCACTGGCGTCATCAAGGCGAACATACCGGCCCGTATCGCATTTCAGGTCGCCGCCAAGGTGGACTCGCGCACGATTCTCGACGCGATGGGCGCAGACAAATTGCTCGGCAAAGGCGACATGCTATATCTGCCGCCGGGCTCGGCGAAGTTGATCCGGGTGCAAGGCGCACTCGTGACCGACCAGGAAATCCAGAGCGTCGTAGACTTCATCGCGAAACAGGCCAAGCCGAGTTACGAGATGGAGATCCATCAGCAACTTTCCAAACCTGCGAATACCTTCGGCAACGAGAGCGGCATTGATGAGGATGAAGAGATAATCCAGCAATGCATTGAAGTCATCCGCAGCGAACAGAAAGCGAGCGTATCATTGCTCCAACGCCGCCTTCGGCTCGGCTATGGACGTGCCGCGCGCATCATGGACGAACTGGAAAATCGGGGCCTCGTCGGCCCGAGCAATGGGGCTGAGCCGCGCGAGATTCTGATTGATCTCGATGTGCAGCAACCGGGCGAGCCTGCGCCGCAGTAGAAACCTCACGAATACGCCGTGAGAATCCTGATCGCACCGGACAAGTTCAAGGGCACGCTTACCGCGCAAGAAGCTGCGGAAGCCATCGCGCGTGGTTGGCAAAAATTCCGCCCTAGCGACACGCTCACATTGCTTCCCATCAGTGACGGCGGTGATGGTTTCGGGAGCGTGCTGGGCGATGCGCTCGGCGCGAAACCTGAGCGCATTTCCACGTTGGATGCCTCGCATCGCACGTGCGTTTCAACGTGGTGGTGGCAACCAAAAACCCGCACCGCCATCATCGAATCCGCCAACGTCATCGGTCTTGCGATGCTTCCAACGGGAAAGTTTCATCCGTTCCAGCTTGATACATTTGGCGTTGAAAAAGTTCTCCGTGCAGCAGCGAAAAAGGGCGCGAAGACAATCATCCTTGGCATTGGCGGCAGCGCGACCAATGACGGCGGCTTCGGCCTCGCGCGCGCGCTGGGCTGGGAGTTTCTTGATGCGCTCGGTGAGCGCATCGGGCAATGGACGCAGCTTCACACGCTCGCAGAAATCCGGCAGCCAAAGTCACTGAAACTTCCCAAGATCATCGTGGCGGTCGACGTGGAGAACCCATTGCTCGGCAGACGAGGCGCAACCCGTGTCTATGGCCCGCAGAAAGGTTTGCGCGCGGATGACTTCGCCAGTGCGGAGAAGAATCTGCGCCGACTCGCATTGATCGCAAAGCAACAACTGGGATTTGATTTCACTCATGCGCATGGCGCAGGTGCAGCGGGCGGACTCGGTTACGGGCTTGCCACATTTACGGGTGGCGAACTGAGGCCTGGCTTCGAGTTGCTCGCCAAGACCACACGCCTCGCGAGTTACCTCAACGATTGCGATCTCGTCATCACCGGCGAGGGTTCGCTCGACGCTTCCACACTCATGGGCAAGGGCGCAGGGTCGCTTGCGATGCTTTGCCGGACGCGCAAAATCCCCGTGATCGGCTTGGCGGGAATTATCCACGAGTCGCCGAAATTGCGTAAGATGTTCATTCACGCTTGCTCATTGACGCAGATCACAACGACCGCTCAAGCACGTGAACGCGCCGCCCACTGGCTGGGCATCGTTGCCGAGCAAACTGCGAGAAGCGTAGCAATGGGCATCCTTGCCAGCCGTTGAAGGCACGCAGCCTTGCTGCTGCCGACGCGGGAGTCTGGTCTTTGCTCTGGATTACTTTCCCGTCTACGACTAGAAATCTGCATGGACAAATTTCTCGAAGAAGCGATTCAAGAAGCGAAGAAGGGACTCGCGGCGGGCGGCATCCCAATCGGTTCAGTGCTGGTGCTTGATGGCCAAATCATTGGGCGCGGCCACAATCAGCGCGTCCAACACGGCAGCGTGATTCATCATGCGGAGATGAACTGCCTCGAAAACGCGGGCCGACTCAAGGCATCCATCTATCAACGGTGCATCCTCTATTCCACGCTGTCACCGTGCCCGATGTGCAGTGGGGCGGCATTGCTTTACAAGATTCCTCGCATCGTCGTGGGTGAGAATATGACGTTCCAAGGTCCTGAGTCTTACGTCCGTTCGCAGGGCGTGAAGGTAGAAATCCTCAACGATCCGACGTGCATCAAGCTGATGAATGACTTTATCGCCGCACGTCCAGAACTGTGGAACGAAGACATCGGCGTCTGAGTCCGCCAATTCGCGGCTTGAATTGCTCCGGTCAGGAAATACCCTGTGCGAGAAGCTGCGCTTAAGAAAAACACAACGCCGCTGATTACGCTCAGGAAACACATGGCTGGTCATCGCAAAACTTGGCAGACGCTCGACGAAATCCGCAAAGCCGCTGCAGAGGGCGACGCGCAAGCACAGTCGTATCTCGGCGTCGCGTATCAAAACGGTCAAGGCGTCCAACAGGATTACGCCGAGTCGGTGAAATGGTTCCGCAAGTCAGCAGATCAAAACGATCCTGTGGGCCAATGCTATCTCGGCTTCTGCTTTCTCTCAGGTCACGGAGTTCCGCAGGAAGCGGGCGAGGCAGCGCGCTGGTTTCGCGAAGCAGCCGAGCAGGGAGATCCCGCAGCGCAGTTCAACCTCGGCCTTCTTTATGAAACCGGTCAGGGCGTGCCTCAAAATTACGCTGAAGCTGTGAAGTGGTATCACGCCGCCGCAGAACGCGGCGAACCGCAGGCTCAATTCAACCTCGGCGTTTTCTACGAGCAAGGCCACGTCGTGCCGCAAAACTTTGAAGAAGCGGTACGTTGGTATCGCTCCGCAGCCGAACAGGAGATTGCCCCCGCTCAATGCAACCTGGGCCTCTGCTACCAGACCGGACGCGGCGTACCCGAGAACATGCCGGAAGCCATGAAGTGGTTCATCCGCGCTGCGCGCCAGGGCGACAAAACGGCGCAACACAATCTCGGCGTTCACTACGCCACGCAGGAAGCGGCGCAGCAAGCTGCCGCTGAAGAAGCTGGCGAACAGTCGCCATGAATGATTACGGATTGTTGAACCCAACTGCTTCCCGGCAGTCAAAGACGCATGTCACGCTTTAAGCGGTTCGCGCACTCGCTCGCCTCGGGCTATCTGCTCTTGGGCACGAATGTCGTTTTCACGCTCGCACACATTCCGCTCGCCCTTCACTACTTATCCAAAAGCGAGTTCGGCCTTTGGGCACTCACGACACAGATCACAGGTTATCTCTTGATGCTGGATCTCGGCATGTCCGGCTATCTGGTGCGAAATCTCAAGGATGACAAGGGTGAGGTGGATGGGTTTTTAGGGGTTAAAACTCCCCGTTTTTTTGCGTCATTGCGTCATTGCTTGCGAAACACTCATTGACCTGCAAACAATACTTTCATGGCTGTTGAATCTAACGTCGTTAAGATGTTGCTTTGGGCGAAGAACCTTGGCGTTTCCTTTGAAAAAACACTGACATTGGGACACCAAGGTCTTGAATGTTCTCCGGACAGGTTCCGCCTAGCATTACGCGACTTTGGGTTTTCCAGCACCCAAAAAGAAATTGATCGCTGCTTTTACCGGCCTTCGATGGGGCCGCTTTATGCCGACGAATTTTTTCGACTTCTCGGAGCCAAAGAGATTGTTGCCGTCGATCGGAGTGACTTTGAGGGGGCAAACTTGCTTCATGACCTGAACGGCCGTTTTCCAGAGAGCCACCGGGGACAATACAGCGTCGTGTTTGATGGCGGGACATTGGAGCATATTTT
>WBXK01000117.1 GCA_008933055.1 Verrucomicrobiota bacterium | reverse complement strand
TAGGCGGAAGAAGTGGTAGATTCAAACTTTACGCGATGTGCGATAACTTTTGGTATTGGAAAGCCGTCGGAACGTATTCGAGCAATCGGTTCTACGCACGGGGTGGAGCATTCGGGTTTGCCGTAAGCGAACTAGCTGCACACACCCCAATCAGCTGGCGGGTGGCCTCTGAGTAGGCACAACTAATTGTGTTTTAGCCCTAAGTTGCTGCAAATAAACATTGTGACCTGAGGGTGGTTTTTCTACGATATTCGAGCGCTCGTCTGACGGTTTTTCCAAAGCGAGCAAGACTCCACATATGTTGAATGAAACTGAAGTGACCGAAGAAAGTAATGCACCCTCTGACACGACGGTAAAGGCGGATTATGGTGCTGCACAGCTCAGTCAACTCAAAGGTCTTGAGGCCGTACGCAAGAAGCCTGGCATGTACATCGGCGGCACAGACGAACGCGCGCTGCATCACTGTGTGAGCGAGGTGTTGGACAATTCTGTTGATGAACATCTCGCGGGTCACTGTAAGAAGATTGACGTGACAATCCATGTGGACGGTTCGATTTCAGTTCGCGACGACGGTCGCGGCATCCCGGTGGACATCAATAAGGACTCCGGTTTGCCAGGCGTGGAATTGGTCCTCACAACGTTGCACTCCGGCGGTAAGTATGGTCAGGGTGGTTACAAATTTTCCGGCGGCACGCACGGCGTCGGCGCAAAGTGCGTGAATGCGGTGAGCGAATGGTTCGAGGTGGAGGTTTCGCGCGACGGAGAGATTCACGCCATGGAATTTGAACGCGGCAAGACGATTCAGAAAATCCATGTCATCGGTAAAGCGAAGGGCACAGGGACGCTTATCACCTTCAAGCCAGACTCGGAAATCTTCCGCGAGACGGTGGATTTTAAGTCAAATATCATCTCGCAACGGTTGCGCGAGCTGGCTTTCTTGAATTCAGGATTAGAGATTTTTTTCGCAGACGAGCGCCAGACGACCGCCGAGCCTGAAACTTTTTATTACAAGAACGGCGTCGAGGAATTCGTCAAGCAGCTTAACAAAAACAAAGAGCCGCTGCACCCGAAGCCCATCGCGTTCCGCAAGGAGACAACAGAGAAGCTTGATGACAAGAACATCGAGGTCCATGTCGAGGTCGTGCTGCAATACAATGACAGCTACAACGACCAAGTGTTGTGTTACACGAATACAATTCACAATCCAGATGGCGGCACGCATCTCTCTGGTTTCCGCAGTGCGGTGACGCGCGCGATTAATCAGTACGCGAAGTCAAATGAGCTGCTGAAAGACAAAGACCCACAGATCACCGGCGACGACGTGCGCGAGGGGTTGACGGCGGTGATTTCAGTGAAGCACAGTGATCCTAAGTTTGAGTCGCAGACCAAGGTCAAGCTGCTTTCTCCTGAAGTGGAGCGCATCGTTGGCTCGGTGAGCTACGAGGGGTTGATGAGCTACTTCGATGCGAACCCGCCTATCGCGAAACGCATCATCGAGAAAGGTCTCACCGCAGCACGTGCCCGCGAAGCCGCGCGCAAGGCCCGCGAAGCCGTTCGCAAGTCAGCGCTCACGGGCGGCGGTTTGCCAGGCAAGCTGGCCGACTGTTCTGATCGCGATCCCGAGAACACCGAACTATACATCGTTGAAGGTGATTCAGCCGGTGGCTCGGCCAAGCAAGGTCGCGACCGAAAGTTCCAAGCGATTCTCCCAATTCGGGGCAAGCTGATCAACGTGGAGAAGGCGCGGTTGGACAAGGTTCTTCAGAATAACGAAATTCGCACGATGATCACCGCCATCGGCACAGGCATCGGCGACGGCGAAGGCGAAGGCGCATTCAACTTGGAGAAGTTGCGCTATCATAAGATTATCATCATGACCGATGCTGACGTGGACGGTTCGCACATCCGCACGTTGCTGCTGACGTTCTTCTACCGTCAGATGCCGCAACTTGTAAAGCAGGGCTTCGTCTATATCGCTCAGCCGCCGCTATATTCCATCACGCGCAAGAAAAAGACCGATTATATTGACGACGACGTGCAGCTTAATCGCATACTGCTGCAAAACGGCACCGAGGAAGTGAAGTTGAAAAACCTAGCAGACGGCCGTGAGTTCACGCCGAAACAACTAGAGGAAATCCTTTCGCTACTCGAATCGCTCGACAAACACGCGACTTACATCAAACGATTGGGCGGCGATTTTGCCAATTACGTCGAGAGGCGACACAGCGATGGGACTCTGCCGCAATCCATGGTAAAGGTTCGTTCTGGCAATGATGAGACCGTTCACTATTTCATCACGGGCGAGGAATTGGAGGGCTTCAAACTTCAGAACGGAGATTTGTTTGGCTCGGACACAGAGCTCGAGCGCAAGAAAGATGCGCCAACCCGGCGCGCGAAAATTTCGGACCTCCACCTAGAGAGTAAAGCCATTGCCGACCTGCTGGGCAAACTCGCGAAAAAAGGTCTGGTCATAGACCATTACGTCGCGCAAGACAAACCGCTGTTTGAACTGACCGAAGGCGAAGGCGAGCGCGCGATTGTGACTCCAATGTTTTCCATTCCCGAAATTTTGAATGGCGTGAAGGCCGTCGGCAAAAAGGGCATTCAGATGACCCGCTTTAAGGGGCTGGGTGAAATGGACGCCAAGGAACTTTTCGAGACCACAATGAATCCCGTCCGACGCAAACTGCTCCGTATCGAACTTACCGACGCCGTCGAGTCCGAGGAAATGTTCGTGACCTTGATGGGTGAAGAAGTTGAACCGCGCCGGAATTTTATCGTGGATAATGCCCTGAACGTCCGCAACCTCGACGTTTGATCGCGCCCTAAACTTTTCCAGATTTAACACCATGCCAGACGAAACTGAACCAATGCCACAAGCCGCTACCCAACCACAGCCCAGTGGCGGCGCATACACGCAAGGTGAAAAAATTGCGAAGATCAACGTCGCAGACGAAATTAAAAATTCGTTCCTTGACTATTCGATGTCCGTGATTGTTTCCCGGGCCTTGCCTGACGTGCGTGACGGATTGAAGCCCTCACAGCGGCGTATCCTTTACGCGATGCACGAGCTTTCGCTGTTTCCGGGCCGCAAGCCATACAAGTGCGCTAAAATTTGCGGCGACACTTCTGGAAATTACCATCCGCATGGCGAAGCGGTGATCTATCCTACCCTCGTGCACATGGCGCAACCGTGGGCGATGCGTGAGAAACTCGTGGACGGCAAGGGTAATTTTGGTTCCGTGGAAAACGACCCTCCAGCGGCGATGCGTTATACCGAGGCGCGCCTAACGCATCTCGGGGCGGCGCTGATGCAGGACATGGATAAGGACACGGTTGATTTCGTCCCGAACTATGACGAGCGTCTCACCGAACCTACGGTTTTCCCCGCCGCGTTTCCGAACCTGCTCGTCAACGGCGGTACGGGCATCGCGGTCGGTATGGCCACCAACATGGCCCCGCACAATCTCGGCGAAGTCATCGACGGCATCTGCGCGCAGATTGACAATCCGGAAATCACGATTCCGGAATTGATGAAATTTATCAAAGGCCCTGATTTTCCGACCGGCGGTTTTCTTTGTGGCATCGACGGCATCAAGAATTATTTCGCGACCGGCAAAGGTAGTCTGAAATTGAGGGGGCGCATCGGCGTTGAGGAGCTGAAGGGTAACCGGGAGCAATTAGTCATCACTGAAATTCCCTTCAACGTTAACCGGGCAGCGCTGGAAGAGCAGATCGCCAACCTCGTCAACGAGAAGATCATCACGGAAATCTCCGCGATGCGTAATGAATCGGACGAACATTGTCGGCTGGTCATTGAGTTGAAACGGGATGGCAATCCCAAGGTGGTCATCGCGAACCTGTTCAAGCATACGCAACTGGAAGTCTCTTTCAGCGTCAATTCACTGGCCATCGATCACGGCCGGCCGAAGACGCTCAATCTCAAGCAAATCATCCAGTGCTATATCGAACATCGCCGCGAAGTCGTTTTGCGCCGCACGCGTTTTGAACTCAAGAAAACCGAGGAGCGAGCCGAGCTGCTCGAGGGGTACCTCATAGCGCTTTCGAATCTCGACGAATTCATCCACATCATCCGCTCAAGTAAGACCCGGGACGAA
Organism: Verrucomicrobiota bacterium; assembly: GCA_008933055.1. Classification (GTDB taxonomy): domain Bacteria; phylum Verrucomicrobiota; class Verrucomicrobiia; order Limisphaerales; family JADLHS01; genus JADLHS01. The sequence goes on along the minus strand of WBXK01000117.1, from coordinate 4,473 downwards.
GCGCGCGTAAAGATTCTCGCGTTCGAATGGTCGCGGGCGCAAGTGGAAGCATGGGGCGTCCTCATCCGCAGCGAGGTCCGCTTGAACGCGGGCCGTTATTCACTGACCGAGCGGCAGGTGGACGCCATCTTGGAACTGCGTTTGTATCAATTGACCGGCTTGGAAATTGATAAGATTGACAAGGAATACAAGGCGTTGATCGAAGTCATAAAGGACCTGCTAGACATTCTCGCGAAGGAATCGCGCGTGATGGCGATCATCAAATCCGAGTTAATAGCGATCAGGGAAAAGCACGCCACGCCGCGCAAAACCGAAATTGTTCCGGACGAAGGTGAGATTGCCATCGAAGACCTCATAGCAAACGAGGGCGTCATCATCACGCTCACCCACAACGGCCTACTCAAGCGCACCAATGTTAGCCAGTATCGTGCACAGCGACGTGGCGGCAAGGGCGTCATCGGCATGGCCACGCGCGAGGGCGAGACCGCAGATGATAAGGATTTCGTGGAGCATCTCTTCACGGCGAGCACTCATGACTATCTGATGTTCTTCACGAACACCGGTCGCGTGTATGTCGAGCGTGTGCATGAGATTCCCGACATGGGCCGCGCCGCTAAGGGGCGGAGCATCGCTAATCTACTGGAGTTGAAGTCTGATGAAAAAATTGCCGCGCTCATCCGTATTCTCTCGAAGACGAATGCGAACAAGGAAGACGTGACGTGGCAACAGGCCGGCGAACTATTCTTCGCAACGCAACAGGGCACAGTGAAGAAAACGTCCTTGAGTGATTTCGGAAACGTCCGCAAGGGTGGCATCATTGCCATAGGCATCGAACCGACCGATGCGCTCATTGACGTAAAGCTCACGCGTGGCAGCACCGGTGAGGGCGATCACGGCGACGATGTCGTGCTTATTACCAAGGACGGCATGAGCATCCGCTTTCATGAAACCGACGTGCGTTCCATGGGGCGTGCGGCTGGCGGCGTTCGCGGCATCAATCTGGAAGCCGGGGATGTGCTCGTCGCAGCGGCGATCGTTGTAACTGATGCAGCGTTGCTTGTTGCGGGTGAGAACGGCATCGGCAAGCGCACGGACTTCGACGAATATCGTATTCAATCGCGCGGCGGGAAGGGCATCATCACCATGAAGACCGGAGACAAGACCGGCGGCGTGGTTGGCGCGCTCACAGTCAAGGATACCGATGAGATCATGCTCATCACCGTCGGTGGTCAGATGGTTCGCATCCCGGTGGGGGGTATCCGCGAGGCGGGCCGCAATACCATGGGCGTAAAACTTGTGAACTTGGACGAAGGTGACAAACTTCAGGCGATTGCACCAGTCATCGGCGAGTCGGCTGAAGAGTCGGCCGTCATTGTTGAAGGCGAAGCACCCAAGTAATCCCGTTAAGGGCACCATGCCTGCTTTGATTTGGGGGTTCCGATAAGGAATCGGTCCGTCAGATAATCAAGGGTTGCATGGCTAAACTTGTCGTCATATCAAAATCACTAGCGGGACTGTCGTTTGAGCTTGGTAAAAGCTGGATAACGATCGGTCGCGCGGTTGGAAATACGTTTCAAATCGTTGAGTCTTCCATTTCTGGTCAGCATTGCGAAGTGTTGTGGCGTGGGGAGGAACTCCTAGTCCGGGACATGCGTTCCACGAATGGGACGTTTATCCGGGGTGTCATTGTCACGGAAGGCGTTCTCAGGAAGGGCGAAATTCTTCGGCTTGGCGAAATTGAACTCAAGGTGGAGGATTCAATAATATCAGTCTATAACACGAGTCTGCCGATTATCTCCCAGTCAGCGACGAATACTCCTCATCCGCTCCTTCAGGCCGAGATGAGGCCGTTACGGCAGAACAAAGTCTTGCTTGTGGACGACAGCATGGCGTTTCTCGAAGCCGTCGGCGAAATGTTCGAGACGTTGAGCGCAGGTTCGTGGGAAATCCACAAGGCATCTGCGGCTGATCAGGCTCTATTAATTCTCCAGCAGCATCGCATCGAACTCGTGGTGATTGATATCAACATGCCGATGCTAGATGGCGTTCAGCTTCTCGGCGTCATAAATCGCCGACATTCCGATGTGAAAAAAGTGGTTCTCACCGGCCATTCGACAGATACGGACCGAATGACGTGTCTGAAGGGAGGGGCAGAATTATTTTTGGAGAAGCCGATTACGCAGGCAGGATTTGCCACGGTGTTCAATCTCCTGAATGACTTGTTTGTCTGGAGTCAGCGCGAAGGGTTTTCGGGCACGTTGCGACAAGTTGGGTTGACCGATGTCATCCAGATCGAATGTCTGCGTCGGAACTCCTGCATCCTAGAAGTTCACAATCCGAAAACAAACGGCGCCATCTACATCGAAAACGGGGAGATCGTCCACGCCATAGGCGTCGGGCTTGAGGGTGAAAAGGCGTTGTATCGGTTGCTCTCGATGCAGAACGGAGAGTTCCGCTTGCAGCCTTTCAAAAGCTCCGACAAACGCACGATCCATTGTTCGTGGGAAAATCTTTTGATGGAAGCCGCCCGATTCCAGGACGAGCAAAAAGTTGTGATCACCAATGAAGACACAGTGTTTATGGCCAAGTCTGCCTTGTACGCAAGCAACACGGATACGCTGCAGGCTTCTTCAGTAGGGGTAATGCTTCCGCAGTCGAAGGAGCTTGGTGAAGATATCTCCGTAGTGTCCACCTACGATGGTGAATGGCATCCGACTGACGGTGTAAAGAAGTGATCTGAGAGGCTATTCGTTCAACCCAAAGTGTGATGGCGGGCGCGGCTCGTTGAGGATGTCATCAATCCGTTCAAAATATTCCTTGAGTGCCGGGTTCTCCTCCTTTGGGCTTCCTTCATCTCTGAGAATCGCAGTCAGGTAATCGAAATTTCCACGCTGGCTGACTTCACGAAGGAATTTTTGAATCAACGTAAATTCCTCAAAGGATCCGATGTTGTGGGTCAAATCAACCAATGCACCATCACGGCCGATTCGTTTGTTCAGCCAACTTTCAAACCAAGATTCCAATGGGGGCGCAATTTGCTGAGGCGAGTCCAAGCACACGATCAGAAAGTCTGCAGCGACCGCGTTTGCAGCCGCGGCCATCGCGAGAGTCGAGTCGCACAGAAAATCTGTGCGCCACCAATGGAACTTCAGTTCCACGTCTTTCCAGAATTGATTCACTAGAAAATCGCAGGCCGTGAGAGCCCGAGCGCGAGTCGCATCGCCCTCGTACAAGACCACGATGGTGCAGACATCGCTGGACTCCGGGGTGAGGTGTTCTTCAATTGCAGTATTCATGGCTGCTGTGTCCGAAGGGTTCTGCGTCCTGCCTAGAACGACTTGGAAGAACGCCGGGATCGGGCGCGCCCTTAACCTCGGACGATGGCCAGCAGATGCAAGGAAAATGTTTCCACGAGTCTAGCTCGCGGTTTGTCACGGCGAGAGTCGTTCCAACCTCCAACTCCCATCCGATTGAGTGGAATAGCTGAACCGGTCGTGCAAACGGCTAGGGCGACCCTGCCAAAACTCGATTCGCGTCGGTCGCAAAACAAAACCTCCCCAGTTGGGAGGAAGCGGGATTTCGTTTGGAAACTTCGCGGCGATGGTCTGCCATATTTTTTCCAACGCAGCGCGGTCTGCAACAGGCTGGCTTTGATGGGAAGCCCACGCACCGATCTGACTGCCGCGTGGGCGGGATTTGAAATAAACCTCTGATTCTTCGCGCGAAAGTTTTTCCACCGCGCCAGCCACGCAAATTTGGCGCTCCAGTTCTGGCCAGAAAAACGTCAAAGCAGCGCGCGGATTTGACCCCAGTTCATTTCCTTTCCGGCTATCGTAGTTGGTGAAGAAAATGAATCCACGCGAGTCCACGCCTTTGAGCAAAACCGTTCGAGTCGAGGGTTGACCGCTGGCATCCACCGTCGCGAGCGTCATTGCGTTCACGTCTGCAGACGAATGGCCGAGTAGTGCTTGCCAGAGTTTGTAGAGAGCGATGCCGATTTTCCGCCAGCGCGTTCCGGTTTGAGATTGTGTGGCATGGTCGAACCAGCGTTGGAACTCCAAGATCGGGTCTGCGCCGAGATCTTTGGCGTCCAATCCGCTCATGCGGTATTCGCGTCTGATGTCTGCAATGGCCATGTTGTGAAGAGAGGCTACAAACCAATGCTCCCAGTGTCCACGTCAACTAACGGCAGCTTTGTCGTCGCGAGCGCGAGTAATCTCTCAGCTTGGGTCGTCGTCAGCGGTGTGACCGAGAGTCGCGATTGTTTCACGAGCGGCATCTCGCCAAGAATCTTGTCCGCCTTGATTTCTTCCAATGAAATCGCTTTCACGAGAGCCTTCTTCGGCGCGATGTCCACGCACGACCAGTCGCCCTCCTCAGCCGTGGCATCAGGATAAAACTCCTTCACCACCGTGGCGATACCCACGACTTGTTTGTCGGTGACGCTGTGATAGAAGAAAACGATGTCGCCGC
>WBXK01000116.1 GCA_008933055.1 Verrucomicrobiota bacterium | reverse complement strand
TGATCGAGCGTGGATTCTGCGTCGCGCATTCCGCCGTCTGCACCGCGCGCGATAGCGTAGAGCGCCGCGTCATCAATCTTCACCTTCTCTAAACCCGCGATGTGCGCGAGGTGTTTGACGATGAGTGCGGTGGGGATACGGCGCAAATCGAAGCGCTGGCAGCGGGAAAGGATTGTCGCCAGAACTTTTTCCGGGTCGGTTGTAGCGAACATGAACTTCACGTGCGCCGGTGGTTCTTCGAGCGTCTTGAGCAGCGCGTTGAACGCCGCCGTTGAAAGCATGTGAACCTCGTCAATGATATAGATCTTGAACTTGCCGCTCGCGGGAACGTATTGGCAGGTCTCACGCAACTCGCGCACCTGCTCGACGCCGTTGTTGCTCGCGCCGTCAATCTCAAGCACGTCCATCGCGCGACCTTCGGTGATCTCTTTCACGCGGGAATCGTTGTCGTCGAAGTCCACCTTTGGGCCGCCGGTGCAATTAAGCGCCTTGGCAAAGATGCGCGCGATGGTGGTCTTGCCTGTGCCGCGCGGCCCGCAGAATAGATAAGCGTGCGCGATGCGGTTCTGCTTGATGGCATTGGAAAGCGTGTCGGTGACGTGCTCCTGCCCGACGACGTCAGCGAACCGCTGCGGGCGATACTTGCGGGCTATGACTTGGTAGGACATTTGAATCTATGTTTAAGCTTGTTCACTTCGCGTGCGGCACTTGCTCATAATGCTGCTTCAGGAGGTCATCGCCAAAATCATTTTCAATATCCCGCCAGACAGCATGGACATGGTTCGCGTCGTTCTGGGTGTTGTCGTATTCCATGAGAAACGTTGCCCCCTGGACACGGTAATATTGGCCTTGGCCGGGTTCGATGCCACCAGCCCATACGAAAAAGATTTTTTCCCATCCAGCCTTCTCAATCTTCTCCCAATCAGCTTCGGACAACTTGGAACGATTTCGCCCGATGAATTCCAAGATCACAGCCTTGAGCTTCTCACGTTGCGGCACAGTCATTTCGCTGGCGCACAATCCAAGCGGCTGAAGCCTCGATGCCTTTCGCGAATCCCCAGAGACGACTTCCTTTGGGGCAACATTGGTGATGATGGCGATGGAACGCTGCTTTGCGTCCAGAGAACTCATCAGTTGGCGGCCGAGGTCTTCTTCGGCGGCCAACACGCGTAAGCCTGCGCGCGGCCCAGTACGGACTTCCGCCGGGTTCGTACCAAAAAATGACGGCGTGGTGGCAAGAACGACATCGCCACGCACTGTGAAATTGAGCGAGAGATGATGCCCCTCAACGCGAAAGCCCCAGACATCGCCCCCGGGTTTGCCGAAGATGCTGACGTAATAAAGCTCTGGATTGCGGCGCGGCGATTTGTTTTCCAAGTCGAACAGGATTTGCTCAAGACTCATGATCGTGACCGCTTTGAAATAACCACGATGACTGAGCGCACTGTTGAGGAGCACCAGGGCAAGATGCTTTTCAGCAGCGGACATCTCCGCGAGAGGCAACCCCTTTCGCGCTTGCGGAACAAAATGCCAGTTCACACGTTCGTCACTTCTGAAATCGAACGTGACCTTGGTGCGTTGTTCGGGTGTCAGCGAGGCTTCGAAGTTTTTTGCGGCATCAGCCATCTCCACAGCAGGCGGATGGGCGTGGGAAGCGTTCAGGCTCAGTTGAACAACAATCACCACGACAGCGACGATATGACGATGGATAGATTTCACTCCATCAGGACAACTGAGCGGGGCGACATTGGCAATTGAAAACCGCTGGAAGAAAGCAAAACAAAATAAAATGCTAGGGTGACCACGGCAGATACGGAGCAAACTACCGTTGCTGCCTTCCGGCCCTGGCGGGGTTCGTAAGTCCACATTCCATGGGCCCTAGCGATGAAGACTGTGCGGGAGCGCGGCGTTACCTTCAAGTTATTTTCCAGATCAATGCAATGGCTTTTCGCTTTGGCGAGTAGGACGCATGCCGCTAGGATAGCTGGGATGTATGATGTTCAGTTCATGCGGCTGGCTTTGCAACTTGCGAGGCGCGGCTATGGTTGCACCTCGCCTAATCCGATGGTGGGCGCACTAATTGTAAAAGGCGGCAAGGTCATCGGACGCGGATGGCATCGTCGTGCTGGAGGGGCACACGCAGAGATCGAAGCGTTTCAAGATGCGGCGCGACACGGGATTTCTCCGCGCGGTGCGACGCTTTATATCACGCTTGAACCTTGTTGCACGCATGGCCGGACTCCCCCTTGCACTGATGCGATTAAGGCTGCCGGAATCAAGCACGTCATCGTGGGCGCAACTGACCCCAACCCAAAGCATGTAGGAAAAGGATTTGCGATTTTGAAGCGCGCGGGGATAGAAGTCCTTCGTGGCATTCTGGCGGATGCGTGCACGGAGTTGAACGAGGCGTTCAATCACTGGATCATTCATCGCACACCGTTCGTGACCGTTAAAGCTGCGATGACGCTCGACGGCAAGATCGCGACGGCGAGTGGGGAGTCCAAATGGATCACGGGCGAAGAATCACGGGCTTACGGGATGAAACGCCGCCTAGGCAGCGATGCCATTCTTGTAGGCGTGAACACGGTATTGGCGGATGATCCGAGTTTGACGGCACGAAAGCAGATGGCAGATGGCAGACGGCAGATGGAAAAGCCGATTCGGCGGTTTATTTTGGATTCGATGGCGCGTACACCGTTGAACGCTAAGGTAGTGAGTGATGAACACGCGGGATTGACAACGATTGTCGTCAGCGAACGAGCACCCAAGAAGCGCGTGGCTGCGTTGGCAAAGCAAACGAATGTTCTCATCGCCCCGATAACCAGATCGACAATTGATTTGAAGTGGTTGTTGCGCTCTCTTGGCGCTGAAAACATCACGAGCTTATTGGTTGAGGGCGGCGGCGAGGTGAACGCGTCTTTCTTGATGGGCGGATTCGCCCAGCGTGTCGCGTTCTTTTATGCGCCAAAGATTCTGGGTGGACGCGATTCGCGTAAAGGAGTCGCTGGCGAAGGCGCCAAGAGTTTGACTGAAGCGCTACAGCTCCGCAATCTACAGTGGCGAAAGATGGGAGCGGATTTGTTGCTGACTGCGCGAGTTTGAACTTAGCTACAGTTCCACCAGACTCCGAACTGGACGAAGCGCACGTTTTCCCTAGAATCATACCTGTGCCGACTCCACCCAAAAGCACCCAATCCGCCCTGTCGTCGAAGGCTGCAATACCTTTTGAAGACGCTTTGAAGAATCTCGAATCCGTCGTGGAAGCGATGGAGTCGGGTGAATTAGCGCTGGAAAGTTTGATCGCGAAGTACGAGGAAGGGGTCAAACTTGCAAAGGTTTGTCAGGAGAAACTCGCAGAGGCGGAACTGAAGATACAGCAGTTGGAGAAGTCATCGTCGGGCGAACTGAAACTAAAACCGCTGGCGTTGGACGAAGAATGATTTTATCGCAGAGCAGCAAGAAACGAACATGAGCAGATATTTGGACATGGTGGATGGCCCGGCACACGTGAAAAAACTCACGCTGCCGCAACTCGAAATACTTGCCGGAGAAATCCGCGAGGAACTCATTACAGGGCTCGCCAAGGCGGGCGGTCATCTAGGGCCTAATCTCGGCGTGGTGGAGCTGACCCTCGCGTTGCACACAGTCTTCAGCACCCCCAAGGACAAGTTCGTTTGGGACGTGAGCCATCAGGTGTATGTCCACAAAATCCTCACTGGGCGGCGGGATCGCTTTCACACGATCCGTCAGACGGACGGCTTGAACGGTTTCGCGCTCCGAACGGAGAGTGAGCATGATTGCTTTGGCGCAGGGCATGCGGGCACGGCTTTATCTGCGGCGCTTGGTATGGCGGCGGCGCGTGACAAACGTGGCACGGATGAGAATGTTGTTTGCGTGTTCGGCGATGCGGCGTTGACGAACGGCATCTCGTTCGAAGCGTTGAACAACATCTCGCACACCACGCGGAAGTTCATCGGGATCCTCAACGACAACGAGTGGAGCATCGCGGAAAATGTCGGAGCGATCAACGGCTACCTCAACAAGCTCATACGCAACCCGTCTTACAACAAACTCTCTCGCGAGTTCCAAAACTTTCTTCGCAAATTGCCCAAGGGCGAACTGGCATTAAAGCTTGCGCATAAGGCAGAAGAAGGTTTCAAAGGCGCGCTCGCAGAAGTCAGCTTGCGGAAAAACACACCGTCCACCGAAGCTGATGGACGAGGAGGACATGGCAGCTCAATTCTGTTCGAGGAGATGGGCGTGCGGTATCTTGGCCCGATTGACGGCCACGATTTGCCACTGTTGATCAGCACGCTGGAGTTTGCCAAGACTTGCGATCATCCCATCGTGATACACATCCTGACTCGCAAAGGCAAAGGCTACGAGGCCGCGCTCAAGTCACCGGAAAAATTCCACGGCCTTGGTTCTTATGATGCGAAAACAGGCGAGACGCCCGCGACCAAGCCCGGCACGCCGCCGAATTATCAGGACGTGTTCGGCCAAACGATGGTGAAGCTTTGCAAGAGCAACCCAAACATCGTAGGGATCACCGCTGCGATGCCGAGCGGCACCGGGTTGAAACTGTTAGAGAAGGCGATGCCGGAGCGTTACATAGACGTGGGCATAGCAGAGGAACACGGCGTCATCTTTGCCGCTGGCATGGCAACGATGGGTTATCATCCCGTGGTTGCGATATATTCTACGTTCCTACAACGCGCGTATGACTGCATCCATCACGATGTTTGCCTCCAAGATTTGCCGGTGATCTTCTGCATGGATCGCGCCGGGCTTTCCGCCAACGACGGCCCCACCCATCATGGGTTGTTCGACATCTCGTATTTGCGCTGCTTGCCGAATGTCATCGCCATGGCGCCAAAGGATGAGGATGAGCTGTCAGACATGATGTTCACCGCCACGTTGCAAAAACATCCAACGTTCATCCGCTATCCACGCGGCGCAGGCGAAGGAGTGCCGGTCAAGGATCAACCTGCAACAATCGAAATCGGTAAAGCCGAGGTGCAACACAACTTCGCCAACAACGGAAAGCGCAAGGTTGCGCTGCTCGGCTTGGGCAACATGAATCCCATCGCGCGCAAGGCGGCAGTGCAACTCATTGGAGACGATTACGATGTGGCCGTCATCAACCCGCGATTCACAAAGCCGATTGATTCCGGCACGCATGAGGCGTTTGGTCGTGCAGCAGACGTGATTGTGACGCTTGAAGATCACGCATTAATGGGCGGCTATGGTTCTGCGGTGTTAGAATTGTTTGGCGACAAGAACATCACCACGCCTGTCGTCCGCATCGGCTGGCCGGATCAGTTCATCGAACACGCAACGAGTCAGGACGAGTTGCGGCGCAAGTACGGACTGACAGTCGAGAACGCCGTGGCAAAGACTAAAGCACATTTCTCCGACACCAGAACGATGGGGAAACTCGTAACGGCAGCATGACTGGACCAAGTTCTTTGCTTTGGGAAATGCGTGTTTGCTTGCCGGGAGCCGTTGTTGCCTTAGATTGACGAGATGAATCTGCCTGATGAAGTGCCTGTGATGACGTTGCCCAATGCAACGCTGTTTCCGCAGGCGTTGTTGCCGCTTTATATCTTCGAGACGCGTTACCGGCAGATGTTGGCCGATGCGCTTCATGGCAATCGCATATTGTCGGTGGCGATGCGGAAGCCGAATTCCTCGCGCGAGACTCCGACGGAGATCGCTGGCGTGGGGTTGATCCGCGTGTCGGTGGCCCACAAGGACAGCACATCACATCTGATCTTGCAGGGGCTCACGCGTGTGAAATTGGGCAAGGTGGTAAAGTATCGCCCGTATCGCGTGCAGAAGATCGAGCCCCTTCCCACGCCGCCGAGCAATGACACGAAGACTGGCGAGTTGCTGGTGACTGTGCGTGAGCTGCTCAAGGAGCGCGTGATGCTTGGGATGCCGTTCCCCTTTCCGTTCGTGTCGCAAGCCAAACCGGGTGTGCCAGGTCAACCGCCGCCTGCGTTCTCAGCCAAGGAAGTGATTGGCTATTTAGATTCCATCAATGATCCCGATCAGGCCGCGGATCTGGTGAGTTGCGCGGTGTTGGCGGGCGCAGAAGATCGGCAGACGATCCTCGAGACGCTGGATGTAGAAGCGCGGTTGCGTCAGCTCGCGCAGTTTTTGTTGCGGGACATCAAAACGCATCCCAAACGGAAGAAGCGCGGCGGATAAAAAAACCGCGCCAGCGTTTCGGCCGGCGCGGTTTGATTGAAAGGGTTATATTACTTCTTCGCGTCGGGCTTGGCGGCTGCCTTCTGAGACTTGTCAGCTTTGGGCATGAGTTCGTCGAGCTTCTTCAGCTTCTCGTCGAGGATTTCGACGCCAGCGTCTTTCATGAGTTTTTCCATGAAATCCGTTTCGCGAAGTTGTTTTTGAAGTTCTTGGGACTTGAGTGCCTCCTTTAGGTCGCTAGAAACCTCGGCAAGCGAGGTCATCTTGGCGGGCATCTTCTCACTGAGTTTGATGATGTGATAACCGAACTGAGTGGTAACGACATCACTGACTTGATTGGTGTTGAGGGAGAAGGCGGCCGCTTCAAACTCTGCCACCATCTTGCCGCGACCGAAAGTGTATTCGCCACCATTATCCTTCGAGCCGGGGTCCTCGGACAATTCCTTGGCGAGCTTGGCGAAGTCTTCGCCCGCCACGGCGCGCTTGCGGACGTCATCCGCGATCTTGCGCTTGGCTTTCTTTTGTTCGTCGGTGAATTCAGTGCCGGTCGCCATATCGCGCGTGCTGATGAGGACATGGCTAGCACGTACTTGTTCGGGTTGCTCGAACTTCGACGGATTCTCGTCGTAGAACTTCTTCACGTCGGCTTCGGTGATGTTCACCTTCAGTTCACGTTCCAACACAGCGGCCACGGTGATCTGGTCGACGCGTTGCTTGTCCCACTCCGCGCGAGTGAGGTTCTGGATCTTTAATTGTGTGGATAGCTTCTGGACAAACTCTTCGTCCGTGAGCTTGTTGTCTTTCTTCAGACGGGCGAGCGCTTTCTCGAACTGCTCCTTGCCTTTGGCCTTGTCGGCATCGTTCGCTTTCTTGAGCAGCAATTGGAATCCTATGAGGTCGTTAAGCTTCTCGCGTTCGATTAAACCAACCTGTTCGGCAGGAATCTGCTGGCGGCGCGCACTGGCCATGGCTTGCACGTTCAACATTTCGGCGTCCAATTGACTGCGCTTGATCTCCACGCCCTTGCCCTTGGCGACAACGGGGTCGCCGAGCAATGCGTCAATCTTACTTGCACCGCTGGAGCTGTTCGTGCCTGCGTTAGCCGCGTTGCTGGTGGATGCGGCGACAAGCGACGTGGCGAGCGCGGCGACTAAAACTTTCTGGATGCGATTCATGTTATGTTTGGGTTGAGTTACAACTTCACGACTTTGACGTTGCGGATGCAATCGTCCTTTTCCAATTCCGCGATCACCGCTGCGGGCGGTTCACTGTCGAGATTCAATACGGTGAACGCGTCGCCGCCTGCCGTGTCACGGCTCAAGCTCATGCTGGCGATGTTCACATTATGTTTTGCCAACAGCGTGCCGAGATAACCGACAATGCCTGGACGGTCCTTATTGGATAATAGCAGCATCACACCGCTGATCGGAATCTCCACTGGCATGCTGTAAAGGCGGACGATGCGTGGATTATTGGGCGAGCCGAAGAAAGTTCCGCCGGCAGAAATAACCTTCTCATTGCCATTGAATGCCTGCACGTGCAGCCACTCGTTGAACGTCACTGGCTCGCTGGATCGCTTCTCCTCAACTGTCAGGCCGAGAGTGGAAGCGATGCTGCGGACGTTGATGTTATTCAAGTCCTTCACGGAAGCGCGGGAGAGAAAACCTTGAACCACGGCGCGTGTGACAGGATCAATATTCGGCAACTCCTGCGCTTTGCCGCCATAGGTGACGTGCAACCGGTCCACCTGTGCTGGCGCAAGTTGCGCGAGCAGTTTACCGAGTTTCTCGCCGAGCAAGAGATAAGGCTTCACCTGCTCGTAAGTCTCCGCATCGAGGTAAGGCATATTGACCGCGTTGCGTACTTCGCCGGTTAACAAGTACCCAGTGATAACTTCGGCGACTTCGATGCCGCATTTCTCCTGCGCCTCCTCAGTGCTAGCACCAAGATGCGGAGTGAGAATTATGCCGGGATGCTTGCGGAACGGATGATCCGCTGCAAGCGGTTCGACGATGAAAACGTCCAACCCTGCTGCGGCAACTTTGCCGGAATCCAGCGCCGCGATGAGATCGTTCTCGACGATGATTTCGCCACGCGCGCAATTCACGATGCGCACGCCGGGTTTCATTTTGGCGAATGCCGAGGTGTTCAACATGCCCTTGGTCTGCTCCGTCACGGGCATATGAACGGTGATGAAATTCGCCTCGCGATAAACCATGTCGAGTTCGGTGGCGAGTTCGATGCCGAGTGCTCTGGCGCGCGCTTCCGTGAGGAACGGATCGTAACCGACCACGCGCATCCCGAAAGCGATGGCGCGCTTGGCGACTTCTGTCCCGATGCGCCCCATGCCAAGGACGCCCAGGGTTTTGCCGGAAAGTTCGACGCCTTGAAATTGTTTCCGATCCCACTTACCCGCGACCATTGTACCGTGCGCCTGCGGCACTTTGCGCGCG
>WBXK01000115.1 GCA_008933055.1 Verrucomicrobiota bacterium | reverse complement strand
TCTGACCCTGCGATGGGTTCAAGCAAACGTGGCATTGCCTGACCTCGTGATCTTCAGTTCAGCCATCAACCCACAGATAGTCACCGAAACATTTTCCACTTCTAGCTGCGCAGCGATGGAGGGGTTGATTGCACCCGGAGCTCGCAGGCTTATTCGCTTCGACACGCAGACCGCGAATCAGGGAAGCACAGCTCTCGTTCTCGGCAACCCCACGACGAACCCGCACTTCGTCTTCGCCAATTGCCACGCGCATTATCACTTTCAAAACTACATGGCGTACCGCCTCCGCAGACAGGACGGCCAGCTTGCGGCCATCGGTTTGAAGGTCGGCTTCTGCATCCTCGACACGTTCCGCTTTGATACCAGTGCGCCAGGAACTCCTTTGTACAATTGCGCTAATCAAGGCATCCAACGCGGTTGGGGTGATCTTTACAGTTCTACCCTCGACGGACAGTGGATTGACATTACAGGTTTGCCGGACGGCAACTACATCATCGAACTTGAGGTCAACCCCGTGGGAATCCTTCAAGAATCCGATTACAGCAACAACATCACCACCATCCCGATCGCCATCGGCAACAGCAGCAGTCCACCACTCAATGACAATTTCGCGAACGCTCAGACGTTGCTGGGCACTTCTCCCAGCGTGGCTGGCGCGAACGTGAATGCCACTAAGGAAAATATCGAACCGAATCATTCAGGAAATACCGGCGGAAAGTCAGTCTGGTACCAATGGACTGCCAGCGCGACGAAAACTGTGACGATTGATACCGTGGGAAGTAATTTCGACACGCTGCTCGCGATCTACACCGGAAATGCATTGAACAACTTGACGCTTGTGACAAATAACAACGACATCATTCATAGCGCTAACCTGCAAAGCCGCGTCACTTTCAACGCCATTGCCGGCACCGTTTATCGCATCGCTGTGGATGGATTTAACGGCGCGAACGGAAACATCATCGTCACGGCGAACCAGACTGTCGCAAACGATAGCTACGCTGCATGCATCTTCACCGGCGGCGTCATCGGCTCGATCTCAGGCAGCAGTGTCGGTGCGACAAAGGAATCCAACGAACCAGATCATGCCGGTAACACCGGCGGACATTCCACATGGTATTGTTGGACGGCGCCGCTGGACGGCTCCGTGACGTTCGACACGATCGGAAGCCCATTCAACACGCTGCTCGCCGTCTATACCGGCAGCTCCGTGAACTCGGCCACACTGGTCGCCAGTAATGACGACATTGACGCAGGCGCAAATCTGCAAAGCCGCGTGACCTTCAATGCAGTCGGTCTGACTATGTATCACATCGCGGTTGACGGGTTCAACGGCGACTCTGGCAACGCGATGTTGAACTGGAGTCTTACCGCCGCCGGCCTGTCCTCGCGGATGGTCTCCCTCGCCACCGGCCCAAACTACGGAGCAGGTGGTGCGGTGTTGAGTTATAATCTGTTGCCTGAGGGAATGTTTCAACTCGGCATCACCGGCCAGCCACAGAAACGATACAGCATCGAACGTTCGTGTGATCTGGTGACATGGATTCCTCTGACGACCACCGTCGCTGACTTCGCAGGCCAGGCTTGGTTCACAGACAAAGCGGCACGACATCTCACGACGGGTTCCGGCGATTCGGTCTGCGGTCCGAACCAGGTTCTAGGCGTCACGATGTCGGCCGTCGAAGCACGCTTTTACCGCGCGGTTGCCTTACCGTAATAGGTTGCGATCTAAACGGAGAAATGCGCCGGAGTGCGCAGCCTCTAGGAAGGATGAAGGAAGATGTGACCCAGACGTTCAACAATTCCCACCTTGCAATTTGCCTGTGACATTGCTTTTCATCCGAGCTGCTGACAATTTGGCGAGGATGAAAACAACTGAATGAGTTCCCCAGTCGGCTAGCCTCGAAAACTCGAAACACATAAACGTTGAGCTTCATTCTCGTGACATGCCATTGATCACTACAGCGCCCAACTTTAAACTAGTCCGACTAGCGAGTGGCGATCACAGTATTCACTCGCTGGCACATGGCGAGACGTTTCATCCTGTCATTGGCCCTGTCGCAGAGGCTGAGGCGCTTTACGTCAATCAACTAAGGCTGCGCGAGCGACTCAAGAGTCACGTCGGCGAGTTTGTGGTCTGGGATGTGGGTTTGGGTGCCGCGGCTAACTCGCTTACTGTGTTGCGCACTACGCGGGAGTTTACGTGTCCGATTCGGCTCGTTAGTTTTGATAATACGATCGAGCCGCTGGCGTTTGCTTTTGAAAACGCAGCAGCACTTGGTTACTTTGGTGATTACGAGGGGCAGATAGAAGCAATCCTCAACCAGCATGCAATCCGTTTCACCGATGGCGCGCGTGAAGTAGATTGGCGATTGCGTTTGGGGGATTTTCCGACGTTGCTCTCTGGCACATCAGAATTTGGAGTTTCCCCTCACGCCATCTTGTTCGACGCGTATTCGCCCTCGAAGAACCCTGCTATGTGGACTCTGCCGCTCTTTGCCAAGTTGTTTCAAAAGCTCGACCCGCAGCGTCCGTGCGCCTTGCCTACTTATTCGCGTAGTACAATCATGCGCGTCACGTTGTTGCTGGCGGGGTTTTTTGTAGGCGTCGGCCACGCGACCGGCAAGAAGGAGGAAACGACTATCGCGGCGAACACACTTGAGTTATTGAAAGAACCGCTCGACATGCGTTGGCTACATCGCGCCCGCCGTTCGCATAGTGCAGAGCCTATTGTTGAAGAAGTTTACCGAATCGCGCCTCTATCCCCGGAGTCATGGGAAAAACTGCGGATGCATCCGCAGTTTCAGTAAATGGAGCGCACAGCAATGATCAGCTTTCTACTTGGCTTGGCTTTTTGCTTACTCCTATTATAATCTGTGCGTAAATCTAACCCCGCTACCGAATTTTTTGAGGGGTTCTTGGCGTTGTTTTATCCGAACGTTTGTCAGATTTGCGGGGATGCTGGCGCAACGCCCAAGCAGGGCTTGGTTTGCGCGAAATGTTGGGAAGGTGTCCGATTTATTCGAGCGCCGTTCTGTGAGCGATGCGGGTTGCCTTATGAGGGAGACATTACCACCCTGTTCAAATGCTCCAACTGTTGCGACACGGAACTTCATTTTACTTCGGCACGTTCGGCGGTAGCGGCCAAGGGTGTGACATTGGAGGTGATTCATCGTTTCAAATACAATAACGCACTTTGGTTCGAGTCATTCCTTGCAGATTTATTGTTGCGCGAGGCCGTGCCCGTGTTGCGAGCAGAACGGTGGGACCTTATCGCTCCTGTGCCTTTGCATCCTACAAAGGAACGCGAGCGGGGTTTCAATCAAGCAGCGCGCATTGCTTCACACTTGGCGCGAAACTTGGAGTTGCCGCTATGCGAAAAGCTCGTGCGCCGCGTGGCGACCAGTCGCACGCAGACTTTGCTGACTAAGAAACAGCGCGCGGAAAATGTGCGGCGCGCCTTCGCGGCTGTACCCGGAGCGACGTTGTCTGGCGAACGCGTGGTTTTGGTGGATGACGTGCTGACGACGGGTGCCACTGCGAGCGCGTGTGCGCGGGTCTTGCAAGAACTAGGTGCCGGGGAAGTTTGTGTCTGGACAGTCGCGCGCGGACTTTGAATAATCATAGCTGTTGGTAGGAGTAAAATGTTGGAATCAAAAGATGCTAATGCGAGACAATGACGATGAATCTTTTGCCGCATACAAAAACTGCCAACCCGGTTTATATTCCAGCCATGTCCACGACTACATTCACTAGGCAGCCTCTAGGCGTTGATTCTATCGAGCCCGCATTGACGCCGCCGACGTCCGTCACCACCAATTCGTTCGTCAAAAAGAAACTCAAGCTCGCTTCTGGCAAATCTCGCAAGCGCGAAATCCCCCCAGGATTGTGGACCAAATGTCCTGCGTGCGAGACGTTGGTGTTCGACAAAGAGCTGGACGAAAATCTCAAGGTTTGTATCAAGTGCGATCACCATTTTGTCATCGGCGCTCGCGAACGCATCCATTCTATGGTGGAGACTTGCACGTTCGAGGAGATGGATGCGGAAATGATCAGCGTGGATGTGCTGGGATTTACCGGCGCGTCTTCCTACAAAGATAAGCTCGCTTCCAATTGGAAGAAGACAAATCTCAAGGACGCCGTCGTTACCGGTGTCGGAATGATTGGACTACACCGCGTCGCCCTTGGGGTCATGGATTTTAGCTTTCTCGGCGGTTCGATGGGTTCTGTCGTCGGTGAAAAACTCACTCGCCTCATCGAAGCGGGAACTGAAAAAGATTTGCCCGTTATCATCATTTCCACAAGCGGTGGCGCCCGTATGTATGAGGGGATGTTCAGCCTGATGCAGATGGCCAAGACCTGCGCTGCGCTCGGTTATCACGCCAAAGCGAAGTTGCCTTACATAAGCATTCTCACGAATCCCGATTACGCAGGCGTGATGGCGAGCTATGCAAGCGTGGGAGATTTGATTCTTGCAGAGCCGAAGGCGCTCATCGGCTTTGCCGGTCCCCGCGTTATCAAAGACACTACGCAAGCGGAATTGCCTCCCGGATTTCAGACTGCGGAATTTCTTCTCGATCACGGACTCATTGATTCCATTGTGCCACGCAAAGAGATGAAGCAACGACTCATAGGCTATTTAGATTTTCTGATGACGGGACGCAAGGCGGCAGCAATTACGTGAGAGTCCAATTCGTAAAACATTTTCTTTACCCCGCAATCCGTTTTCCGAACAGTATTGGCTCAATTTTGCCGAAATCGTGCGACTGATTTATAACATACTGTTCCTGATTTTTTTCGTGCTATCGTCGCCATACTATTTTTGGCGGATGTGGCGGCGCGGGAATTGGACCAGTGGCTTCGGCGAACGGTTCGCCCAATATGACACCAAACTCAAGCAGGCACTTACCAATCGCAATTCGATATGGATTCATGCAGTGAGCGTGGGAGAGGTCGGCATTTGTTCCCAGTTGATCCGCGCGCTTGAACCGCGATTGCCCAACATAAAGCTCGTTGTTTCCACCACTACAACTACGGGCATGGGCGAGTTGCGGAAGAAATTGCCGACGAACGTCAGCAAGATTTATTACCCGGTGGATCGGCGGAGTTATGTGGCGCGTGCTCAAGCCCTCATCAAACCGGAAGCAATCGTTTTGGTGGAGGCGGAAATCTGGCCGAACTTTATTTGGCGTGCGCAACAGCAACGCATTCCGCTGTTCCTCGTCAATGCTCGGCTCTCGGAACGTTCATATCGTGGCTACAAACGATTCGGATTCATCTTCCGTCCGCTGTTCGCTGCCTTCGCCGGTGTGGGGGCGCAGAATGAATCAGACGCTGCGCGTCTGCGTGAGCTGGGTTTCCGTCCCGAAGCCATCCGCGTGACCGGCAGCATGAAGTTCGACGCTGCGCTTGCTTCCGACAAACGGACGATCAATGTTCCTACATTGCTGTTGCAGGCGGGCGCGAAGGTTTGTTCTCCAGTGTTGGTTTGCGGCAGCACGCACGATGGCGAAGAATCGTTAATCTGTGAAATGTTCCTCCGCTTGCGCCAGAAATTTCCCGATCTATTTCTTGTATTAGTGCCGCGTCATGCTGAACGGACAAAGGATGTGACCCGCGATCTCGCGAAGTGTGGCGTGAAACATGTGTTGCGCTCGGAACTCACGGGAAAGTTGAGCGATAAATCCACGCCAGCCGACGCGCATTGCTTGTTGGTCAACACGACAGGCGAACTCAAATCCTTTTATGAACACGCCACTCTTGTGTTCGTCGGCAAAAGCCTCACGGCGCAGGGTGGTCAAAATCCTATCGAGCCAGGCGCGCTCGGCAAGCCGATGATCTTCGGGCCGAATATGCAGAACTTCGCGGATGTCACGCGCGCATTTCTGGAACGTGATGGCGCGGTGCAGGCGGCGGATGCCGCAGCGCTTGAGATTGCTGTGGATGACTTGTTGTCCAATCCCGAGCGGCGACAACAGCTCGGTCGCAACGCGCACGACGTGGTGCAGGAGAACCTTGGGGCGATTGATCGCACCCTCGACATGATTCTTAACGGAATCAACGGTAGGGGGCTGTATGTTGCGCCGAAGAAATGAGTCATCAACTTCCCGAACTTCGCGCGGCGCTTCTGGAGTTGCACAAGACGCTCGTGGATTCTGAGCGTATTAGTTACGAGCAGACCATCGGCACGATCCCGTCGCCGAATCATTTTCTGCAACTGCTTATCAACGATCCATGGTTTGCGTGGATGCACCCGATCTCGGAACTCGTCGTGAAGATGGATCAGGCACTGGACTCGAAGCGCGCGCCGTTGACGGATGCTGATGCCGAAGCGCTGGTTAAGCAAACTCGCGCGTTGCTTGTCGCTTCGGAGGAGGGCGAAGGCTTTCCTAAACATTACTTTGACGCATTGCAACGCGATCCTGGCGTCGTGATGGCACACGCTGCGGCCGTGAAGTTTTTCGCGATCAAGAAACAGCGAGGGTGACACCTTGTTGCTAATAAACACAAACCCCGAAGCAGCCTGCGCTACTTCGGAGTTTGGTTTAAAATTATTTGCCGGATTACCGCGTGAGAGCGAATAGATAGCGCTGCACGCGGGTAGCGTCTTCGGTCTGATTCAGTTCGAGATAGATCTGTTCTAGATTGCCGCACATGCGCGCCAACATCCGGCGGGTGGTCATAGGTTGGAGATATTCATCGCGTATGTCGTGTTTGCAGCGGGTGAGGTGTTCGATGCAATCGTTTCGGGTGAGGAGTTTTCCGAGGTTGAAGCAATCGATATAGACTTCCTCCGTAGCAGACATGAATCGGCAGACGGAGTGGCCGGGCAAACCTACGCCGGAAACGGGGAAGCCGAGGCGGCGCATGAGCAGGACATACACGAGGCATAGGCTGACGGGATTGCCGGTACGGCGATTCAGCGCGGTGTTGATAAAGCTGTTGTCCGGGTCGTAATAATTTTCCATGTTCCCGGTGAAGCCGAGTTTGTTGAAGATGAATTCATTTACGCGGACGAGCAGGCGTTCTTTTGGGTCACTTGTGGCCAGCCATTCGCGGAGTTGGCCAGCCATGTCATCGAGCAACGCGCTGTAAGCGGTTGGGTTGATCTCGGGATGCTGGGTCTGGGCGAAAAGTAGTGCTCCTTTTTCGAGATCAAGTTGGGATTCGTCCTGAAGGCAGTAAGCCATGAAGCGTGAGTCAGCCGTTTCGCGGTCGAAATGTTGGACGATGTCTTTGGCGTGTTTTCGGAGTGTGGCGTCTCCGCTGAGTTGGCAAGGTTTGAGCCAGATTTGGGTGTCGCTGCCGAGGGAAATGAGCTTTTGTTTTACGGCCTGATAGACCATCGGATCTTCGTCTCCGAGCAACTTTATCAGCGCGGTGACCTGGGGTTCGGGAAGTTTTATTGTCGGTTTTTCGGTCGGTTTAGTAAGCGTCGTAGTTTGCATATTCTTTGTGCGACAACTAGACCGCACAAAGGCGAAGCCAACAATTCAGGGCGTGGAGGGAACGCTCCCCGGTGGAATGGAGAAGCTTGTCGGGTCAATTCCCCCAGAAGCAACGGCTTGAATTGTTGTAGCCAACCAGAAAGCTAGTGAAAACCCTTTAAAAAAGGGGGTTTTCAATCTGTTTGCGGAGGTTATTCGCCAACCAATCGTTGGGCAATCGCTGCCGCCGTGATTCCGTAAATCTTCACGATCTTTTGGCGAGCGGTGTGGCCACGGATCAATTCCATCTTGCTGCGAGGGTGATCCAGCGTTTCAGCGAGCAGATGGAGCAAGGCTTCGTTTGCTGCTGAGTCCACGGGCGCCGCGGTGACTTTGACGCGGAGTTGACAGCCGAGAGATTCACCAATCTCATTTTTCGAGGCGCGTGGTTGCAACTTGATGGCGAGCGTGACGCCGTCGGCCTGGGTTGTTATGAATGCTGGTGGAGGCAGGGAAGGACGAGTCACTCCATTGCTGCTGTCGTTGGATGGGTGGTTTTTCCGGTCGTGCATTCCAGAAGAGTTTTGCCAGAATCTTCGCAGAGATGAACTCAAAACTTTTTATCGTGATGGCGGTCGTGAAATTGTTCGTGGCGGGCTGTGCAACACAGCGTTACCAACCCTCTGCTGTCTTTGCTAATTCCGTAGTAACGCCCGTGCCCAAGTCCAACATCTCGCCCACTGAAACCGAATTGATCCAGCGCGCGTTCGTTCAAATACTGAAGCCTTTTGACGGCGAGCAGTGGCGTGAGTTGTTCGATGGAGTCTCGCTGGCTGGTTGGCGAGAGACAGATTTCAAACAAGGCGGCAGCGTGGCTGTCACCAATGGTTTACTAGTATTCCATAGGGGGCAACCATTTGTGGGTATTAACCACACGAGTGAAGTGCCCTCGCTAAATTACGAAGTGGCGTTTGACGCGATGCGTTTGGACGGAAGCGATTTTTTCTGTGCGCTTACGTTTCCGGTGCGCGAGTCTTTTTGCAGTTTGATCGTCGGTGGGTGGGGCGGTGGGCTTGTGGGATTGTCCAACGTAGACGGTGCTGACGCTTCTGAGAATGAGACGATGACATATGTTAGCTTTGAGTCCGGTCGCTGGTATCGCATCCGGCTGCGGGTGACAGAGCAAAAAATTGAGGCGTGGATCGAGCAGAAGAAAGTGGTGGACCTTGTCACGACAGGTCGGAAATTGTCTGTTCGCTTTGGTGAGATTTTGATGTCTCAACCGTTCGG
>WBXK01000114.1 GCA_008933055.1 Verrucomicrobiota bacterium | reverse complement strand
TGCCGAACGTTTATCAGTTACCGATCCACTTCGCCGAGGACGATGTCCACGCTGCCGAGCACGACAACCACGTCCGCAATGGTCTGACCGACGCACATGTCCTCCAGCACGGTGAGATTGATCAAGCTCGGCGGACGCACGCGGTAGCGATACGGATTCGGCCCGCCGTCGCTGATGAGGTAGAAACCAAGTTCGCCTTTGGGTGCTTCGATGCGGCCATATGCCTCGCCCACTTTCGGACGAAAGCCGCGCAACTTGGCTTTCGGGTCAATGACCGGCCCTTCGGAAATCGTGGCGAGTGCTTGTTTCAAAATCTTCACCGACTCGCGCATCTCCAGCACGCGAATGTAGTAGCGGTCGTAAGTGTCGCCGTGATCGCCAAGCGGCACTTTGAACTGGAAGCGATCATAAATGCCATACTTGTCCACTTTGCGAAGATCGTAGTTCACCCCTGACGCGCGCAGCATCGGCCCCGTGATGCCGGCATTTATGGCGAGTTCAGCGTTGAGTTTTCCGATGCCTTGCGTGCGCGCCATAAGGATTTCATTTCCTGCGAGCAGGTTCTCAAACTCATCAATGAAGCGAGGGGCGTCATCGGCAACTTTCCGAGCTTGCTCCAACCAACCCGCAGGCAGATCGCAACGACAGCCCCCAAATCGCATATAATTGCACATCATCCGCGCGCCGGTGAGTGACTCAAACAGATCAAGAATCTTTTCACGCTCGCGGAAGGCATACATGAGCGGCGTGCCGCTGGCGCCCATGTCCTGCGTGAGAAAGCCCGCGAGGCAAGCGTGATTCTGCAACCGGGTGAATTCCGCCGTAATGATACGAATGTATTCTGCACGCTCGGGCACTTGCAGCCCTGCGAGTTTTTCAACGGCAAGTGCGTAAGCCCAGTTATTGGTAAGCGAACAAAAATAGTCGAGTCGGTCTGTGTATGGCATCGAAGCGAGATACGACGTGCCTTCGGCAATCTTTTCGTGATTGCGATGCAGATAGCCAAACACGGGCTTCAACTTCACGACGCGTTCGCCATCTAGCACCACGTCCATTCGGAACACCCCGTGCGTGGAGGGATGATGCGGCCCCATGGCGACTTCGAGATATTCACCGTCACCGTCTTTGGGCAGCAGCTCGTAATTCGCGGTGGTTGCGGCGATTGGCTGAGGCACTGCGTCTGACTGCATGTGCATTTAATTCATCAGTTTTACCGGTGTGGCGCAAGCTCGCAGCGTTTTCTTGATAGTTGCATCGAATGGAATCTCACCGATAGAATCGCATCTGCAGTTTCGACGGTCTGAAACAACAAACCATAAGAACAAAACATGAAAACATTCTCCTCTCTCTGCGCTGCCGCTGTCTGCAGCATCCTCCTCGTCGCAACATCGGCCACTGCTGCACCCCAGGCCAAATCTTATCAAGTCACTGGTCCCGTGCTTGAAGTCACGGACGCGTCCATCACCGTGGAAAGCAAAAATGGCGAGAAGTGGCAGGTCGCTCGCGACGCTGGCACGAAGATCAGCGGCGACATCAAAGTTGGCTCCAAAGTCACCATCCAATACCGCATGGTGGCCCTAGACGTCGAAGTGAAGGCGGACAAGGCTGAGAAGAAGAAAACGAAATAACTCCAATACACTCTTCGGGCGCGGACGATGAGTCCGCGCCTTTTTTTTGGAATGAATCCCACCATCCGCATCCTTGCTTTCGTCTGCATGTTCACGGCGGCATTTTATTGGGAACGAAAACTAGCAGCGGCCGAGCCTCTAACCTTTTCCGGTTCGCTTCTCAAACTTGGCTACGAACAAGTCGAACTCCGCCGCACGGACGAAAACCGCCTGTTTCTTTTCGCGCGCGTCAACGGACGCAAACGCAGTTGCCTCCTAGATACTGGCTGGTCGTTCACCACCGTCTCCACCAACACTGCGGCGCGTCTTACAAACACAAACACCATTGACCGCCTCGAACTCGGCGCCGCATCGTTCACAAATCAACCCACCATCACGCAGGACATCCGCATCGCCGGGCAACCGGCGTCCTTCGATATCGTAATCGGCTGCGATTTTCTGTTGGCGCATCACGCCATTGTTGATTGTGCGAGCCGACGACTTTACGTGCGCCGTACTGCACTGAGCGCGGATAAAAGGGGCATGCTTGAAAAACTCTTCTCAGATTCTCGGCGGGTCGTCGGGCGAATGAAACTCCGCTCGCCGCCTGCAATGACCATCGCCACGCGGCTAGACGGACACGCTGCAGAACTCCTCGTAGATTCCGGCGCGGTGTGGAGTTGCCTGGATGAGACGACAGCGAGGGAATTCGATCTGCGGCTCTCGCCCTCGCCGAATCAACTCAGCAGCGCGGTCGCCGCTACCAAGAAACAATTTCGCGTCACAACCGTACGGGAATTCACTGTGGGCGGAAAAAAAATTCAACACTCGGGCGTGGCCGTCTTGAATCTTGAGCCTTGGGGGTTCGGCCCGGATGGAAAACTCTTCCGTGATGTGACTGGAATCCTCGGCGGGTGTGAACTCATCGCCAACGATGCGGTGATTGATTTCGGGTCAGAAAATCTGTGGCTCCGCACAAGCCGTTGACGTTACAAACTATCGTAGTAAGCCTCATCGTCATCGCCCTGACGAACTGCTCCAGGAATCTTCTTCCCGCTACGCAACAACAACTCCGCGATCTGTGGCGACACCCACCGAGGTGCTGCGCTCAAGTCTGTTGGAACAGGTTTCAAACGATATGCTCCTGTTTGATCAGTCTCCACGATGCCGCGTTCCTGCATCCGCATCAGGACAGGCCTCGCCCATTCCGAGGACTCTTGAAAACGGCTTCTTCCTCCCGCATGACGGCTGATCACGTGCCAAGTGACAAAAATTTCCGATTGGCTCTTGAGATAGCGGTAAATTTCTTTTTCGTCAGCGTCCATCATTCTTCGCGAATCGTAACATCATTGTGTCAGTCAACCAATCACATTCACGCTTGAACGCGGCGCACTTCCGGTTTGTCATTGAAATCATGAAAACGCCAATGAGTCTGCTCCCACGCCGTCAATTCATCCGCAACACCGCCTGGCTCGCGGGAGGAGCGGCATTCGCCGGGCCGCTTATCCGCGCCGTCCGCGCCGGCGAGCCCGGCCCGAACAGCAAACTGCGGCTCGGCGTCGTCGGTTGTGGCGGTATGGGTCAGGGCGACCTCGAATGCTTTCTCGACAACCAGGAAGTCGAGTGCGTCGTCATTGCCGATCTCGACGAGGCCAATCTCTCCAAGGGACTTGCCATCTGCGAAAAGAAAGAACGCAAACGTCCTGACACAGTGAAAGATTTCCGACGCGTGCTGGATCGCAAAGACGTAGACATCGTATTAATCGCCACCCCGGATCATTGGCATGCGATCCCAACTGTGATGGCGTGTCAGGCGGGCAAAGATGTCTATGTAGAGAAGCCGCTCGCGAAGACGATTGATGAAGGCCGAGCAATGTTGACCGCCGCACAAAGACACAACCGCATCGTGCAGATGGGATCCCAATGGCGAAGTTGTCAGCACATGATTGACGCGGCGGAATTTGTAAAATCAGGCAAGCTCGGCAAACTTGCGATGGCGCGTGGATGGGCGTATCTCGATTGGCTGCCTAGCATCGGCAAGCCTGCAGATTGTCCGCCGCCCGCCGGGATTGATTACGACATGTGGCTCGGCCCCGCGCCGAAACACGCATTCAACCCGAACCGCTTTCACTTCAACTTCCGGTGGTTCTGGGATTACGCGGGTGGACTCATGACCGATTGGGGCGTGCATCTATTGAACATGATTTTCATGGGCACACCGCCCGAAGCGCCCCAATCCGTCGTCTCCAGCGGTGGTAAATATGTGTTGGATGACAACTCCGAAACGCCCGACTCGCAGATCACCACCTATGAATTTCCGACTTACATGCTTGTCTGGGAGCACAAGGCAGGGCTTGGCGCGGGTATCAATAATCGGCCCTGGGGTGTGGCATGGTACGGCACGGAAGGCACGATCATGATGAACGACGCCGGGTGGGAAGTGATACCTGAAAAACGCAAAGCAAATCTTGACCCTGAAAAACATAAAAGCAGCGGCAACCCGCGCCCCGCGCACGTCCGCAATTTCCTCGACTGCGTGAAATCCCGCGAACAACCGCGCCTCAACCTCGAACGCGGCCATCACGTTTCCACCGCTGCGCATCTCGGCAACATCGCCTACCGCACCGGCAGCAAGATCACCTGGGACGCGGAAAAAGAACGAGTCGTCGGCAACAAAGACGCCGACAAACTCGTCAGCGTGGAGTATCGCAAGCCGTGGAAACTGGACTACATGCGGCGGAAGCAAAGCTAAGGCAGGCCGTCTATTTCTTCGCGAAGAAAGTAAAACGGGCGTGGAGTAATCCACGCCCGTTCCCTTTGAAAGCGCTGCTGCTAGGTTAATTCTTCTTGCCGGCAGGGTTTGCCTCCGCCTGTTTCTGCAACTTCTCGACGTCTTCGGCTTTAATCGTTTCGATCTTTGCGCCTTTCTTCATCTCGTCGAGCGACGGAACTTTGATAATGTCGCTGGTTAGCGGAGCGGGAGGAGGAGGTGGTGGTGGTGGTGCAGTGAACGAGATGAGTTCCACATCAAACAAAAGCGCAGTGCTCGGACCGATATTACCACGGCCCTGTTCGCCATAAGCCAGATTGTAGGGGATGGCCAACTGCCACTTCGCACCCGGCTTCATGTGCGTGAGAGCTTCCGTCCAACCTGCAATGACACGGTTCGCAGGGAAACTCGCCGTACCGCCAGGAGCTTTGTCGGAATTGTCGAACTCAGTTCCATCAATGAACGTGCCGCGATATTTCACGATGCAGGTGTCTTCGGCTTTGGGAGAATCACCGCTGCCTTCGGCGAGGATTTTATATTGCAAACCACTCTCCATGGTCTTAACGCCAGGCTTGGATTTATTTGTTACGAGGAAAGCTTCGCCCTCAGCTTTGTTCTTCTCACCAACGGCAGCGCGGCGCTCCGTCTGATACTTGGTAATGACTTCGCGAGCTTCCTGCTGGGTCATACCCTGCTTGCCTGCAATAGCGTCATTCATGCCCTGATCAAATGCTTTGGCGTCAAATTCCAAGTTGCCCTGTTTGAAATTACCCCCGATGTTGAGGCCGATAGCGTAATTTGCCTTCTCTTTGTCGTTCTTAAATATTCTCGCATCCTCAGCCAATGTAGCGCTCAAACTCATGGCCGAAACCAAGGTTAATGCAATCGTGTTCTTGTTCATGGCTTTAAATATTGAAAATCTAGGGGTAAAGTTCAACTCGATTCTCGCACCATCGGTGGAGAGAAATCTCTGGTTTTTTAGGCGACGAGGCGGCAAGTCGTCGTTCAGCACACCGCTGCCGCAAATGATTTTTCTTGTGCCTCCGGCGCAATGCCCTAAAACGCCACTGCATTTTTGTTTTAATCATGACCAAGAAAGAAATCCAAAAGCTCGCCAAGGAACATGGCACGCCGCTCGTAATCGTGGACCACGACGAAATCCGCGCCAACTACGCGATGTTCCGCAAATATCTGCCCCGCGTGCAATGTTACTTTGCGGTGAAAGCCAACGCCGAACCCGCCATCGTGAAGACGCTCTACAAGGAGGGCGCGAGCTTTGATGTGGCGTCGCTGCCAGAGTTCATGCTGGTGTACGACAACATCAAAAAGTTGTCCCCGAAGGCGCAACAGGATTTCATCTGGGACAAGATCATCTACGCGAATCCGACGAAGCCGAAGGAGACGCTGCTCGCACTCGACAAATACAAGCCGCTCGTCACGTACGACAACGTCACAGAGTTGCACAAGATCAAGAAGTATGCGCCACACGCAGGCGTGGTGTTGCGCTTGGCGGTTTCTAACACGGGTTCACAATGCGAACTCTCCAATAAGTTTGGCTGCGATCCGGGTGAGGCGGTGGATTTGATCCTCGCGGCATTCAGGATGGGGTTAGTTGTCGAAGGCTTGAGCTTCCACGTTGGCAGCCAGTGCACGAACTTTGAAAACTTCGTGCAGGCGTTCAACACCGCGGCGGCAGTGATGAAGGAATCAAAGACGCGCGGACATGAACTCAAGATTCTCGACATCGGCGGCGGCTTCCCTGCCCCTTACAACAAACATGTGAAGCCATTCCCCGAACTTGCACGCGTGATCAACGCGGAGATCGAGCGGTTGTTTCCGAAGGACATCCAGATTCTTGCCGAGCCAGGGAGATTTCTAGTGGCGACATCGGCGACGAGTGTGGCGCGCGTCATCGGCAAGGCCATCCGAAACGGCAAACGTTGCTACTACATTGACGACAGCGTGTATCACACTTTCAGCGGCATCATCTTCGATCACTGCCAATATCCGTTGCAGTCCTTCAAGGCCGGCAAGAAGGAAGTTTGCGCAGTTTTTGGTCAGACCTGCGATGGATTGGATGTAATTTCGCAGTCGGATCTGCTCCCTAATCTGGAAGTAGACGACTTGGTTTATGCCGAGAATATAGGCGCGTACGGCAGCGCCTCAGCGACTTATTTCAATGGCTTCCCGCCCGCGAAAGTTTTGCATGTGAATCAGTGAGCCTAAACCGACTTTCATGAGAAAAACAAAAATCGTCGCCACACTCGGACCCGCCACCAGCTCGCCCGAAATGATCGGCGACCTGATTGATGCGGGCGTGAATGTATTTCGACTCAACATGTCGCACGCACCGCATGATTGGGTGCGCAAAGTCGTCGCCATCATCCGCGCTGCTTCGGAAACGCGTGTATCGCACACCGGCATCTTGATGGATACGCAAGGACCAGCGATCCGCACAGGCGATCTTCCGGTGCCGCTTGATTTGAAGCCGGGACAAAAGTTCACGCTCACAGTGCGCGGCGAACGCAGTGAAGAAGAACATTCCGTAGATGTGAACTACGAGAACTTCATCAACGACATCAGCGTCGGCGACGTAGTGCTCATGGACAATGGCGCCATCGAAATGAAGGTGCTCGCCAAATTGGGGAACAAGGTGGAGTGCGAGGTTCTCACGGAAGGAAAGCTCGGCAGCCGCCGCCACATCAACTTGCCCGGGGTGAAAGTCAGCCTGCCGGCGTTGACCTCGAAAGATATTTCTGATGTGAAGCTCGGGCTGGAACTGGAAGTGGATTTCATCGCGCTATCATTTGTGCGGGAAGCGCGCGATCTGATGCAGCTCAAGGAACACTTCGCCGGCTGGAAACATCGTCCGCTGGTCGTCGCAAAGATTGAAGATCAGGAAGCAATCAAGAATCTGGAGGCTATCATCGCCGAAGCGGACGCCATCATGGTGGCGCGCGGCGATCTGGGCATCGAGATTCCCTACGAAGAATTACCGATCGTACAGCGCCGCATCGTGAAGGCGTGTCTCCGCGTGGGCAAACCCGTAATCGTCGCTACACACATGCTCGAGAGCATGATTGAATCCCCCATGCCGACACGCGCGGAAGTAACCGATGTGGCGAACGCAGTCTTCGAGCAGGCGGATGCCATAATGTTGAGCGGTGAAACGACAGTTGGCAAATATCCGCTCAAGTGCATCGAGGTGTTCGACCGTATCGCGACGCGTATCGAACGCAGCGGAGGGGCTAAGTTTTACGAACAGGCGGAACTCACGCAGGCGCGGCAGAAGGTCGTGAAGAGCGCGGTGGTGATGGCGAACGAACTCAAGGCAGATGCGATTCTGGTGTTCACGCGGCACGGCAGCATGGCGAGATATGCAGGTTGGTTGCGTCCCCATTACTCCACCGTCTATGGACTCTGCGCCCGCGACTCAGTGGCGCGCGGACTAAGCCTGAGCTGGGGCGTAAAACCTATGGTGATCCCGTTTGACCTCATCAATCCACAGAACACCATTGAGACAGCGCTCAAGCTGATGATAGAGCAAGGTCATTTGAAGAAGGGGCAAACTGTTGTGATCATCGGCTCTATTCTTTCTGGCGACCAGATCATTGATGCAGTGCAGATGCGCGTGGTGGGTTAACTCCAAATGACATCGTGAGCGAACACTCGCCATTACTGCTCCGTGCACTCCACGAAAGTCTCGGCGCGAAATTCTCTTCCGAGAACGATGCGGAAGTCGTGGAGGATTACGGCGATGTGCGTGGCGAACATGCAGCGCTGCTCGATACCGCTGGCGTTCTCGACCTAAGTTTTCGTTGCCGCATTTGTCTCACAGGTGCGGATCGCGCTCGCTTTCTACACGGACAGGTTACTAACGACGTTAAAAAACTCGGCGCTGGCCAAGGTTGTTATTCTGCCCTCACCACAGCAAAAGGAAAAATCCAGAGCGACCTGAACATCTTCGCGCTTCTGGATGAACTTCTACTAGATTTTGAACCCGGACTCACCGCACTCGTGACGCAAAGGCTGGAGAAATTCATCGTGGCGGATGATGTGCAGATCGTGGACGTGACGCCGCACTATGGATTGTTCAGCGTGCAAGGACCGAAAGCGGAAGCGGTCATCCGCGCGCTGACCATGTTTAACGAGATTCCCCCACAAGCATTGGACTCGGCGAAAGTGTCTGACGCAACACTGGGTGATATCTATCTGATGAACCACGCGCGGCTCGGCTTAAATGGCTTTGATCTCTTCATCCCGCTCGCTGCAATGAATGACGTTATGAACAAACTCATCGCGGCTGTCAAAACAATCGGTGGTCGCGCCTGTGGTTGGAGTGCGTTTGAGCACGCACGCATCGAGACGGGCATTCCACGCTTCGGCGTAGACATGGACGAATCAAATATCGCGAGCGAGTGCGGAATCGAAGCCCGCGCTATCA
>WBXK01000113.1 GCA_008933055.1 Verrucomicrobiota bacterium | reverse complement strand
GTCACCGCTCTCACGCCGGAGTTTCCTCCGCAGCACAGCCATCGGCGGGGCGGGGCTGCTCATCCTTCCGAACAGCCGGACTGCATTCGCCTACGAGGCCAACAGCAAGCTGAATGTCGCGGTCATCGGCGCCGCTGGACGCGGACGGGCAAATCACACGGCCGTTGCCAAACTGGGAGAGAACATCGTGGCACTTTGCGATGTGGATCAAAACGGTGCGGCGCGCGATTTCAAAACTTATCCGCAGGCAAAGCAGTTCAAAGACTTCCGCCGGATGTTTGATGAAATGGGTAAAGGCATTGATGCCGTCATCGTCACCACACCCGACCACACTCACGCCGTCGCAGCCGCAGCCGCCATTCAACGCGGCCAGCATGTCTATTGTGAAAAGCCACTCACGCGCACCGTGCATGAAGCCCGCGTGCTTCGCGATCTGGCCCGCAAACACAAAGTCGTCACGCAGATGGGCAACCAAGGATCGTCTTCAAACGGCTTACGGCGCGCGGTGGAACTCGCCTGGAGCGGGGCGATCGGCGACATCCGCGAAGCCCACATCTGGTTTCCGAATGGCAACGGGCCAATGGCGCGACCGACAGATCGTCCGCCAGTTCCGGCCACTTTGGATTGGGAACTGTGGCTTGGGCCGGCGGAGTCTCGCCCGTATCACCCCAGTTACGCTCCCGCAAAATGGCGCGGCTGGCGCGCGTTCGGCAGCGGCATCATCGGCGACTTCGGCTGTCACACCGGAAACATCATGTTCCGCGCCCTAAAGCTGGAGCAGCTGTGGAATTCGCCGCCTGTCGGCGGGGCGAAGCAAGTTGTCATCCGCGTCGAATCCCTTCCCTCCGAGCGCAACGAAGAAGGGTATCCGCGCACAATGCAGGTCCTGGTTGATCTGCCGGCACGCGGCGAGTTGCCAGCTGTGAGACTGACGTTGAACGTCGGAAGCAAACCGTCGCCCGACCTGATGCTCGGCTACACGCAAGGCAAGTGGGGCGATCTGCTCGTCGGCGAGAAAGGCTCGATCTACTCGGACAATCCCTGGAACACCAACTTCGTATTATTGCCTGAGGAAAAGTTTGAAAACGTGAAGCACGGCCCGCCTCAGACTTTGCCAGCAAACGCAGACCATCATCGCGAATGGGCCGAAGCCTGCAAAGGTAACGGCACGACCTTCTCCAGCTTTGAAATCGGCGGGCCTATGACCGAGTTGATGCAGCTGATCAATCTCTCCACGCTGTTTGAGGAAGCCTTGGAATACGACACGATCAGCGGTCGGATTCTGAACTCGAAAAGCGCGGGGCGCTTGTTGCATCGCGATTATCGGCGCGGTTGGACTTTGTCGTCGTGAAACAACTTGCATCATTCTTGCGGAGGACTGTCGTTAGTCACCTATTCCCTGCGTTCGTTGTCTGGCTTTGTTTTTCCAATACACATCTCCACGCTGCTGACCTAACTCCCAACAGACCGAATATCCTCCTGATCATGGCGGATGACATGGGCCTCTCGGACATCAGCCCGTATGGCGGGGAAATTCACACCCCCAACTTGCAGCGGCTCGCCGATGAAGGGCTGCGCTTCACTCAGTTTTACAACAACGCAAAATGCACAACCACTCGCGCGTCTCTGCTCTCGGGCATGTATCCGCGAAACAGCGGCAGTTCCATTCCTCGTGACATTCCGACAATCGCTGAGACGATGCGCGGCGCAGGTTATCAGACCGGCATGAGCGGGAAGTGGCATCTTGGTAGTAAATCTCCGCAACGCCCGTTCGATCGTGGCTTCGATGAGTATTACGGCCTGATGGATGGTTGCGTCAATTACTTCAATCCTGCGCAACCCGATCCGCCGTTCAAGGGAAGCGTCGTCCGCGTCTTCGGCCACAACGACAAACTCATCCACGAATTCCCCAAGGATTTTTATACGACGGATTATTTTGCGCAGCACACGATTGAAACGATGCGGCGATTCTCGAAGACTGGAAAACCTTTCTTCATTCATCTTGCATTCACTGCTCCACACTACCCGTTGCAAGCCTGGCCCGAGGACATCGCGAAGTATCGCGGCCGATACAAAATGGGCTGGGAAGAGTTGCGCAAGCAGCGTCACGCGCGCCAGCTTGAACTTGGCCTGCTCGACCCGAAGTGGAAACTCTCTCCCACCGATTCAAAATCCTACGAATGGTCGGGCGCGAATCAGGATTGGGAAGACCTGCGCATGGCGACTTACGCCGCGATGGTAGATCGGATGGATCAAAACATCGGCAAGGTGCTCGCGGCACTAAAGGAGCTCGGCATCGAGGACAACACGGCGGTGATGTTTCTCTCAGACAACGGCGGTTGCACCGAAGAGCCAGGCGGACGTGATGACACGCAAAAGCCAGGAACTGTCGGCACCTATACGGCAGTCGGCCCTGCCTGGGGCTGGGCGCAGAACACGCCGTTCCGTCGATACAAAAGTTGGGTGAATGAAGGCGGTATCAGCACGCCTTTCATCGTCCGGTGGCCCGGGCATATCAAACCGAACACAAAGACGGGCCAGATCAGTCACATCATTGATGTGTTGCCAACCTGCCTTGAACTTGCGGACGGAAAACCGCTCGCCAAATTCAACGGAGAAAAAACCAAGCCGCTCGAAGGCCGCAGCCTCATGCCTATTTTCCGCGGCGAAGTGCGGACGTCACCAGAAGAACTTTGCTGGGAGTGGGGCGGCAACGGCGCGATCCGACGCGGAAAATGGAAGCTGGTTTGGGACAAAGCTGCACCAGTGTCCAATTGGGAACTCTACGATATGGAA
Organism: Verrucomicrobiota bacterium; assembly: GCA_008933055.1. GTDB lineage: Bacteria > Verrucomicrobiota > Verrucomicrobiia > Limisphaerales > JADLHS01 > JADLHS01. The sequence continues at coordinate 6,057 of WBXK01000113.1, read as the reverse complement.
TCGGACCGCACCGAACTGCACAATCTCGCCGCGCAAAGGCCGGAGCTTGTCGCCCAATTGAAAACCGCTTTTGAAAGCTGGGCCACCGAGACAGGGCGGGATCTTCCAAATCCGGCTAAAAAATCGAAACACTCCAAGGACGAATGAAATGAAAACTTTTTACTACCGCACTAAAAACTTTAAGGCCGCAATCATCGCTCTTCTTATTTCTCCGCTGCTTGGGATGGCTGCGCCTGAATTCTCAAAGCTTTCGAAACCCAACGTCATTTACATCATGGCGGACGAACTGGGTTACTTCGAGCCCGGCTACATGGGCAATCCAAACATCCGCACGCCGAACATCGATCGGATGGCAGCGGAAGGAATCCGCTTCACCCAAGGCCTGGCTGGCTCGGCCGTTTGTGCTCCGACGCGGTGCTGCTTTCTGACTGGCAAACATAGCGGGAACACCTCGGTGCGCGCGAATAGCGGCGGCACGCCGTTGCGGGCGGGCGAACCCACTATTGCCTCCATCCTAAAGCCGCTAGGCTATGCGACAGGTGGCTTTGGTAAATGGGGCGTGGGTGGACGCGGCTCGACAGGCGTGCCAGAGTTACATGGCTTCGATGTGTTCGTGGGCTATTACGACCAGGTCCACGCGCATACGTATTATCCCGCTTACATCATCCGCAACAGCGAGGAAATGCCGCTCGCTGGAAATCATGGTCTGAGCGAGGGCAAGTCGTATTCGCATTACGTGATCCATGAGGAGGCGAAGAAATTTATTCGCGCTAGCAAAGATCGTCCATTCTTCGCCTACATGCCGTTCACGCCGCCTCACGGCCTGTTCGACATTCCCGACAGCGATCCCGCCTGGTCGCTCTACAAAGACAAACCGTGGTCTGAAGACGCCCGACGTTACGCGGCCATGGTCACGATGCTCGACCGTCATGTGGGGGAGATTTTCTCTCTGTTGAAAGAACTCAATCTAGATGACAAAACCCTTGTGATGTTCAGCGGCGACAACGGTGGCAACGATTACTTTCCCACCAAAGAACAACCGCGCGGCGTCCACAGTGCCAATAAGAATCCCAAAACCGGTATCGAGTTTCGTGGCCGGAAAAGCACACTCTACGAGGGCGGCTTGCGCGTTCCAGTCATCGCGCGTTGGCCGGGCAAGATTTTACCGGGGCGAGTGAGCGACCTCCTGTGGTATTTCCCAGACGTGCTGCCCACTATCGCCGAAGTCACCGGGGCAAAACTGCCTGCAGACATCGACGGTATCAGCATTCTGCCCGAACTCATCGGCGAAGCCGCCGCCGGACGCAAACAGCCCCAGCACGACTATCTCTACTGGGAATTCAGCGGGCAGACCGCCGTGCGCATGGGCCACTGGAAAGCCATAAAGCCAAAGAAAAGCACCGATTGGGAACTCTACGATCTGAGCAACGACATCAGCGAGGTCAAAGACCTCGCCGCGACGAATCCCGAAATACTCGCCAAGCTTCAAGCCTACGCCAAGGCTGCCCACACACCGACTGTGGAGGGTACATTCGCCTCAAAGGAAATGCATGAACGAGATCGCGCTGCAAAGTTGGGCGACAAGAAGCTTGAGGCTAAATAGAACCGAACTGTTCGCTCTTCTGGCGGAGAAGTAACCCGTACGTGGTATGGCTTTCAGTGGCACTTCCTGTTCTCCTGAATTGCACTCATTCTATGAAACTGGCTATTCGCTTTCTCCTTGCCGTCGGCCTAGCGTCGCTGGCGCTTCTGTCTGCCGAGGTTCATGCGGCAGATAAACCCAACTTTCTGATCATCATCGCCGATGACCTGACTTGGAGCGATCTCGGTTGCATGGGCAATCCGGACGTGAAAACTCCGAACATTGATCGCTTTGCGAGTGAGGGCATGACTCTCCGAAAAATGTTCACGCCAGCGCCGACGTGTTCGCCGACCCGTCATGCGCTTTACACTGGATTGTTCCCTGTTCGCAGCGGTGCGTATCCGAATCACACCCGCACTTACGACGGGACGGCGAGCCTCTTCACACATTTGAAAGGGATCGGTTATCGCGTCGGCATTGCTGGCAAAACTCACGTCGGTCCGCCCGCCACGTTTCCTTACGAAGTGCTCACGACCACAGCGGACGATACGCCCGCTCTTGCAAAATTCATGAATCGTGACAGAACACAGCCTTGGTTCGCTGTGCTGGCTTCCACGGATCCGCATGAGGATTGGAATCGTGGTCCAAAAAATCTCTACGACCCCAAGAAGCTGAAAGTCCCCGCGTGGCAGCACGACAATTGGGTCACGCGCACGAACATGGCGAATTATTACGCCGAAATCACCCAATTGGACAAGCAGTTCGGCGACGCGCTCGAAGCGCTGGCAAAATCCGGACAGGCGAACAACACGGTGGTGCTGTTTGTGAGCGAACAGGGAAGTTCCTTTCCGTACGGCGGAAAATGGTCGCTGTATGACAACGGCATCCGCACTTCGTCATTCATACGCTGGCCCGGCAAGATCAAGCCGGGGTCAACGAGCGACGCCTTGATGCAATACTTAGACGTGCCGCCAACCTTTCTCGAAATGGCCGGAGTGGATTCCACGAAGGTTGACACGGGTTGTCCTGATATCAGTGGCAAGCGCGGATTCGACGGGCGCAGCATCTTGCCCGTCCTGCTTGGTAAGACGAATCAGTTTCGTGATTACATTTTTGCCGAGCACACGACCATTGGGATCATCGGCGGCAAGATACCGTATCCAATCCGGGCGGTTCGCGACGCGCGTTATAAATACATCCGCAATATCGCGCCGGAGAATCGTTACTGGGTATTCTTTCTCCACGGAACGATCACAGCAAAATCATTGGAGCAGGACGCTGCCAATGATCCTGCGCTCGCTGCACGAGTGAAATGGATGTCGCATCGTCCGGGCGAGGAACTTTACGATCTCGAAAGCGATCCTTACGAAACGAACAATCTTGCAACCGATGCCAAGTTCACCCAAATCAAGACGCGTCTTTCAAACGAGCTCGACGCGTGGATGAAACAACAAGGCGACAAGGGCATGGAAACCGAACTGGCTGCCAAATCGCGACTGGGCAGCGGTAAAGTCCCTGCGAAGAAAACCGCACAAGTAAAAGAAGAAGATCAGTGACACGACTATTTCAAATGAATTCTCCGACTTGCACGGCCGTTGCGATTTTTGCTTTGGCGGCAGCCTTGACGCTCCCTGTGAATCGCACGATTGCCTCTGAAACCAAGTTAAGACCGAACATCGTTCTCATGATGACGGACGATCAGGGTTGGGGTGAAACCGGTTATCACGGTCATCCTCATCTCAAGACGCCGACTCTGGATGAAATGGCCGCGAAGGGTTTAAGGCTGGATCGTTTTTACGCCGCAGCGCCCGTTTGCTCACCCACCAGAACAGCGGTGCTGACGGGGCGGAATCCAGTGCGCTCAGGCTCATTCGGACCGAACTATTCGACACGACCGGAGGAAATCACGATCGCGCAGCTTCTCAAAGCCGCCGATTATCGCACTGGACACTTCGGCAAATGGCACGTCGGGCCCGTGAAAGCGGCGTCGCCCCTGAATCCCGCACGCATGGGATTCGACGAGTATCTTTCGCACGACAACTTCTTTGATATTGATCCACTCCTTAGCCATAACGGTGCTCCTCCCGAAATCATTAAAGGCGAAAGCTCCGAGGTTGTCGTGGATGCGGCGACGAAATTCATCAAGCAAGTCCAGGGCGAGGGCAAGCCGTTCTTTGTGATCATGTGGTTTGGTTCGCCCCACGGTCCGTACCGCGGACTGACGAACGACGTGGCGCTTTACGACAAGGTCACCGGGGAAGAAACCAAGAATCGCTTCGCAGAAATTACTGCGATGGATCGCGCTGTCGGAAAATTCCGCAATTCGTTGAAGGAGCTTGACGTCGCAAACAACACATTGCTCTGGTTCACTTCGGATAATGGCATCCCCATAGCGAGCGTTCCTGTTCCCCAGCGCGCGGCGCTTTTCAACGGCGGTTTGCGCGACGGCAAATGGAGTCTCTACGAAGGCGGTTTGCGTGTTCCGGGCATCATCGAATGGCCCGCAGTGATCACAAAGGCACGCATCTCGAAAATTCCCTGTGTCAGTTCAGATATTTTCCCGACGCTGCTTGATTTGCTTGAACTCAAATCTTCCGATTCAAAACGCCCGCTGGACGGTGTGAGTCTGCGTAAACTGATCGTTGGTGAGGAGATGACAACGCGCCCGCAACCGATCGGTTTCTGGAATTACGAAGGGAGACCTGAAAAAAAGAACGCGCGCTGGATTGACGAAGAACTGAGCCGCGGCACAACTCATCTCAAACGGGACGGACCCGTTCAGTTCTCCAATTATCACCACCCCGTCGCGCGAACGAACAACTTCAATGGCGAGGTGACGTGGACTGACAACCGTTTCAAACTCTTCGTCTCGCATCGCCCTAAGAGCACCACTAGGCGTCTCTTTGATCTGCTCGAAGATCCGAGAGAGACAAAGAACGTAGCCGACCAATATCCTGACGTTGTCAAAACAATGACCGCCCAACTCGAAGAATGGCAGCGCTCGGTGGAGCGCAGTTTGACCGGCGCGGATTATTCCAAATGAACAGCTATCATTCCACGAAACTGAACCGTCGCCGTTTCCTCGCTCAATCTGCCGCCTTCGCCGGACTGGCCCTGACCGGCCCGAACTTGTTGCTTCACGGTCAAAACGCTGCGAGTAAGCGTCTCAACATTGCGATGATTGGAGCGGCTGGCAAAGGCCGTTCGGATCGGTCGAATGTCGCGAAAGATCATAACATCGTCGCGCTCGTGGACGTGGACAGCGACCGGCTCGCCATCGGCATGAAGTCCGCCAAGGAAACTAATCCCGATGGAAAGACGGCTCAAGGCTTCAAGGATTTCCGAAAAATGTTCGACACGATGGCGAAGGATATTGATGCCGTCATCGTCTCAACGCCGGACCATACGCATTTCGTCGCCGCCATGTGGGCCGTCCGCCACGGGAAACACGTCTGTGTGCAAAAGCCACTGTGCAACACCATCGCCGAAGTCCGGACGCTGCATGCCGCCGCAAAGTCAGCAGGCGTCATCACTCAGATGGGCAATCAGGGGCGCACTTCGGAAGGTCATCGCCTCGTCAAAGAATGGATCGAACAAGGAGTCATCGGGAGATTGAAGGAGATCCGGCTCTGGACCGACCGTCCGATCTGGCCGCAAGGTGCGTTGACCAAGAAGGCCGCAAAATGTCCGTCAACGTTGGATTGGGATCTGTGGCTGACGTCCGAATCAAACGAACCGTATTTCGAGTTTGATGCGCCCGCCGGCTCGCGTGCCAAAAAAAGCTATAAAAACCAAGGAGGGATCTCGGTGCATCCCTTCAACTGGCGCGGATGGTGGCAGTTTGGCGCTGGCGCACTCGGCGACATGGGTTGCCACATCATGGACGCAGCATTCAACGTCCTCGGCCAGCGCGTTCCGACAAAAATTCAAGTTGAGAGCTCACCCATCACGAACCTCACTGCTCCAACGTGGAGCAAGCTGATCTATCATTTCGCTGCAAACGATCGCTTCCCGGCGCTCACAGTGAGCTGGCACGACGGCGCGAAGGACGGCAAGCAGAACCTGCCAGAGCGAGACGACCGCGTTCCGCTTGCAACTTTCAATCGAGAACCCAATGGCATGATGTTCATCGGCAGTGACGGTGTGATCTTTGCCGACACGTATTGCATGCGCCCCGAAGTTTTCCCCGACCCAAAGGACGATGATGTCCGCGACGCGATGTCGAGCGGCAAATTGAAGAAGACCGAGCCGCGCAGTCCGCATCCGGGAAATCCCCAACTCGAATGGGCCAGCTGCATCGTGAATGGCGGCAAGCCCGGGTCGAACTTTGACTACGCTGCTCCACTCAGCGAGTTCGTGCTGTTGGGCAATCTTGCCATCCGCTCGGGACAAATGATTGAATGGGATGCGAAGCAACAAAAAGTCTCCAACGTTCCGGAGGCAAACCGCTTCATCAAACGGCCTGCGTACCGTCC
>WBXK01000112.1 GCA_008933055.1 Verrucomicrobiota bacterium | reverse complement strand
CGGCATGCACGTCCCATGCGTCATCGCTGGACCGGGCATCAGCAAGGGCAAGAGCGAAGCCTTGATTTACCTGATGGATCTGTTTCCCACGTTCTGTGACCTCGGCAGTGCGAAGATTCCTGATGGAGTGGAAGGCAAAAGCATCGCGCGCATTCTATATGGCAAGGAAACCAAAGTTCGCGATTTGCTGTACACAGGCTATCGCGACTGCCAACGCGCCGTGCGCGATGACCGCTGGAAGCTCATCCGGTATCCTCTCGTGAACATGACGCAACTCTTCGATCTCAAAAAAGACCCGCACGAATTGATCAACCTCGCAGAAAAACCTGAGAACGCCATGAAGGTCGCCGAAATGACAGCGTTGTTGAAAAAGGAAATGAATCGCTACGCGGACCAAACGCCGCTGATCGTGAACAATCGCAAGCCTGCAGCTTGGACGCCTCCCACGCGCACCGCTACGCCTGCGAAGAGGCCGAAGATTAAGCCAGAACCATGAGAATTTTCCTGGCGCTTCTTGCCACTTTGTGCGGACCATTTGCTACAAGGTTATCCGCCATCGACGTACCCCGCCCCAACATACTTCTCATACTAGCTGACGACCTCGGCTATTCGGATCTGGGCTGTTACGGTGGAGAGATTGCGACACCGAATCTCGACAAACTTGCGAATGGCGGTTTACGGTTCACGCAGTTTTACAACACCGCGCGCTGCTGGCCTTCACGGGCGGCCATTCTCACGGGCTACTACGCACAACAAGTTCGCCGCGACGCCGTACCCGGCATGAAGAGCGGCGCGAATGGCACACGACCGGCGTGGGCGAAGCTGTTGCCGGAAATGTTGAAGCCACTCGGCTATCGAACGTATCACTCCGGCAAATGGCACGTGGACGGCCAACCGCTTCAAAACGGCTTCGACCATTCCTACAGCCTGAACGATCACGACCGCCATTTTGGTCCGCTATCTCATACCGAGGATGATATGCAGCTCCCCTCCGCGACAAATGGCCATTATTATTCAAGCACGGCCATCGCTGATCACATCATCAAATATCTCGGCGAACATTCTGAACAACATTCCAAGCAGCCTTTCTTCGCATATGTCGCTTTCACCGCGCCGCATTTTCCCTTGCAAGCACCGGAGGCGGACATCGCACGCTATCGGAATCGCTACCTCGCGGGCTGGGATGCGTTGCGCGAAGAACGTTGGGAACGGATGCACGCGATGGGAATAGGCGGCAGCGCTCTCGCTGCCATTGAACGCGAAGTCGGGCCACCTTATCCGTTTCCGAAGGCGATTGAATCACTCGGCACGAACGAACTAAACAGACCGTTGCCTTGGGCCGAGTTGACGGCCGCACAGAAACGATTTCAAGCCGACAAGATGGCTGTTCACGCTGCAATGGTGGACCGCATGGATCATGAGATCGGCGGCGTGCTCGGACAGATTCGCAAAATGGGCGTGAGCGATAACACGCTCGTCATGTTCATGTCTGACAACGGCGCGAGTGCAGAGATGATGGTGCGCGGAGAGGGGCATAACCCATCTGCACCTCCCGGTAGCGCGGCAACTTTTCTCAGCATCGGCCCCGGTTGGTCGAGTCTGGCAAACACGCCATTTCGACGCCATAAAACCTGGGTGCACGAAGGCGGCATCTCCACACCGCTGATCGTCAATTGGCCCCGAGGCATTTCCGCCCATGGCGAATTGCGCCACACCCCGTCACATCTCATTGATCTCCTGCCCACAATACTTGAGCTATCTGGGGGCGCTCGTCCCAACACATTGGAAGGCATACCGATCGTAGCTGCACCGGGAAAAAGTCTCTTTCCGGCTTTTGCACAGGACGGCCCTGTGAAACATGATTCGTTATGGTGGTTGCACGAGGGCAACCGCGCGTTACTAGCTGGCGACTGGAAAATCGTCTCCACGCGTGAAAATGGCGCTTGGGAACTTTACAACCTCAAAGAAGATCGTGCTGAGTCCAAAAACCTTGCCGCTGCAATGCCGGAAAAGGTCAGCGAACTCTCGGAACTTTGGCGAGTTCAAACAAAGAAGAACTTTACGCTTGCCGAAGCCAGCAAGTCGCCAGCGCCACGCCAGCCCTCAAACCAGCTCCGCACAAACGCATCGTCTAAAAAAACACTACCAGCGTCGCATTGAAATACCTCCTCTTTTTCGCCACGGCAGCTTGTTGCTTAAGCAGCTTTTCACACGCTGCCAAGCCCAAGCCAAACATCCTGTATATCCTTGCCGACGATCTTGGCTATGGTGACGTGCAGTGCTTGAACCCGCTGCGCGGCAAGATCAAGACTCCATACCTCGACCAACTCGCGGCGCGGAGTATGGTTTTCACCGATGCGCATGGTGGATCCTCCGTTTGCAGCCCGACTCGCTACGGAGTGTTGACCGGTCGTTACGCGTGGCGCACGCGTCTCCAAAAAGGCGTGGTGCAAAACGAAAGCGCGCCACTGATCGCAACAGACCGATTGACTGTGCCCAAGCTTTTAAAGTCGCACGGCTATCAAACGGCGGGGTTCGGCAAGTGGCATTTAGGGCAAAACTTGCCGCTCAATGGCGAAGAAATGCTCACCGACCAACCGATCCGCAACGGACCAGTCACCCGGGGGTTTGATTACTTTTTTTGCACTGACCTTCGGTTTTTCGCGCCGTTCATGTTTATCGAGAATGATCGATTCATTGGCAAGCCGCTGTTCAACAGGACGAAACTGGGTGCTAAATATGGCGCTGGCACTTCACTTAAGCCTGATGACTTTTCACACATACTGCCGACGGTGTGCGATCGCGCTATGGCGAAACTCAACGAGTATTCCAAGAGCGCGCAGCCCTTCTTCATCTATCTCGCCCCTTGCGCGCCGCATGATCCCTACGTACCGACTGCGGCATGGAAAGGCAAGAGCGGTCTTGGCACTTACGCGGACTACGTCATGGAGACAGATGCTGAAATCGGCCGCGTGCTGGATGCGTTGGAGAAATCCGGAAAGGCGGACAACACCTTGGTCTTCTTTACAAGTGACAACGGTTGCGCGCCGTATGCGGGAGTAAAACAGATGGAAGCCAAGGGCCATTATCCCAGCGCCGAGAAGCGCGGCTACAAATCCGACATCTGGGATGGTGGCCATCGGATTCCGTTCATGGTCCGCTGGCCTGGCAAAGTAAAAGCTGGAACAACTAACTCCCAAACCATTTGCCTGACCGACTTGATTGCGACCTGTGCCGAAATTCTCGGCGCGAAACTACCCAACAATGCCGCCGAGGACAGCGTGAGCTTGCTGCCAATTCTAAGAGGCGAATCGCATCCGCCCGGCCACGAAGCCGTCGTGCATCATTCCTTCGACGGAAACTTCGCCATCCGACACGGCAAGTGGAAACTGGAATTCTGCGCCGGCTCCGGCGGTTGGAGCACTCCCAAGAACGGTAGCAAGGAAGAAAATCTTTTACCGCCGATGCAACTCTACGACCTGGCAAGCGACACGGCGGAAGAGAAAAACGTTCAATCGGAGAACCCTGAAATTGTGAAGCGGTTGACTGCGCTGATGGAAAAATACATCGTCAACGGTAGAAGCACGCCTGGCGCTCCTGAGAAAAACGATGTGGAAGTGGGTTTGATGAAGAAGGCGAATCAGTGACATCGAAAAATTACCAGAGACCGAACTGCGAATCATGAAACGCATAAACTTATTCGTCTCGCGATTTATTACGGCTCTGCTTGCGACAGACGCATTCTGCCGCGCGGCAGACGCAAACCAGCTCGCACAACCAGTATCCCAACCAGACGTGCTGCTGATCATGCCTGACCAGATGCGTGGCGATTGCTTATCCATTGCCGGACATCCAGTCGTCCAAACACCGAATCTGGATCAGCTGGCAAAGCAAGGTGCGCTTTTTCGCCGCGCCTACTCCACAGTGCCGTCCTGCATTCCTGCGCGATTTGCACTGTTGACCGGGTTGTCTCCCCAGACGAGCGGAGTTGTCGGATTTGCCTCGAAGCCCATCACCACGCCTTCGTTGCCGGGAGTGTTGAGCGAACTCGGTTATAGCACGGTGCTCGTTGGCAGAAACATGCATCAGTCCCCGGCCAGCAAAACTTGCGGCTACGAGAAACAGATTCTGGGATCTACCTACGTCGATGATGATGAGTATGACCGGGCCTTGCAAAAATCCACGACTGTCGCCGGAGGCATCCGCAAACTCGTGGAAGATTCAGGGTTAACTTTCAACGGCTGGCAGGCCAAGGCGTGGCCGTTGGCCGACGACTTGCACCCGACCGCGTGGATCGTTGGCCAGTCGCGCAAGATCATCGCAGAGACTGCGACGACGAAGCCGCTTTTCCTGACGGCATCATTCTACGCACCACATTCGCCGCTCTTCCCTCCAAAGAAATTTTTCGACAAGTATCTCAAGTCAACACTGCCATCAGTTGCTCATGGCGATTGGGGGGAGTGGAATGCGCTTTCAACCGAGGGCGACAAACAAGGTCACCGCGTTCGACTCGAAGGCGAAACTCTGCGCGCAACGCTAGCCGGATACTTTGGACTGATCGAACATCTCGATGAGCAACTCGCTCCGTTGATCGCCGATTTCAAATCTCGAAGCCAAAAAGCGAGTCGTCCGTGGGTTATCATGGTGACGGCGGATCATGGCGAGATGCTGGGGGACCACGGGTACTTTCGAAAATGTGAACCGTTTGAAGGTTCGGCAAACATTCCTTTCATCATCTCAGCTTCGCCGGAGCTGAAGTTCAAGCCTAGCCTGCGTAACTTTCAACCTGTCTGTCTCGAGGATTTCATGCCGACCGTGCTGGAAATCGCCGGAGCGAAACTTCTTGAACGAATGGACGGCGTCAGTCTCGTACCTATTTTACGCGGCGAGAATCGTGTGATCCGCAACTGGCTGCACTTTGAACACGCGCCCTGCTACAGCAAGGAGCAGGCGTTTCACGCGCTCACCGATGGCCACTTCAAATACATCTGGCGACCGCACGATGGCTCTGAATATTTGTTCGACCTAGACACCGACCCGCAAGAAGAACGAAATCTTGCGAAGCTCGCTACTAGCCTGGAAACTTTGAAGCTATGGCAGACACGCTTGGTTCGGCGATTGGCAAACCGCCCCGAAGGATTTACCGATGGTGAAAAACTTATTGCTGGCAGGCCTTATCCGGCATTGCAGAAAAACACTCCACCGAAATTAAACAGGCAACAATCGGTTCTAGAAAATTTCGAACATGAGCCGTAAACTAAACAACTCAGCTTCACTCCTGATCGTGAGTGTTTGCTGTATGTTGTTGATTGCGTCCGGTTTGTTAAGCCTCGCCAACACGGATACATTTAAACCCAACATCATTTTCATCCTCGCTGATGATCTCGGCTATGGTGACATCAAATCTTTCGGTCAAGACCGCTGCCAGATCGCTACCCCTGGTTTTGATCGATTGGCGGCCGAAGGCCTGCGCTTTACAGATGCCAACACGGTCTGTTCCTGGTGCACCCCCTCACGGCTTTCGATCATGACCGGTCGGTATTCGTGGCGCTTTCAAAAACCAAAAAGTGATGGCCCTTGGGGATTCATCAACCCTCGACTCGGCTCTCATACGTTCACGCTCGCCCGACTTCTGGAGCGTGATGGATATCGCTGCGGCTACTTTGGCAAATGGCACTTAGGCACATCCATCGCCACTTTAGATGGGCGGAAACAGGGACAAAACAATATCGATTATAGCAAGCCACTCCAGTTCGGCCCAAACGACTGCGGCTTTGCAGAAAGTTTTATTCTGCCTGGCTCTTTGGACATGTTCCCCTACGCATTTATAAACAATCATCGCTGGGACGGCCACGTGGATGCCATCAAAGGTTGCACCGCCTTCGGTCGAATGGGCCCGGCGGAGCGCGACTTTCGTTTCGAGGATTGCCTTGATCGAATCACGACCGAGGCGGAGTCGTTTGTTTCCAATGTCGCAACTGGAGGGGTGACGCAGCCCTTCTTTCTTTATCTGGCTTTGACCGGCCCCCATACGCCTTTGAGTCCTGGGCAAGGATTTGGGGGGCGGAGTCGACTGGGGCTTTATGGTGACATGGTCATGGAGACGGATCACTGCGTGGCCCGAATACTTGCGGCGCTGAAAGCACACGGATTGGAGAGCAATACTTTGGTCATCGCAACGTCTGACAATGGCCCGGCTGCCTATGCAGGTCGCACAGCAAAGGCCACCCGCAGTCAATTGCATGAACTGGAGAAGGACGGTCATTTCGCGGCTGGACCATGGCGCGGAACCAAGGCCACGGTTTATGACGGTGGAACTCGAGTGCCCTTTGTGGTGCGGTGGCCCGACGTTGTCGCACCCGGCCAAGTTTGCAGCCAACTCATCTCACCCATGGATCTCATGAGCACATTCGCAGAGATTTGCGGCGTTGAACTGAAGGACGGACAAGCCGTCGATTCGATCAGCTTTCTACCTTTGTTGAAAAATCCTTCCGGCCGTGCCATCCGCCGTTCCCTCGTCACGGAATCCAGTCATGCGTTTACCATACGGGAAGACGGGTGGAAGCTATGCCTGACTCCCGGTCAAGGCACACAGACCGAGACGGCTGATCGCCCGCTCGACGACGAAGTCTGGGAAAAGGTCATCAAACAATTTGGCCGGAATCCAAACCAAACCGAAATCTTAGCGGCACCTTTCGTCCAACTCTTCCATCTATCCAAGGATCCCGCGGAAACAACCGACTTGGCGACGAAATACCCTGAGAAAGTGAAAGAGCTGCTCAAGTGCATGAATCTACAGGTCGCCAACGGCCGCAGCACTCCCGGGACTCCTCAGAAGAACGACGCAGAAGTGCTTGTGGTGAAGCGCGCGAATCCGTGACGCTGCAATCAAACTGCCCCTTACCCGTAAATGAATGTGGAATTCTTCATTCATCCCTTGATGATGGGCCAGGGAAAAGTCGTTTCACATATCACACGCCGACCAGTGCTTTGAGATTCATGGCACGCGTTCATGACCTCGAGGACATGCAGACCGTGTTCGGGCGTGATGAGGCTGGGTTTACCAGTCAGCAAACAATCCGCGACATAAACTGCGCCTCCGACCCACTCGTATTTCCAAGTTTCCTTGCACTGCGTCTCCAATACAGCTTCTCCCCGGTAAGCAATGTCAACTCCCGCTGCGGACCAGTCCCAACCTTGCAGATGCATCACGCCATCCGTTCCCATTATATCCAAGCTATAAAGTTTGCGTTCGCGACTCGGTAATCGTTCGTCCCCGAAATAGCAGAAGCCCGTTTGCACATGCGACAACGTTCCGTTCTGGTGACGCATTATGAGCATCGTGTTTTCATCTGCTTCGACCTTAACGACGCCTTGATCAGAAACTTTACGCGTGCCAAATACCTTGTCGGTCATTCCTACGACTTCAATTACCGGACCAAGCAAGCCTGTCAGCGTAGTAACATTATAAACTCCGAGATCATAAAGGCTACCGCCGCCCTTCTGATAAAACCAAGCAGCCCAACTAGGACCGCCGTGGCCGTAACTACCATGGGCGGCTGAAACCTTGCCAATCTTGCCGCTGGCGATGGTTCGTGCCATGAATGCGAATTGTGGACTGGTGACACACGTCGGCGCAGCCCAAAACCCAAGCCCATTCTTGCGAGCGAGAGTGATGAGTTCTTTTCCCTTTGAAACTTCGAGTGCCATCGGCTTTTCAGTCCAGACATGTTTGCCGGCATTCAGGGCCATCTTGTTGATCGGATAATGCGACGGCATTGAGGTTGTGTTCACAAGAAGGTCGAACTCCACTCCGGACAGCATGGCGTCAATGTTCGGATAGACATTCGGCACACGGAATTGTTCTGCGCGTTTCCTGGCACGTTCCGGAATGATGTCGCAAACGCTCACCACCTCGATGTTTGGTTGCTTGGTCATCACCGGCAGGTAAGCTCCAGAAACATTGCCGCAACCGATGTGACCTACGCGGATTTTATCCCGATTCACGTGCGGTGGCGCGGCGACAAAAGCTTCCCGGGGCACCATCGAAGCGCCTGCGATTACGGCAGTGGAAAGAGCAGTATGTTTGACGAAAGCACGCCGGTTTAAGAGTTCACCAAATTTCATTCTGAAAACGAGGCTATCCCCGGAAGAACGTTCGCATCAAGACCCGAGTTTGCGGCAGAGGCAATTCGCCATGGCGGACCTTTAAACATAACCCGTTCGCGGTATTGCTTGGCTCGATACGTAGCCTAGACTGCTTCCACCTTATGCCAAACCTTCACCACATTGCGCGTAGAACTTTTGTCAAACAAACCAGTGTTGCCGTGGTCGGGGCTGCTTTTTTTTCAAAATCCAAAATTTGCGCCGCCGAAACTTCTACCCATAGACAGGCCACCGGCGTGCGCATTGGCGAGGTGACAGACAACAGCGCCATCATCTGGACGCGGCTGACTAGTGCCCCGACTCGACGCATAGTGGAGACACCTGATTCACCGGAAGACAAGGCTACCGCCAAGTTGATCGAAGGCGCTTGTCCCGGCGCACCAGGACAAGTGCGTTTGCGCTACGGGACACACCCAGAACTCAAACGCGCAGTGGCAACCGACTGGATGAAGGTGGATGCGAACACAGATTTCATTCACCAATTCGCTCTGAGCGGATTAAAGGCTGGTACGGTTTATTACTTTGCCGGCGAAACCAAAGGCGAGGATGGAAAGACTAACGGCGAATTGCGCGGCGAGTTCCAGACTGCGCCGCTGGCGCAGAATCCGAGCAACCTGACATTTTGTGTCATGACCTGCCAAGGTTATCCGGATCGCGGACATCCCGACGGACATGCCATTTATCCCGCGATGCT
>WBXK01000111.1 GCA_008933055.1 Verrucomicrobiota bacterium | reverse complement strand
TCGAAGAACCCTTCGCCAGAAATGGCTACATTTAGTTGCCCGTCCACCTTGGTCAGCTCGCCCTGCGTGAACACTTTGGCCGTAGAGACCAAGCGGGAGCCGTGGCCGACATCAATACCAGCAGGCACTTTATTACCTGCTCCTGCATCCGCGCCGGCGGCGCGGGACGAGGTGTAGAGCAGATCTTGAAACTCGGGTTTGCTCTTTTTGAAACCATTGGTGCTGACGTTAGCGAGGTTGTTGGCGATTACATCGAGATTTGTCTGTTGGGACTGCATCCCGGCCGCTGATGAATAAAGTGCGCGTAGCATGGAGTGTTAATTAATTCGGGTTACCCAGTTCAGAAATTGTTTTGGCCATGCGCTCGCTGTGCACCTGCATGATCTTTTGGTTCGCCTCGAAACTGCGCATAACCCCGATGAGGCTCGACATTTCGCTGACCGCGGAGGTGTTAGCGGATTCGAGGAACCCTGCCCGTAGAGAGGTGGTAGGCACTTCCACTGGCTGTATTCCTGGACTGTTGTTGGCGAACAGTCCGCCACTCATCTGCGTGAGAAGTTCCGGCTTATTAAAATCCAAGACCTTGAGTTTGCCTCGCACATCTGCTCCCTGGCTGATTTCGCCCGTGGCTGAAATGGAGATCGGGCCGCCCGCCTTAGAATCAATCTGTATTGGGCCGCCTTCGCCGACAACCGCGTAGCCCTGCTTGGTGACGAGTTGACCGGAGGCGTTCACATGAAACTCGCCGTCGCGCGTATAAACACTCGACCCGCTGGGAGTCTGCACTTCAAAGAAACCCTTGCCATCAATAGCCACATCCGTGTTCACGCCCGTCGCACGGAGTGAACCTTGGGAAAAATTCGTGGAGGAGGAAGCGCGGGGCATGGAGTATTGCACACGGTCATCTGGAGAAGCCTGCGACATGACGCCGGACTGCACGGCATCGAAGGTCATATCCTGTTTCTTGAATCCAGGGATCGAAGCAGATGCAAGATTCTCTGAAATGACTTCCTGCCAACGCGCATTAGCACTCATCGCGGCGGCGGCTTGATAAATACTTACATTCACGATGGCTTGCTTAGCAGCGTCAGTGCCAAGGGCTAAATCTACGTTTTTTAAAGGATTTTCTTGATTTTGGCTTTATCAGCGTGCGGAAGTTTTTGCCGGTTTCCAGTAAGATGTGAGAACTATTTTCCCAGTGGAAACAACTGGGAGTGAATTATAACTATCGAGCGGCAGGCAGAATAAATGAATAGGCACAGAACACCCAAGTATGGGTGCGAGCGGCTAAAAGTCGACGGTAAGCAGGCAACGCAGCGCTCAAAGTTGAGTGCGTCCCTACGTATAAATCAACCAGCCTTACACGGCGAGTGCAGACGCATTGGCAGGCGCTGTTTCTAGAGCTGCAGATGTTTGTGCGGAGGCGGGAGCGTTCGTGATTTCAGTGATGCGTATGCCAAGGTGATTTTCCACCAACACAACTTCTCCGCGCGCCACGATTTTGCGGTTTGCGCGGAGTTCCACAGGCGTTCCTGCAAGTGTGTCTAGTTGCACGATGGATCCAGCGCCCAGCGCAAGCACATCACGCATTGGCAAGTGGCACGAGCCGAGTTCCACCGTGAGCGTCACGGGCAAGTCCATCAGAATGTCGAGATTGGTGTTCATAAAGATTCAGGAGACCAGGGCGTTCAAGACTTCCACGGCCCAATGTTGATGGCGTGTGCCGAGTCGCGCATTGAAGCGCGGTACTCCGGCTAGCTTGACTTGGACAAGACTCGCGGCCTCGGCGGAAATGGGAAGAATGTCCCCCACTTTCAATTGTTGCAACTCCCGCGCCGTGATTTGCGGACCTGGCAATTCTGCCGAGACGGGAATCGCGACATGATCGAGCGCTGGATTCCACTGGGCCGGCTTGGTCGGCGTAGCTGTCGGCGGGAGCAACTCCACCGGCGGTTTGAGTTCCGCACGGATAATCTGCAAGATGGGTTCAATCGTTGAAAATGGCAATGCGATGCGGATTTTCCCAGACGCATCACCGATGCGCGCATCGAACGCCGCCACCAAAACCGTGCTTTCTGGCGGAGAAGTTTGGAGGAAGCTCGGATCATTCTCGTTGCCGATCAAGGACGACTTAAGGTCCTTGCCGATTTTCCAATGCGAGCACCAAGCCTCCGTCAGCAAGTGAGTGATCTGGCCGAGCAATGCCACTTCGATCTCCGTCAATTCGCGCGAAGGAATGTTCGCCGCGCCGGACCCGCCCATGAGCCGATCTAGGAGCGAAAGCGCCAGTGACGGCGCCATTTCCACTACCCCGACGCCGCGCAACGACTCTACCTTGAACAGCGTCAAATGCATTGGCTGCGGCATTTCACCCGTGAATTGTCGAAACGTCGGCGTGTTCAACGACGTGAGCGTCAACTCAAATTCCGTCCGGAATAACACCGCCAAACGCACCGCACAACTGCGCCTGATCACTTCGTAATCTGCCGTCAACCGCCGCAACTCCGCCGCATTGAACAATGTCCGCTGCGTCAACTGATACGGCTTCGGCCCTGCTATGACCGCCGGAGCTGACGCCTCCGCCCCAGCCGGAGCAGCCTGAGTCGTCGCCGCATTAGATTGAGCCATTGTTTCCATGATAAATCAGCACCCTAAGACCCGTGATCACTGAATCGCGAAATCCGTAAAATAAATCTCCTTCACACGCCCCTCACCCAACACACCATTAAACGCGGAAATCAATTCTGTGCGGATTAAATTCCGCGAACCAGGCTTATCCAGATCTGCGATAGTCTTCGCAGATAGAACACTCGACGCCACATCACGCAGCTGCGCATCACTCTTCTCCACTGAATCCTTCAACTCAGCGTGCGTCCCCACCAGAGTGAGCTGCGCCAGCAAATAACGCGTGCCCGCCGTACCCGAAACATTCACGAGAACCTTTGCGCTCAAAGGCACAGACGTTTTACCACCCGCACCGCCGCCATGCTTACCACCCCCGCCCTTTTCTTCCTTCGCAGGCTCACCATGCCCTCCTGATTCCGCCGCCGCATCACCACCCTCCGTCTTAGCATGAGCCGCCACTCCGGCGGAATTGATTTTAGGCAACAACACAAACACCGTCATGACATACGCTATCACCGGCATGAGCACAATGTTGAGTATCAACGGCAACATGGCCTTCATACCACCGCCAGCGGCTGGAACAGCCGCATCTGCCGGTTTAGGAGCTTCAGTTTTTTTATCAGACATAAATGAATTAAAAGTTAAACAACAAAAATGAGGGATTATAATGCCCGCAATCTAAACCGCGAAATGTGCGAACCATACGAACGGAAATACAAACACCGCAACCGATGCGTTTACCGAGCAGTTGAAAAGTTTTCGGTTTCTTAGAAATGATTTTCTTCAATTGATTTTGCGTATTTGGCTTAGTTCGCGGTTGTATTTTTAATGCTGCATTTCTAATTTTTACTTACAAGGTTCAACGCTTCAGATTCACCAACTCCTGCAAAATCTCATCACTCGTAGTGATGATACGCGCGCTGGCCTGGAAACCGCGCTGCGTAGCGATAAGACTGGCGAACTCATTCGCTAAATCCACGTTGGACAATTCAAGCGCACTCGACTCAATCCCACCCAAGCCACTCGTGCCCGGCTGCCCTGCCGAAGGCGTCGTGCCGCCCAGCGGACCAGCCGAAGCGATACCCGAATAAAGATTATCCCCCTCCTTCAACAAAGCCTGGGGATCACTAAAACGCTGGAGCAAAATTTGCGCCCGCATGAACTGCGTGCCATCAGACATATGCACATTGATATTCCCATCCCGCCCCACACTAAAAGTCGTCAACGTGGCCGTAGGATTAGTGGTGGCCGGAGCGAGATTCGCATCGATCTGAATATCCCCCTGCGCACCACCGGAAGTATTGTTAGCCGCATTGAAGCCCTGCACGCGCAACCCCTTGTTCGTGATGAGATAATTGTTGCTGTCCAAGCGGAAATCCCCTGCGCGAGTGGCATACTCCACCTGACTAACCGGATCACGGACGACAAAAAAGCCATCACCATCAATGGCCATATCTGTGCCGACTCCGGTTCTATTAAGAGCACCTTGCGTGAAGATATTTTTGACAGAGGACGTTGTGACACCTGAACCGACCTGCATACCGGCCTGCCCCGAGCCACTAGAACTGGCGCTCGAAACTTGCAGCGTCTGACTGAATGCATCAGCGAAATCCACCCGAGCGGACTTGAAGGCGATGGTATTTGAGTTGGCAATATTGTTGCCGATGACATCGAGACGGTTCTGAAACTGTTGGATACCACTGACGCCGGATTGTAGAGCACGAAGCATGAGATTGTTTTCTTGGGTTAAAGACTATTAAACGGGAGAGATGGTTAGAATCTGGCGCAAGTCATAACTAGACTTGCCGACAACGATGCGGGGTTTGCCTCCCTCGGTTAAGATGCCTGAGACGACTCCGTGGGATACGCGATGAGAGCCGACCAGCAGATCAACCGTGCGGCCGACGAGTGCGTTGGCCATGTTGAGACTGACGATGTTTGGCGAGAACTGCCGACGAGGCAAGCTCGCTCCAGTATGTGTGTTGCTTTGGATCATAAATTGAAAATTTTTCTGATTCCTCTACATGCCCGCCGTAACGGCAGATGGATTTAACAACGTTGGTTGAATGGACTGCACATCACTCAATAAGTATTTGTTCCCGTTCACAATCAACTGAGGAATACCTTTCTCCACCTTCACAGCTGTGACGACCCCTGTTCTGAAACCAGAATCCTCAGCTGCATCCGCCACTTCGACCGTCTGACCCAGCAGCGAACTTGCACGCAGGGACGACATGTCCTGTTGCATGGCTTTGGATTGTTCCAACGCACTGAACTGGGCCATCTGCGCAATGAACTCGGAGTCCTTCATCGGATTCATGGGGTCCTGTTGCGACATCTGTGCGACAAGAAGCTTTAAGAAATCATCCTGACCGAGCGTCTGGACCGGAGTCCGCGCCGAGCCTTCGGGAAGGGGATTCGCTGTCGTGCTGACGGAGTTGATTGCGGGGCTTGCCATAATTCGTTTTGTTCAGGCCCAAGATTCCAACCGATGGCTTGAGCGCACCACGGACCGAGCCGCACCCGTTTTCGGCGCAGGCAAAGCCTGCTTCATTGGATCAATCGCACTTTGCTGTGGGGCTGGCTGGCGTTCGCCACCTTGCTGTTGTGAGAATCCTGAGTTGCTGAAGAACTCCATGAACCCAGTATGGGCGCGCTCGCTCAAATGCGAGAGCCTTACACCGTGCGCGGCGAAAGACGCCTGAAGTTGCGACCATTGCGCGTTCAACAATTGATGATCGCCCATGTCGCAACGCGCCTGCACTTCCACCTGACCATCGCGCCATTGCAACTTCAACGAGATCTGTGTTTTCGCATCCGGCGTCAAAACCACTTCTAACATATCATCGCCGCCACGCTTGAACATTCGAACCTCCCGGGAAATCACTTCGCCGATCCTGACAGCGTGTGACGCTTCGCGGACATCCAATAACTCGGTGTTCAAAGAAACATCCGTGCGAGCCGGGCCGGTGGTCAAGCGAGCCGCCACAGTCAATGAATCAATGCCTGTGGTCTCCTTGCTTGCGGTGCGTTGCTGCTCACTAGGCAACTTTATCCCAGTGGCAACCTGCGAAACCTCGTAACCAGGCAAAACTTGCGGGGTCAACCCGGCAATTTCTTCCCTTTTCGCTTCTTTATTCATACTCATGTTCAGTTTAGCAGCGGCTGTGCCACGGCTTTTTTCGCGGGCCTCAGTCAAAGCGCTCTGATCAAAATGCCCACTGAGCTGTAATTCCTCGGTGGAAATCGGATTAACAAGCACAGGTTCGAAGGAGGCTGCATCTGCTATGGTAGTGACGTTGGGAGTTTCAATCGTAGGACTTAAATTAGCGTCTCCGCGCGCAGTTCCGCGTAACGCTTCGCGCAGAGTTGAAGCAGTCATGATTGGTCGCTCCAATTCTGGCGCTAAACCCTTGGTTGTCTGCTTCAAATCTTGATCTAACGTTTGTTCGAGTTGCTGCAAATCAGCAATGGTATTTTCCGCGACTGCGACCTCATCGCCTTCAGCCAACGCAACTGATTCCAGATTTAGTTCCACGGATGCTGCCTTCGGATTGCAGGCATGTGCCGCGTGAGTTGAGGCGATTTTGTCCGCTCCAGCTTCGACAGGGCTCTTCTGGTCAGAATAATTTTCAACCGTGGTGGGAGTCCCTAGGACTAAGTCACTAGTGCCGGACGGGGGGGATGTTTCATCCTGCTTCACAACCGGCATCGGCATGCCAGAGAATATGACGGGATGGATTGTCACATCCTCGTCGCGCTCCGCCTTGCGCTTGCTAGCGTACGTCAGGGAGGCAGGTTTATGCTCGTCAGGTGTTTCAACCGAGCGACGAGACAGATGTTCTGCACTGTGCGCGCCGCCCAATGTCCTTTGCTTCGGCTTTTCGGGGGCTTTTTTGGATGGAATTTGAACCGCGCGTTCCAAAACATTGCTGAACGCTTGTGCCGGTACTTGAGCTTTCGTTGAGGGCTTTAAATCCAACGAAACGGACTGCCGGTTCGATGGAGCTGCGTGCTGTGTGAACATAAATGAGCTGTTCATTTCGCAGGCTTGGCTTTGGGTTGTTCAGAGAGATAGAAACGCAATCGCTCCGTGACCTTCGCCACACGCTTCGCATCGTCGGGACTGAGCCTGGACATCGCCTCAAGTATAGGTGCGCTCTCCGCCTCCTTCATCAACGCGATAATCTTGATCAAGGTGGGCTCTTCCATCTCCTTCATGATTGGTGCCGCGCCATCGGGTGACATCGCGGCGTAGGTCTTGGAAAGCTTCTTTATGTTCACTGCTTCCTCCGATTTGATGCGGACAATGTTCGCTTCAACTTGCATTTGCAATTGGTAGACGGCCTGTGTCACGACGTTGATCTCCAACCGCTCGGTCTTCAACCGCTCGGCGAGTTCGTTCAAGTCATTTTCGCGTCGAGCCAAAGTTGCTTTCTCGATCTTCAGTTCTTGGATGAGCATCTCTGCTTCCTGGCTTTTGAATTCCCAAGAAGGCGTGGATTCCTTGGCCTTCGCCACAATGTCCTCCTGGGAGGGTTCCTCATGCAGGGCAACCGGCACTTTCCAAACGAGCACCGTGACCACGGTATAAAGCACGAGGCCGAGAATTGAAGAGACAAGCGAGTTCGTGAGTATTTTCATGACTGTGAATCTCCTTCAATTCGGCAGGCTTGCGATTGTGCGGCGCGTTGGGTTGCCATTTCATCGAGAAACTTCTGCGTCTCGCGCTGCACATCGTGGTCGTGGGAGAGCCGCTGTTTACCGCGAAATTTCTCCACAGCTTCACACTGCTGACGTGCAGCAAGCATTTGCTGCAGCGTGTGGGCTACGGCCCGCTCGGCTTGGAATAGAGACACCTCCCGCAACTTGCGATCTTCTTCGAGGTATTGGCCCTCCTGACGCAACCGCGTTGCCGCGGATGCGGAACAACCTGACTCTAGCGTGTTGCGAAGTCGCATCCATGCGTCATCGAGATCATGTTGAAGGGATTCCAGCTGACTGAGTGCGCTCTGCTTAGCGAGCAACGCCTGAGCGTAATGCTCCAGCGCGGTCTGTTCAACGCGGCGGCGTGTCGTGGCTACGGCCTCAAGACTGAACCTGAAAGGTTTCATTGTTAACTTTTGATTTTTAATTGTCCCACCGCAGCTTGTGTCGTCATGGCTTGAGCCAGTAGTTTCCAGCTTTCTTCTCCGGCATATCCTTCGCGCACGCCTTGCCGGAGGAATTTTTTCAAGGGTTCACTCAGTCGGATAGCGTGGTCTATGGCGGGGTTGCTGCCCGCGGGATAGGCTCCGATGTTGATGAGGTCTTGGTTGCGTCGGTAAAGGGCCATGGATTCGCGTGCCTTGCCCGCGAGTTCTAATTGGTCGCTGGTGCAAAGGTCGCGGGTCAATCGGCTCACGCTGTCGAGAACGTCTATGGCAGGGTAATGGTTTTGTGTAGCTAATTCGCGGGTGAGGACAATGTGGCCATCCAGAATAGAGCGGACGGCGTCAGCGATGGGGTCGTTCATGTCGTCTTGTTCCACGAGTGTGGTGAAAAGGCCGGTGATGCTGCCGGTCTCGCCTGTGCCGGCGCGTTCAAGGAGTTGCGGGAGCATGGAGAATACGGAGGGGGTGTAGCCGCGGGTGGCAGGGGGCTCGCCTACGGCCAAGCCTATCTCTCGTTGAGCCATGGCAAAGCGGGTGACGGAGTCCATCATGAGTAGGACGTTTTTGCCTTGGTCGCGGAAGTGTTCTGCAATGGTGGTGGCGGCGAATGCACCTTTGACCCGGGCGAGTGCGGGTTCGTTTGACGTGGCGACGATGATGACGGAGCGGGCACGTCCGGCGGCATCGAGGTCTTTTTCAAGGAATTCGCGGACTTCGCGTCCGCGCTCGCCGATGAGTGCGATGACGTTGACGTCGGATTCAGCGCGACTTGCGATCATACCTAGCAAGGTGGATTTGCCCACGCCGCTCCCGGCGAAGATGCCGAGGCGTTGGCCCCGCCCGCAAGGGGTGAAGGTGTCTATGGCTTTGACACCGGTTTGAAATACTTGCGAGATGCGCTGCCTCTTGAGTGGGTGCGGCGGAAGAAGATTAGCACTGACCTGGCGTTCGGCGTTGAGTGGCCCAAGTCCATCGAGCGGCCTGCCAAGACTATCAATCACGCGTCCAAGCAATCCTTCGCCCACGCCGACTTTGAGTGGTGAGCCGAGCGCTATGACTTCGCTGCCGGGATGAATTCCGCGCACTTCACCGAGCGGCATGAGCAAGACGTGATGGTTTCGGAAGCCAACGACTTCTGCGAGCGTACTTCCATCGTGCCGCGCGGATTCAATACGGCAGACTTCGCCAACAGCGCAGAGCGGGCCTTCGGATTCGATGACGAGACCGATGAGTTGGACGACGCGCCCGCGATTTTCAATCACACGGGTGTCG
>WBXK01000110.1 GCA_008933055.1 Verrucomicrobiota bacterium | reverse complement strand
GGATCGTCCGTTTCTTTTCATCATCGCGGACCGACTCACACAAACCGTCTTGTTTATGGGAATCATCTTGGATCCGGTAGCCCCGTAACCGGAGCGTGGGCGTCCTGAGCCACAGCAGCATCCGTCCAAAAGGAGTGCTCGCGATTTCCAAACACTGCGATGGCGGCACTTTCTGAGCACAATGAAGGTAGCACCTAGGCATCACTTCGCAAGCGTCAATTGTTCTATGACACGCTCCACGGTGATGCTGTCGATGCCATCCGCAGCACGCAGAACCGTCACATTCACCCCTAGCGGCCTCCAGATTTCCTCCACGGTATGGGCCCACAGAACGGTCGTCGGCAAACCCAATGCTGCCGCCAGATGCGTGATGCCGGAATCGTGACCCACGAAACCACAGCACGATTTCATCCGCTGCGCCAGTTCTGCCAACGGAAGATTCCTTGCCACCATACAGCGCGTAGGTGGCAACTCAGCGGCGAGACGTTGCAAGCGCTCGCCTTCTGCCTCGCCACCCACAAGCAGAAGCTTTATCTGCGTTTCGTTGATGAGTCGCGCGATGAGTTCCGCCCAGTTTTCTTCAGACCAATTCTTCCGCTCGCTGCCGCTGCCGGGATGGAGGCAAATCTGGATGGCGAGTGGCGACAGGCTAGAGGCGATAGCCAGACGTGGTATTGAGTCCGCGTCAAAGATCGCAAGGCGTTCCAGGGGTTTCAGGAAAACAGTTGTCGCGTGAATCTTGTTTGCCTCATCCGGTCGGTGCGGACCAACGATGAATTGTCCGCGTGAACATCGCGCGACATTCGTTTTGAAGATTTCGTCCGGGTCGTAGAGGTAGGAGAGGATGATATTGAACTCGGAAAAATAATTGCGAAGATCCTCGGACAAGTCGCCGTTGCGCGCAAAAAATCCAGCCAACCCTCGGGCTTCGATAGCTTGCACTCGATCCACGAGTCCGCCTGACTGAGCGAGTTGAACGATTTGGGGATAGCCGAGAACCTCGAGGTGCGCGCTGGGAAACTGTTCTCGCAACGCGGCGATGGCGGGAAGAGTGAGGATGAAATCCCCGATCGCCCCACCGCGGATGACGAGGATTCTGCCTTTGCTCACATTGCCCGAAAAACAGTCAGCCCCAATGTCACTACCAGCAACGCGAATGCGAGCCGGATGGCGCTGCAGATCTTGATACGACTTTCAGTTGCCGTCACCCAGTTCAACAAATCACGCAACCGCCATGGCCACATGGTTAGGTAGATTCCCGCCACAGCCAGCACATAGCCCCAGCCCTGAATAATATAGACCCACGGCGTTTCCCCTAGGTGCGGACGTCCGGTATCCACCATGAATTTTGCCATCAACAAAAATATCACCGCCAGTCCGCGCACCGCCAGATAGTCTTGCACAAAAAAGCACGCTCCTACGCCCACCGCTCCAAACGCGGCCATGAGATAAGGCTTGATGGGTTTGAAGTCTGCGATGGGCTCGACGTTCACATTCCACACGAACCACGCCGTGCCGAGGAGCATGAGAGCGATGCCGGTCGGAACGTGACGCGGGAACTTTTTTGCGGCAGCACCGAACTCTTTCGGACGCGCCAAGCCATAGACCTGGGGAGCAGCCATGCCACAGCCGAGGAGAATGGACAACAAAGACAATTTCATTGAGTCAGAAGTAAATCAGGAACTTGCCCGGTCTGGAATAAAAAACTGAGATGCACCCGGTATTGCAATCCAGCGCAACTTCATCAAACATTGTTCCGTGCAAACCGCATTCGTTCTTCTGACCGCACTCGTTCAAGTGAAAACCACATGCCGCTTTCCTGTCTTATTCGCTTCGGTTTTCGCCCTGTTCGCACATTCCACCTTCGCATCCTCAATCATCCCTCTCGGCACTGCTGAACACGTGTCGGCATCCGCCGCCGTTTTTCGCGGCGTGGTGGTGGGACTGGAGTGCTACAGAAATGCAGCCGACGGTTTGATTTACACTCGAACCTCGTTGCGAGTTGTGGAACCCTTAAAGGGAACGTTTCCAAGAATCGTAGCTGTATCGCATCCCGGCGGGACGGTCGGCGAGCTGACGCTTTATTCGGGTTTGTCTCCGATGATGAAGCAGGGAGAAGTCAGGCTGATGTTTGTTGTACGGAGGTCTGACGACAATCTCACAGGCACGCAAGGAGCGGCCAGCGCGGTGAGATTGGAATACGTGAACGCCCAGTTAAGCAACGATCAACAATCTCTGCTTGATGAAGTCCGTTCACTCACGCTCTCAGGACAAATTCCCGGTGAAGATGTTCGTGATCAAACCGGTTTTGCAACAAGCGACCTAACTACAGGATTGACCGACCGCGGGGGCGGCATAGGTGCGCGTTTTGTTCAGGCGGATCGCGGGGAGCCAATTCCTTACTTGATAGATGCGGATCATTTGCCCACTGGAATCACATTAACCCAAGCAACCAATGCCGTGGCTCAAGCCATGAACGCGTGGACTGCCGTGACCAGCTTGAAGTTTGCCTTTGAAGGGATACAAAGTTTCGGCACTAGCGCTGACTCAATCAGCACTTCGGATGAAAAGCTGAGAATCCAGCTGCACGATGACTACAACGCAATCACAGCAACAAGCACTCTTGGGATTGGCGGGCAGTACACAAGCGCAACGTTGACGGGTGCGGGTTGGGGTGAGGGAGGAAACGTTGCGGGGAATGAATTTTACAAGAGCAGTTGCGGTTTTGTCGTTTTGGAACGCACAAACACAACAATGCAAAATCTAGCTTCGTTCACAGAAGTTCTCTGTCACGAAATCGGCCACGCCATTGGCATGGCGCATTCGAGCAGCAACCCCAGCGAACCCAGCGTCCCGCTCAAACAGTCCATCATGTATTTCCAAGTCCACGCAGATGCACGAGGCGCGTCACTTGGAGTCTATGACCCTCCGGTTGTCCAACAAGCGTACCCGTCCAACAACACGCCACCGTTTACATACAGTCGCGTGATGGATGTTACAACTGCTTCGGTGACACCCAACCTCACAGGCATCAATGACGTCGAGTTGCGTGGCTATGATCTTCAAACAACCAACCTGACCCTGTTGACAAACAACGCGGCGAAC
This sequence comes from Verrucomicrobiota bacterium, assembly GCA_008933055.1. Classification (GTDB taxonomy): domain Bacteria; phylum Verrucomicrobiota; class Verrucomicrobiia; order Limisphaerales; family JADLHS01; genus JADLHS01. The sequence goes on along the minus strand of WBXK01000110.1, from coordinate 6,016 downwards.
TTGAATGGCCAGTTCAACAAGAGCGGGAGTATCATTAAATATATTCCAAACGGTTTTTTTGCGACGTCCGCGCGCATTGATCCAGCAGGCACAGGCTATAATGACCTCATATACTTACGCTATTCCGACGGCACAAATTCATCTCCGTACGCTCGTGTCCGTGTCATTTCGTTTAACTCTGACACGCTTTCCCCTTCCGATGGCATCCCCGACGCTTGGATGATCACCCACTTCGGAAACGCCAATCCCATCATCGGTCTGAACCACCGTGCATCACAGGATGCGGATGGCGACCAGCTCTCGAACCTCAACGAATTTCGCACTGGCATGACGCCGACAGATTCGTCGTCCGCCCAACGCATCACACTCGTCAACAAAACTAACATCCAATTCCAGTCGAAGGCCTACGAGCTTTATGAATTGCACGCTTCCACAAACCTCACCAACTGGGTGCGCGCGGCGAATCCGATTGTGCCACTCACTTCCACGGGTTTATTCACCGGCTTCACTAACACATCGCCCTACATGTTCTTCCGCGTGGAAAAAGTTCGGTAGCGTCTCATTAGCACTTCACTCTCCGGTCATATGCAGGAATTCCGTGAGCATCCGGTTCAAACCGTTCATGTCCACATCCGCAGCTTTCTTGGTGACGAACACGCCAAAAATCGCACCATCTCCACGGCGCACGCAGTGGAGCACGGCTTTTTCATAGACCCAACTCAATCGCGTGGGGGGAAGTTTTTGAGCAGAAAGAACTTGAAACGCATCCGAAACGATTCGCCAAGCTTGTTCGAGCGCGAGGGCGGGGAAATCTTTTGTGTCCACATCACTGGCGAACGTTTCATCCGCGAACCTCACACCACGCACGATAGTGCCGCTCGCAGCCTTCGTGCTGCGCAGCCAATGCGTGATGTGTTCGGGGGTAGCGTTGCTCATCGGATGACTTGGTTCAACGCTTCGCGCCGCGTCTTGACCATCACGCCCTGCTGATTGGTGATAACCACGACCACACGCGCGCCGCCACTCTCGATTTCAACGCGACTAAATTCCCCCAGCGGCAAAGTCTGCGAAAGACGCGGGCCGCGTTGGGAAATAAATTCAAAGAAGCTCACCCACATGTTGGGATTAGTACATTGCCAGTCATACAACACCTCACCCTTCTCGGAGCAAACCAACATCTCGTCCACCTTCGGACGCGACGCCACGCTCGGCGGCAATACTGGCACGGGTTCATAGGCCGGCACAAAGGCGATAGACTTGGGCGAGGTCAACTCGCTCGGAAGCGCAGAGCCGAGTATTCTTGCTGCATCTTCTTCAGGCGTTTCAGCAGTCGAAGCCTCAGCATCACGCGCCATCTTGCCTTCATCAGACTTACGCGCGGCTTCCATCAACAGGAATTCCCATTGACCGGTGATTGTCCGCGCTGTCGGCTCCGTGAACATCTTGAGATTGAATTGTCCGCCGGAGAGCGCAAGCAATTGGTTCAACGCATCCTCGCCGATAAGGTCCGCCACCTGCGCATGAACGATCTGTCCCGTCTCTATGAAAATCTTACCCGTGAGCGAGTTGTTCGAAACTTCCAGCACGGAAGAATTGCGGGAAAGACATTCCATCTGAAGCACGTCCTGCAAACCCACGCGACGCAACACGCCTCGGAAACCCTCCTCCGGGCGATGCTTCACCAGTTCACTTAATACTCCGTAAAGACTTTGCCATCCGTTGGGGTCGGTAGGTTTTTCGAGATAGAGTTCTGCGCCATTGCTCAAACAGGCGGCGCGATATTTCTCATTGGCGAAACCAGTAAGCACGACTTTCTGCACATTGGGATAACCACGATTAAGCAACGAAAGCATCTGAATGCCGTCCATCACGCCCATCTGCACATCGATCACTGCCATGTCCACAGTTTGCTCCTGCAGCAACGCGAACGCGCGACTAGCCCCCTCCGCCGTCAACACCTCCCAACGTCCGTCACTTAACACGCTCATCAACTCGCGCACTGTATCGAGGAAGCGTTTGTCATCATCCACGAACAGAACGCGTCGCACACCCGCAGGGGCTGAGGGTTTGGCCGTGTCGCTCATGTTTGCAATTCGTCAATCATCTGTACGGAGATATTCAGCGTGAAGCGAGACGGAAAGTGAAGTCAATTCCTGCGCCGCTGCATGAATTGAACTCACAAGCCGAAAACCGCACTCTCGGGGACAGTGAAACTATGCAACGGAAGAGATTCTAAGCTATGAACATCCATCATGGTTTACTTAGTCCAGCAAAACATCTCGAACAACAGTGACTCGTGCTCAAGGAGAGACGGACTGCGGCGGTCGCCACACATCTGGATTGCTGCGAGGCACGAGGTCGTGTTCGCCGAATTGCGGGACAGAAAACTCACTTGGCAAATCTGCTTTCAGATGGCGTGGACGGTCCGCACCGGTGAGGTGTTGATTCGCGATTTTCTGCTGCAACATCATGAACGCATGAATCAGCGCCTCGGGGCGAGGTGGGCAGCCGGGGATATGAACGTCCACAGGAATAAAACGATCAATCCCCTTGAGTACGTTGTAGCCTTGCTTGAACGGCCCGCCGGAAATAGCACACGCACCCATCGCGATGACGTATTTCGGCTCTGCCATCTGGTTGTAAAGCCGCACGACTTGTGGCGCCATTTTCTTCGTCACTGTTCCAGCCACGATCATCAAGTCCGCTTGGCGCGGTGACGGGCGAAACACTTCAGCACCAAAGCGAGCCAGATCATAACGAGCCATTGTGGTGGCGATCATCTCGATGGCACAGCAAGCGAGACCGAATTGGAGAGGCCAGATGGAATTCTTGCGTCCCCAGTTATAAATCTCTTCGAGGGTCGAGGTGAACACGCCCTGCTTCTGCAATTCGCTTTTTAGTCCTTCGTCCATCGATGGAGAGCATCAAGTCTGAAGCCTGCAATTTTCATCGCCATGTCAGCACACCCTTCTTCCAAGCCCAAGCCAACCCCGAGACCAGCATGAACAGGAAGATCATCAGCGAAACAAATGCTCCAACACCCAATCCGGTGAAAGACACGGCGAACGGCAACAGAAAAATAGTTTCCACATCGAAGATCAGAAAGATGATCGCGTAGAGATAGTATTCGGACTTGAACTGTATCCAAGCGTCACCTTTGGATTCTAAGCCGCACTCGTAAGTGGCATTCTTGTCGTGACCGGGTTTGTTCGGAGAGAAATATGTTGCCCACAACCTCGCCATGAATAAAGGAGCACATGCGAAAACCACCGCCGCAACCATCAATATGAAGATGGTAAGATAGGCATAATCATTCCCGGCAGCACTCATCGTCTAATTCTTTTCCGGGGCATGGCGCTTCAATCCAACCTCATGAGCGATATCGTCAAACTCTTCGCTTGTGACCTGTTCAAGTTGTTTGCCGCGAGATTTGAGCTTCTCGTTGATTTTGATGGCCTTCTCGGTCATCTGCTCGTGTGTCTCCTTAGAGCCGCCTACGAGTGCGAAGTTTTGTCCGCGCGTGACACGCTGATGACCGTCAGAGTCCAAGCCCACTCCAAGTAAAACAGCTTTCTGTCTTATAGATTTGTCGCGTTTCGACATGCGTTGAAATTCACCAAATGTTTAGCCCGTAGGACTTCACCCTTGAAGCTTTCGCAACTCATGCAGCCTAGCCAGCGCGAGAATACACGATTGCATCCAATCGAGCCTCGGCCTGCTTGGTCATGCTCGTGAAGACCATCGAAACTTGGTAGCCAGCATGTTTATTCCCGCTACAACCTACAACCACCCCTGTGCAATTTACGGCAGCCCCGTCATTGTGTGATTGAAGCGTCACGGTCATTTCCACCCAGATGGGAAATGACTTCTCGCTGCGGAATTCAATGCCACCTTTGTGGATAGAAACGGCGTCAGGCGAAAGTGCGAGACTCGCTTTGCGTGAATTGACTGTCAGTTGCTCGGAGTTGCCTTGGTTCGTGATTTTTCTCGCACTCATATTTTTCTAGTTCAGGCTAACACAGGAAGAACCATCGTCAAACAGACACTCTTAAAAATTTCACAGGATTTTCCTGACCTCGGAATTCCCGAGTGTTTTATCTGGTTAGTTCCTGCTAATTCAGCCACCCTGCTATAGAAGAACTTCTATATGCGAATCGCCAATCTCAACCCTGACACGGACATCGGAGCCAGCTCTTGGTTCGTTGACATCGAAAACCACCGCATCTTGCTCGACGCCGGAATGCACCCCAAACGCGAGGGGCGCGATGGCATCCCGCTCTACAAATCCATCCAGAACGAAGATCTTGATGCGATCGCAGTCTCACACTGTCACCACGACCACGTCGGAACGTTGCCCGTAGCTTTGAGATATTTTCCGAAAGCTCATGTCGTGCTTCCTGAGCAAAGTTATTTCATCATAGAACGCGTCCTCCACAATTCCGTGAACGTCATGACGCGTCAGCGCGACGAGCTCGGCATCAAAGATTATCCGCTTTACACCCACGACGAGGTGGACGACATCCAGCCGCGCTTCCAGGGATTCCGTTACAATCGTGAGATCGAATGGGCCGCCTACGAGAAATCCAAAGCAGGACATCATTCGCCATCGCTTGAATTCTACGATGCCGGCCACACGCTCGGCTCTGCGGGAATCATGCTGCGCGGCCAGAAAGAAACTGTCTTCTACACTGGCGACGTTTGCTTCCACGACCAGACCATCCTGCGCGCAGCACGGTTTGAAGGCGTGAAAGCTGACGTGCTCATCATGGAAACCACGCGTGGCAACAAAGCCGTTCCCAAAGGCGTGACGCGCGCCACCGAAGTGGATCGCCTCGTCCTCGCTATCCAAAAAGCTCTCAAGCGCAAAGGTTGCGTCATGATCCCGTCGTTTGCACTCGGACGCACACAGGAAATCCTGACCCTTCTCGCCCTGCTCATGCGGGAAGGCAAACTCAAACAACAACCCATCTACATCGGCGGACTGGGCCGCGTGTTCACGGAGATTTACGATCTAGAGGCCCATCGCACCCATCGCAATCACACGAACCTCCAACTTCATGAGACGTTGAATCTCATCGTTCTTGAACACGGTCAGGCGCAAAAAATGAAACTCAGCGGCGGACGTATCTTCGTGATCACTTCCGGCATGATGAGCGAGAACACCGCCGCTCATGACCTCGCAGTCCGCATGGCGGGCGATGAAAAACAATCCATCTTCTTTGTCGGCTACGCCGATCCCTCCACACCCGGGGGACGACTTAAAGCCGCTAAACCGGGCGAGACGTTTGTGTTCAGTCCCGGCGCAGGACAGATCACGAAGAAATGCGACGTTCAGGATTTCGACCTGACCGCGCACGCTAACCGCGACGACCTTCTGGATTTCGTAGGCCAGGTTTCCCCGCGCACGATTCTGCTCGGCCACGGCGACGATGATTCGCGCAAATGGTTTGAAGACCAAATCCGCACCCGCCATCCCAAGATCAATATCCTCCAACCGCAACCCGGCAAGATATTGACCGTGTAAAACACTGTTGATTGACACATCAAAGGAAAGGCGAATCCCATGCAAACGGGGTTCGCCTTTAGAATTTCTTCATAGCCACGGGCGCAATGCAGCCCCGCAACGCCGCGAGCCGTCGGATTTCACACGGCTCAGTCCCTTTGGGATATTATCTGCCAAGCTTTCAGCTCTTCGGTTGTTAATTCGCGGCGATTCGTGAAATTCGTGTCACGACGTCTATGTCTTGGCATTAAAACAAAAAGGCGCGTCATCGCTGACGCGCCTGTAAAAAACGTAAAAAAATTCTCTTAGTAGCGATAATGTTCCGGCTTGTAAGGGCCGTCCATCGGCACGTTGAGGTAATCAGCCTGCGCCTTGGTCAGCTTGGTTAGGACCACGCCGATTTTTTCCAAGTGCAAACGTGCGACTTCTTCGTCGAGCTTCTTCGAGAGGCGATAGACTGACTTCTCGTATTTGTCCTTGTTTGCCCAGAGGTCGATCTGCGCGAGCGTCTGG
>WBXK01000109.1 GCA_008933055.1 Verrucomicrobiota bacterium | reverse complement strand
GGAACCGTGAGCTGGTCACAACTCGACCAAGCCCTGCCAATGCCGGTGGATATGGGGGATGAAACCATGAAGCTGGCCGTGAATTCCTCAGACTTCATCGAAGCGTTGAACCAACAGACGCTTAAGGTCACAGGATTGACCGGAGCGAAGTATGTTCTGAAAATTGATGGAAATCGGACAGGCGAATTCACCCGCGAGCAACTCGAAGCAGGAATCAATCTGGCCATGATGGACACGCCCATGGCAAAACAGGCGAGCGAAGTCCACAAGCTCACGATCCAACATAACCAGATTCACTTCGAACGCTGGCGCGAAGTGCAGGTGCGACTTGCCAAACACGCGTCGGCAAAAATCTCGAAGGCGACGAAGGCGTTGCTCGCTGCATTTGACTCAGAAGAGGCAGCAGTGATCACCAAGCAACGCAGCGCGGCCAAGCCGGTAAAACATCAATTCGAACTGGCAGGCACGAACTGATAGCCAATGCCCCAAAAATGAACAGAAACATTTGACCCAGCCAGAGTAACCGTAATAATCACTCCAAGAATCGCACCTCCGCCTTGACTCACCGAGGTCAAAGCGGGTTGCAACCAATAAAATAAAAATGAAAACAACAACCTCGAAGACTCCGGTCCTATCCACCGCGTTGACTCGCCGCCAATTCCTGCGCCGCACTACTGTTGCCGCAGGCGCAGCCGCGTTCAGCTTCCCCTACGTCGGCCGCGTGCTTGGTGCGAACGACCGCATCAACATCGCCTGCATCGGCGTGGGCGGTAAAGGCGACAGCGACAGCAGCGACGCAGCCAGCAACGGCGGCAACATCGTTGCGATCTGCGACGTGGATCAGAAATCACTCGACAAAAAATCAAGGCAGCTTTCGGACAAATCCATGAACCCGAAACAGTTCAAGGATTATCGCGTCATGCTCGAAAAGATGGGCAAGGACATCGACGCCGTCACCGTTTCAACCCCTGACCACCATCACGGCATCGCCGCGATCCGAGCGATGACCCTGGGCAAACATTGCTTCTGTCAGAAACCGCTTTGCCAGACCATCAGCGAAGTCCGCGCGGTGCGCTCATTGGCTCGTGAAAAGAAGCTCGCCACTCAGATGGGCAACCAAGGCAGCGCAGAAAACGGCTTACGCCGCGCTGTAGAAGTCATTCACGCCGGAGTCATCGGGAAACCGCTCGAACTCCACGTTTGGTCAAATCGCCCCGTTTGGCCGCAAGGCCTGGATCGCCCTGCAGGCAGCGATCCTATCCCTGAAGGTCTCGATTGGGATCTGTGGCTCGGGCCGACGGCAAATCGCCCCTTCAAGAAGGATGTTTACCATACGTTCAAGTGGCGCGGTTGGTTCGACTACGGCACCGGCGCGCTCGGCGACATGGCTTGCCATACGGTTAACATGCCGTTCCGTGCGCTCAAACTGGGGTATCCGAGCGTGGTAGAACTCGAGCTGGCCTCGCGCTTTTACTCCGAGACATTCCCGAAAACTTCCCGTATCCGCTTCGAGTTCCCCGAACGTGAAGGCCTTCCGCCGCTCAAGATGTTCTGGTATGACGGCAATCCCGGTGATGCATTGTCACCCCTTCGTCCTCAAGCGCATCTCACCAGTGAAATTCTGACGACCTATGACAAACTTCCGCCCTCTGGCGCATTGATCGTCGGTGAAAAAGGAAAACTGTTCTCGCCAGACGATTACGGCGCCCGATTCTTCCTCGCGATGAACGGCAGCGATCAATATGTCCCGGGCGACACACATGAAGCCTGCAAATCCGTGCCACAAATCATCCCGCGTTCTCCGGGTCATATGACCGAATGGTTCCGCATGATGAAGGAGGGCGTTCCTGCTTACTCGAATTTCGAGATCGCGGGCTATCTCACAGAAGTCATCCTCCTCGGCTGCGTGGCGTTGCGTCTCGGCGAAGGCCGCCGGATGGAATGGGACGGTCTTAACATGCGCTCCCCGAACCTGCCTGAAGCCGCTCAATATGTGAAACGCAACAACCGCCCTGGTTGGGAAGCTTGATCTCACAAAAATAAAAGAACCGAAACATGAAAATGAAATATAAAATCAAATCACTCTCGATCGTTGGACTGGCCATGCTGGCGACCGCTTCGGGGGCGTTCATCACCGTCAACGCCGCAGATGCAAAGAAGCCACTCGCTTTGAGCTTTCCTGCGCCGACGTTGAAAGGCACTCCAGAAACATTGCCCGGAGGCCCGAACATCGAGCCCAATTCAGATACACCCAAACCTGCACCCCTCGTGGGCGCAGGTGTGAAAAACGTCGCATTGGGTAAGGAAGTCAAAACCAGCGTCAATCCGTTCACCGGCGAAGCCTCACAGCTCACTGACGGCAAGAAGGAAGCGTTCGACTATGACACCGTTGAAATGAAAAAAGGAACGCAATGGGTGCAGGTGGATCTCGGCAAGTCATTCACCCTAGAGGCCATCGCGCTCTGGCATGACCATCGTTACATCCAGGTCATGCACGACGTGGTGCTGCTGGCTTCTGACGACCCTGAATTCAAGACAGGTGTGACGACCTTGTTCAACAACGACACAGACAACACCTCTGGCCTCGGTGTCGGCAAAGATCGCGAATACTTCGAACGTCATTATGGACGAGTCTTCGACGGCAAGAACACGAAAGCTCGTTATATCAGGGGCTACACCAAAGGCAGCCATCTGAGCGCGCTCAACTGCTGGCAGGAGATCGAAGTTTACGCAATGCCGTAACGACCCGATGGCGCTCGGCCTTTCGAGAGCTTCCAAACAGAATAAATTCAACCAACAAGACCGCGCGGCTTAACGCTTCGCGGTCTTGCTCGTTTCGGGGGCGGATGAATTCAAGGACGCTCTGGCGCGTTGGTGAGTAGCTATGCGGGATTGACGTTGAGAACCGGACCGCCGATGCTGAGGCTGTCCCATGACAGAAGTGCGGCAAACAAAGCCTGAAGCGTTCACCTTAATCGAACTGCTGGTGGTGATTGCAATCATCGCGATTTTGGCGGCCATGCTGCTGCCTGCATTGACCAAAGCTAAAGCCAAGGCCACGAGCATACGCTGTGTGAGCAACGCGAAACAACTGAGCCTCTGCTGGTGCCTGTATGCGAACGACAACAATGAGAAGCTTGTTCCCAACTGGATCTTAGGCAGCGGGGCGGCAGCACCCGAAGCCTGGATACAAGGCATGGTTAGCATCATGCCTGATGCGACCAACATTGCTCATATTAAAAATGGCCGGCTTTTCCCCTACAACACGTCCCTAGGTATCTATCTCTGTCCTGGCATGCCCGTCACCCTGTCCCCGGCAGGCGTGCCCGCCCACCGACTGATCCGGGGCTTTTCCATGAGCTCCCGCATGAATGGGGGCGATGGGACGGAATCTTCGACGGGTGGAGGGGTTCAGAATGTTCAGTCTGCCATGGGAACTTTTCAGATGTTCAAAAAGATCTCACAAATCCAGAGGCCGGGACCGAGCGATGCGCTGCTGTTCATCGACGAGAGTCTGAACACGATCGATGACGGCATTTTTTATATTTCCGTCACCGGCGATGTGGTCTGGCAAAATGCTCCCACGGCGCGGCATTCCAACGGGGCCACCTTGTCATTTGCCGATGGACACGCAGAACGCTGGAAATGGCGGGGAATCAGCACCGACTTGCCTGCGAACGCTCCGGTCGCAAACCTAAACGACTTCACTCGGCTGAAAAATGCCATCGCGATTGGACCTCGATGAACCGGCCCCATGGGACTTCAGAATCGTCACGCCGAGCAGAACCTCAGTGGGGCTTCACACTGATCGAACTGCTGGTGGTGATCGCCATCATCGCGATCCTAGCGGCGATGCTGCTCCCCGCTCTCGCCAAAGCCAAGTCCAAGGCGATCCGCGCTCAATGCTCAAACAATCTCAAACAATGGGGTGTGGCAAACATGATGTATGCCGGAGATAACGCAGATTATTTCCCTGACAACTCGCTGGGTTCTGACCTGAGCTGGATGTCGCCAAAGCTGAATGATTTTTACAAAGCTTATCTATTCCCGAATCGCCGTGGCACGACGACGAGCGAACGCAGTGTGAACGACGTATTGTATTGCCCCACTGATCAATGGCATCGCGCCGCAGAAACAACAATCACGTCGGATAACAACCCACAACTGATCGGCTACTTCTCGATTCCGGGACGTAGCAACAACAGCTGGGATTACGCATCCGCGGGACTTGCCGAATGGCATTTCCGAAAAAAGTTCGGCGGAAAATATCGCTCTGCGCCTGTCATGAGTGACCGTTTGCAAGGCCTGGGCAGTTGGAACATCGGACGAAACAGCGGCAGCCTGACGTGGTCAACCGAGTTCAACGGTAAAACAATCATGACCGCCAGCCATCGAGTGGCAAGCGGAGCGCCGGAGGGCGGGGAATTTCTTTTTGAAGACGGGCATGTAGAATGGAACAAGTTCAATGCGGGCAATCCACGCGCGACCATTGACGTGGGTTCGATGACCGGCAGTTGGATTCTCTTCTACAAACCTTCAAACATTCAGACCAACCTCTGACTCACGCAGGGCGGGACAAATCCGATTCAACGACTGCTGAATTTTTGCCACGCATTCTTGGAACGCCGCAAATTCTCACGAGCATCACCCTTGACGCCGTAATGCTGCAAACCAATCGGGGCGTTAAAATTAACAGCCTGAAGCTGCCGAAGGAATTCCGCCACATCGAAGGATCCTTGATCTAGAGGTTGGATCAACCGATTCCATCCGCCCTCATGATCTGCGCCGTTGATCGTGACCACAAAAAGATGCGGACGACATTCCTTGAGCAGTTCGGGAATTTTCTTTTCGTCTCCAACCTTCAAGCAATGGCAGAGATTGAACGTGAGCCCAACGTTGGCGCGATCTACTTTCTTCACGACGCGCAGAGCATCCTGCACCCGCTCCAACCAAGCCCCGGCATGAGGATAAAGCGCCACTTGCAGTCCGGACGCTTCCGCCAGCGCTGCAACCTCCCGGATGATTGCAACGGCGCGCTCGTCGCCTTCCGGCGCTGAGGTCTGATGCGACTTACTCGAGATATGCAGCCAGATGATCGTGCCCTTCCCTTTCAATAATTCAATCTGTTTAGGCAATTGTGGATCATACTTTTGTTCATTCTCTCCGATGTTTGCGCCGATATAGAGCGACGACATCTTCAATCCCTGCTGATCCAACGCGGTCAACATTTCGGCAACACCCGGTGGCGTCCAACCGATGCCGGCATATCCCAGCTCTTTTAGCAACTTCACCTTGTCTTCAGGAGTCTTGAGTCCCGCGCCATGAACTCCTGTGTCCATCGCAAAAAACTCATTGGTTAATGAGAGCTGTTTCGGGGGAGGAGGGAATTCAGCGATTGAATCCAACGTTACCGCCAGCACGAGGGGCAGCATCAACAACCAAACGCTGAGCCCCCGCTTTGCACTTCGGCGCAATCGACTCAGTTGGGGTTTTATAGTTTTAGGAATCATATCGGCAGTTTTTCTCTAACCTCCATTCAATCACTTTGACGGCGAAGATTCGAGAAAGAATCACAACGACGTTGCCATTGACTTGGAGTTCCCTTCAACTATCCAAAACTATGCGCCACCTTCCGATTGTAACAGTTCTGATACTTGCGACGTCAGCAGCAACGCTTTGCCTTGCGACAAACGCAGCACCGGCGCCGATCCCATCAGCGGCAGCCGCCAAAGCACTGCAAGAAGCGGCAAAGCCATTGAAACCGCGAGTCGCGGCGACGGGACATCGCTCGAATTACGACGAGGCGAAGGTGGGCGACTACACATTGCCCGATCCACTGGTGATGCAGAACGGCCAGCCCGTTCGCGATGCGGAGGCGTGGTTCAAATCGCGCCGCCCGGAAATTCTCAAACTTTACGAGTCAGAAATCTTCGGGCGCGTTCCCGAACGCGCGCCAAAAATGAAATTCGAAGTTTCAAAGACCGACACGAACGCGCTGAACGGCTCAGCGGTCCGCAAAGACATCGTCGCGCGGATCGGCGATGAAACGAATGCGCCTCTGCTTCATGTCGTGCTTTATCTGCCAGCCAAAGCCACCGCACCTTCACCGGTGCTGCTCCACATGTTGTTCGGTGATCCTCCTGCGAATGACGGCATCGCGACGTCAACCCACGAGACGCGCGCTCCCGAATTCGGCCCGATACAGGAAATGCTCGCGCGCGGTTACGGCTATGCTTGCTTCCGTTACACCGAAATCGAAGGCGATGGAAAAACCAACAACATCACGATCGCGCGGCGACTCGCGCTTGGTTCTGGAAAAACCGAGCCCGAATCTGGCGAGTGGGGAACCATCACAGCCTGGGCCTGGGGTGCGAGCTGCGTTCTGGCTTACCTACAAGCAGACGATGACGTTGACATGAATCATGTCGCTCTGATCGGCCACTCGCGGCTCGGCAAGACTGCGTTGTGGGCTGGGGCTCGGGATCCCCGGTTCGCATCGGTGTTCGCAAGCTGCTCTGGCGAAATGGGCGCATCCCTTTCCCGCCGTGATTTCGGTGAAAGTTTGGATGACGTGATCGCTAGTTTTCCGAGATGGACCGTTTCGGGCTTTTCCAAGTTTGCAAGCCGCTGGAATGAAATGCCCGTGGATTCCCACATGATCATCGCACTGAACGCCCCGCGCCCTGTGTTCGTCACCGGCGGCACAGAAGACCTCTGGGCTGATCCTTACGGCCAATTCCTCGCTCAGATTGCTGCCGGCCCGGTTTATCGATTGCTCGGCAAAAACGATCTGGGCACAACAGAAATGCCACTCGATAAACCTTTGATCTCTGGCGAACTCGGATTTCATCTGCACTCCGGTGGTCACATCATCAGTGCTGCCGACTGGAAAGCGTTCCTCGACTTTGCAGACCTGCACCTGAAACCAAATTCGTCGCAGCAGGCGAAACGATTCGAGAAGAAAATCACTGTGACAGCCAAATTCAATTATCTGCTTTCACTGCCCGATGATTATAACAAAACGAAAACCAAGTGGCCGCTTGTGCTCTTCCTGCACGGTTCTGGTGAAAGCGGAAAAAATGTTCACCGTGTCAAGACTCATGGGCCGGCCAAACTCGCCGACGTCAACGGCCCCTTCCCGTTCATCCTCGTCTCACCACAAAGCGCGCGACGCGGTTGGGATCCGGATAAACTCAACGCGTTGCTGGATGAAGTCATCAAGCAGCATCGCGTTGATAAGGATCGCGTTTATCTCACTGGGCTCAGCATGGGTGGCTACGGAACTTGGGATTTGGCGGCAGCGCACCCTGAGAAATTTGCAGCCATCGCTCCGATCTGCGGCGGTGGTGATCCAACGGATGCAGCGGCACTAGCGAAACTTCCCATCTGGGTGTTTCACGGAGCAAAAGACAAAACCGTGACGCTCGACAAATCAACGAAAATGGTCGAAGCAATCAAAGCAGCGGGCGGCAATCCTAAGTTCACGGTCTATCCAGAGGCTGGACACGACTCATGGACGCAGACTTACAACGACCCCGAATTTTTCAAATGGTTGTTGGCGCAGAAACGCGAACAGCCCTGACGGCTTACCAAATCTTTTTCAACCCTGCCAACGACATCGCCGTGCATTCCAACGGCGACTTGCCGTCTGGGTAAGCTTCCTGTTCCACAGTGACCCATTCCGTGCCGCCGACCTCACGGCACGCTTTGAGCACTGAAGGCCAGTTTACTGAATCTTGCCCAATGATTGATTTCTTGCCTGCTTGTTCCTTTACGACTACGGGCTTGAAATGCGTGATCTTTGTGCGCCCCGGATGACGCCGGACGAGCTCCGCGGGATCTAGCCCCGCCGTCGCGGACCAACCACAGTCCTGTTGCAAGACCACATCCTTGCTGGTGCGTTCAGCGAACAAATCCCAATACGTCTTGTCGCCGTCCTTCTTGAATTCGCCCGAATGATTGTGATAGCCACAAAACATCCCGAGCGGCTTTAGAGTTTCCGTGGCCTTGTTCATCGTCTCAGCAAACGCTTTGCTCTTCTCGGGGTGGGTAAAATCTCCATCCCCCGGCACGATCAAAAACTTGCAGCCAAGGGTGTGATGAAATTCCGCAGTGCGTTTCAATTCATCACCACGGAAATTGCCTGTCCCGATGTGGGTGCCCGCCGCGACAAGGTTCAATTCATCGAGCTTGGCGCGAAGCTCTTTGGCTTTGCCAGTGTAATTGTGATATCCGGCGAACTCCACCCCAGCGAAACCCATTTTCGCGATCTGCGCGAGAGCAGCATCAAAGTCTTTCTTGCAATCATCCCTGACGGAATACAACTGCACGGAGATGCGAGGGCTTGACGCCTCCGCAGCCCAGAGTGTGGGTTTAAGACCCAGTGCAGTTGCCGCGACGAGCGATGTTTTGACGAAATTTCGGCGAGTGAGATTTGTGTTCATTATGAAAAAGGATTAGCGGTTCGGAGGCTACCGTGTCCAGAGCTTAAATAATTCTTTTTGTAAAAATCTCACCCACCAACGGGTGTCAATTTTGATAGCCAACGCGCCAACTCGGTCATGGGTCTTAATTGCTTCGATGATGAGTTGCGGACTAAACTTTGTGAGTCGAAACACCTTAAACAACTTAATTCAAGATGCTGAAACGCCTTCAGATGGAATCTCACGCCGGACTTCTCTTCTTGCTTTTGATGCCAATTGTTATTGCCGCTGGCGGTTGTTCTAGCACACGCACGTCTTTGAACACAAAGCCACCCCACCGAGTTCTATTCGTCGGCAATAGTTTCACCTACTACAACGGCGGGCTGGAGACTCATGTAAAGCAACTCGCACTTGCCGCAGACCCCAAACGGAATTTCGAAACGGAGCGAGCGACGAAAGGCGGCGCGACATTAAAGATTCTCGACGGTCTGCCGTTCGTGCACGAAAAAATCCGCAGTGGCGATTACGATGTGGTAGTGCTTCAGGAAGATATCCCTGAATTGAAAGAGCACAATGCCGAGCCTTTCTTTAAGTATGCGCGCAAGTTCAGTCGCGAAATACGAAACTCGGGAGGCAGAACGGTCTTGTTCATGGCCTGGCCCTACGAACGGCTGAACTGGGTGTCGCAGAAGGAAATAGCTAGGGATCACCATGGAATCGCTAAGGAATTGAACGTGCCAGTCGCTCCTGTCGGACTGGCATTTCAACGGTCGCTCGCAGCCCGCCCGGAACTCTCGATGCTCG
>WBXK01000108.1 GCA_008933055.1 Verrucomicrobiota bacterium | reverse complement strand
GCGTCGAGCAATTGCTCCGACATATCGCGCGTGGCGATGGTGCCTGTCATGTGCAACAATCGATCCGAAAGCGTTGTCTTCCCGTGGTCAATGTGGGCGATGATACTGAAATTACGTATATGTGCGGCGTCCATTAGAGTTTTTCTCAGGAGTTGGTCTCGAGGCAATGGACAACAGGTGGGCCAATTCTTATATCGCCTATCGCCCAATGCCAACTGCCTCAAGTCAAATCTAGAGTGCGTCAGAGTAGGGGGAAAGCGCGGGAAGAAAAGGAAATTGAGTTGGCGTGCTATTCCCGATTTACCTTTGTTATTCTAAACCGATGAAATGAATTGAGCGGCTGCCTCATCCTGCATATCCTGCCAAGTGTCGCGCGAGTAGCTCAATTGGATAGAGCGTCGGTCTCCGAAGCCGAAGGTTGTGGGTTCAATTCCCGCTTCGCGCACCATTCAACCAGAATGAAGCTGAATTGTCACAGCGCATTAACTTTATCTAGCCCGTCCGTTAGGACTATCCTGCCGACGCATGAGTGAGTCCCGTCAGAAATTGCGAGTGTTGTTTGTCTGCACTCAGAACAAGGTCCGCAGCCTGACTGCGGAGCATCTGTATCGGGAACGGCCTGATCTGGATGTGCGCTCCTGCGGCACGGCGGCATTTGCCAAGAATCAACTCACAGAGGAAGTGATGAAGTGGGCGGACATGGTTTTCATATTCGACGAGTTGCAGGCGGAGGCGATCGAGAAAAAGTTTGGTAAGGACGCTTTCGGCAAAGAGATCATCAGCCTTGGTCTAGCTGATGTTTATCAATACAAGAGTGAGAGTCTCATCTTGAAACTCACTGCGAAGATCGAACCCTATCTCGGGCGGCCCAACGCAAAATCGGCGGTGATCAAGCAGCGACGTTCTTTAATGCCGAAGGCGACTTCAAGGTACGCTGCGAGGGGTGCTAGCAAGGGCTCAGTTTCCTTCCTGGCAAAAATATTGTCAGCGGTGGGAGTGAAGGCAAAGAGCCGCAAAAGCGGGGAATGATATTCCGCGGAAGCCGCGAGTAAAAACGCGTGAGATTACTCCAAAAATACATCTAATTTGTGCTTGCGCGGAAATGCTTAAAACCTTTTATTCGCAGAGAGTCGAGTGACTTTAACGCACAACCAAACCAAACAAACAACATCACACACTATGGCTAAAGCATTGTCCAAATCCCAAGTGGCGGCTGAAATCGCCGAGAAAGCAGGCCTCAAGAAAAAGCAGGCGGCTGAAATTCTCGAGATCGTTGCACAGCTCGCTTACAAAAACGCGAAGAACACTTTCACCTTGCCTGGTATCGGCAAGCTCGTGTTGGTGAATCGCAAAGCACGTCTCGGTCGTAACCCCGCCACTGGCGAGCAGATTCAGATCCCAGCTAAGCGCGTCGTTAAATTCCGCGTGGCTAAGGCTTGTAAAGACGCCATCCTCGGCGCTAAGTAATCGACAAACTTTTCAAAAGGCATTCCGCGAACCGGAATGCCTTTTTGTTTTTCAGATTGCGAAATCAAAACAGGCGCACGGGGTGTGCGCCAGTCTTGATTACAGCAAAGTTGCGCTGATGACCGATTACTTCTGGGCGAATTTCCGTGAGACTTCCAGTTCAAAGCTTTTGTCGGTCTTGTTGACCTCTATGGCGTAACCCTTAGTGGTGTCTCATTCCTTAAGTCGTTCCACGCGGGCTTCGATTGGTGTCGAGACTCGTTTACCTTCGGCTGCCTTTTTCTGAGCGGCTGCGAGCTATTCCTGTTAAGCCCCGCACGGATTGCCGGCAAGGGTGACCGCAGCAGTGAGCAATAATACAGGCGTAAGAGCGGTCAATTTCTTCATGTGTAACTATCTCCTTGTTTGCATCGCTGCGGCGCAGTCCGTGTTTGGAAGCCTTAGAGACGGTAATTTTTTCCTGAAAACAGCCCGAGAACGACCGTTTTGAAATCAGGTAAATCCCCAAACTGGAAAGCGCATCGTGGAATTCAGCGTGCTGCGAGCAATAGCGAGGTCGTCCCGATGGCCAACGCGATTAGCCAGATCATCATCACAGCAGTGGTTCTCGACAAGCCTGCGCGTACAAGGCGATGCGAGAGATGATTCGTGTCTCCCACGTAGAAAGGTTGTCCCTTGCGCCAACGGATGAGCACCACCCATGCGAGATCCCCGAGAGGCACAGCCAGCACGAGAAGCGGAGAGATGATCGCAAGACGGTTCGGTTGATCGCGATTGATGAAATGCGGTAGTATGGCAAGTATAGCGAGAAGATAGCCAACGAGATGACTTCCTGAATCACCAAGGAACGCGCGTGCCTTGGGAAAATTATACGGAAGAAATCCCAACAGCGCACCGCAAGTGAGCAGCGCGATAATCGTCACCAGATATTGTCCGTGAAACGCTGCGATAAGCGCGAAGAATCCTGCACCGATATAGCCAAGTCCTGAGCAAAGGCCGTTCATATTATCCATGAAGTTGAAGGCGTTGATCACTGTGAGCAGCCAGAGAATCGTGACGCAGTGACTGACCGCAAGATTCGGGATGAACAACGTGATTCTAACGCCAGAACACGCGACTATTAAAGCGATGAGCAATTGCCCGGCGAATTTCTGTAATGGGTCAAGTTCCTGTTTGTCATCAAGTAATCCGAGGATTGTCATTCCAATCCCACCAAATGCGATAGCGGCAAGTTGCCACGCGCGTTTACTCAAACCGTGCAGCAGCGGCGCAGTTGTGGCTTCGCCGAATAAATTGAACTTCAGCAGAAATGTTGCAATCACCAACGGCACTAGCAACCCCGTTAGAACAGCAAGCCCACCTGCGAGCGGAATTGGCGAGTTATGGATCTTGCGATGGCCGGGATCATCCACCAAACCGATGCGGATACACCAAGCACGCCAAAGTGGCAGTGCGAAAAATGAAGTTACAAGCGCGCCAACAAATGCAGCCAGATACACGCTGAAGGGAAAGTTCATAATCTTTGGCTGGTGTGTCGGGCTGTCAAAGCCTCATAAAGCCTATAGATTGTGTCCACCATCTGTTCGACATCGAAATTTGCGCGGACGAAGCTTTGCCCGCGTTGGCCGAATTCGGTGCGGAGTTTGGGGTCGTGCGCGAGAAGAAGGAGTCGTTCGGCGACGAGGGATTCATGACCCGGGCGCGCCAGAAACCCTGTCTTGCTATCAAGACAAACTTCCCGCGCGCCGTCGCAATCGTAAGTCACCACGGGTTTTCCGGCGGCGAGAGCCTGCGGTAGAGCACGGGCGAGTCCTTCGCGTTCAGAGAGGTGTGCGAGGCAATCCATGACGCCGACGTAGCGCGGGACTTCAGCCGGTGGGACGAGTCCGGTGAATGTGACTTTGTTCGTGAGGTCAAGTTCACGGACGCGGGCTTCGAGGTGGGGACGGAGTGAGCCGTCGCCAACGCACAGGACGTGTGCTTGTGGACATTCGGGTAGGATTCGTTTGAGGACGGAGAGCAAATCGCTGTGGCCTTTTAGTGGAAAGAGGCGCGCGATCTTGCCTATGACGAAAGCGTCGCGCGGGATGCTGAGATTATCGCGGAGGAGTGGGTCATTTGTGGCGGCTGCAAATGGTTCAACTTGGAACCCGCTGAAGACGCGCGTGTAATTCTCGGGTTCGCCAATGCCTGACGCGAGATAGAGCCGGGTCATCGCGTTAGCAGAGCAGAGGAAGTGCGTGGTGAACTTGCCGGCGTAGCGTTCAGCGGCTGTGAATACTGTGTTGGCCATATTGCCCTGAAATGGGCCGAATGAAGGGCCGTGGATGTGGTGGATAATGACGGGGACTTTGGCGCGGGCGGCAGCGATGCGTCCTAGAATTCCGGCTTTGCCGCTGTGAGTGTGAACGATGTCGGGTTTTTGGTCTTTGAGCAGTCGTGTCAGGTGTTGGAGCGCGAGGAAATCTTTCAACGGATGCACAGGGCGGACAAGGGTGGGGACGATTGTGAGAAGAGGGTTATGTGGAGCGTTCAACGTTGAACATTCAGCATTCAACATCGAAGGGTTGTTTGAAGAGGCGTTTGCCTGTGTGTCCTGAGTTGAACGTTGGACGTTCAATGTTTGGTCACGCTCCGTGAGTCGGTGCTCTAACGAACCTTCCGGTCCGGTGGTTGGGCCGGAGATGAGTTGAACAGTGACGTCCGGTTTCCCCCGAAGACCAAGCACGGTGGCGATGGTGTTTTCCTGAGCGCCTCCGACGACTAGGCGAGTGATGATGTGGGTGACGCGCATGGCGTCACTTGGGATTGTCCGAATTTTGCGCCTGCTTTTTGGACGTTGCACCTTTTAGTTCTTGGATGCGGTCGGCGACGTATTTGGATTCAGCTGTCTTGGGCGGCGCGTTGGTGAGGTAGTTTTCGTAGTTGCGGATGGCGGTGTTGGTTTCTTTGCGGCGATAAGCGATCTCGCCGAGGCCGTAGCTGACTTGCGGAGCTTTTGGGACTTGGCGTTGTACGAATTCGTAATCTTTCTGGGCGTCATCGAGTTTGCCTGATCGGAAGTTTGCGATGGCACGGTAAAGTACGGCGCGAACGTGGGTCTCGCTAGTGGTGTTCGTTTCAACAGTGAGGACTTGCGTGAAGGCTTTGATGGCTTCATCGAATCCTGCGACCTCTACGAGGAAGCAACCTTTGTTGATGAGTGTGGCCGTCTCTTCGGGGGCGAGTTTCAACAGGCGCTCTGTGATGGCGAGGGCGTTGGTGTAGCGTCCGTTGTCTGCGTAAGTTTTGCAAGCAGCACCGAGGATAGAGAAGTTGTCTGCGAAATTGACGAGGTTTGTCTCGATGATCTGAGTGGCGGTGGTGGGATCGTTCTTGGCGAAGTAGGCGGTGGCTTCGAGAGTGAACAGATCGGTGAGGTTGGTGCTCATGCCGGGTGTGCGAGATGCGATGTCGCGAATCTCTCGAATGAGTTGCAGTGTGCGATCTGGAAATTTGCGATTGAGATTGATCTGTCCGAGCCAGAGGCGGCTGCCGATGTCATTGGTGGATTGAACGCGAACGCGATCAAATGCCTGTGCTGCCTGACGGATCAAACCGCCTTGCAAAAAGACATAGCCTTGAGCGTAGGTTAGGCTGGGATCGTCGTAGGGGCCGTTGAGTGTGAGGACGGAATCCCATGAGCGGTACTTGCCGAAGCGGTCTTCGATGGATTTTGTGATCTCAACGTTGGCGGTTTCGCCAGCGCGGAACTTTTTGTTGAACTCCAGATTGTCCTGAGCCACGACGTTCTCGTGGTTCAACTCAAATGCGAGTTCTAAATGTTTGATCGGTTTTTCGTAGTTGCCGGACTTCTGGAGTTCGACCGCCCAGTGTACTAGGCTGCGCGAATAAAATGCGGCTATGGAGACGGCGTCCGCGTTTAATTCCTGCTTAAGCCCGAGCTTGCGATAAATGTTTTGGGGAAAGGGATATTTGCTGGTCTCCTCTTGAAGCGACGCCAAGGGCACGAGGTTTTTGAGAAAGCCTTCGGATGCATTAGACCAGAATTTTTCGTTGAGGGCGATGGTCTCAGCGGATTGAGGTGGGGCGACTAGGTCGCCGTCGGGTTGGAGGATGAGGTGTTGAGCGAGGCCGTAAGGCTTTGTGATAAAGGATTCAAAGTAATAGCCGAAGCTCGGATGCAGATAGGTAATCGCATTTGTTTTGGCGAGTGACTTCATCATCTCCACGAGTTCGAGGTCTTGGACGCTGGCTTTCTTATCAGCATCGGGAGCTTTCGGGTTGACCCAGTTCGGATGACGGAGCTTGAGATAATCGTGATATGGCGATGCGGGCAACCATTGTGAGCAAAGGAGCGTGTAATCCTTCTCCCGACCTTGTTGGGTTAAAAAATCCTGCAGTGTCCAGAGGCGGCGCGGATCGTCGCTGATGATGATGCCGTTTTTAGGCAAACCTTCGGCGAGGTCTGAGGCGAATTGTTTTTGAATCTCTCCGTTCGTCAGGCGTATCTGCGGGAGATTCCGGTGGACAAGAACTGTGGTGACTGCAAGAAGCAATGCTGCTAGAAAAAGCAGCGTGGCCTTTTGGAAGAAGCGTTCGAGCGCACCCGCTTTGGACGTGCGCCTATTTATGGCACTGGAGACCAACAGCAGGTATCCGCTGTAATAACCGATGCACAACCCTCCGAGATAGTAGAGCGGGAGAAACGCGAACATGCCAAATCCGACCTTGCGCGGGCTGAACGCGGGTTCAAGCATCATCCATGAGCAACCCAGCAACACGACGACATGTGACAGATGGAACGCAGCGGTGGTGAGGATGACGCCGATGCGGCTGGGATCACCGAACGAGGAAGCCCACCGGATCGAGAGCATAAACACTGGCAGGATGCTCGTCACGGAGAGGAGCAGAATTGTGGTGCGTGGGAGCAGGAACAGGAAAAACTTTTGCGCCTGGATATTGGATTTTAACATCTCCCAGAAAGTGAAGGTTGCGTCGTGTTGTGCTGACGCTAAGGCAGGCAACAGCAGGTAGAACGAGAGCCCGGCAATTCCGCAGAGAGCCATGCGGGTGAGAAATTTCAGATTGAAGAAAGCGACTTTGCGCGTCCAGACCAGCGCGATGACAAACAGGGGAAAGAACGCAATCATCGAGAGATTGTTGGTCATGCCGGCGCCAAAGATGAAGGTGGCGCGATAAAGTCGGCTTTCTTTTTCGTCGAGCCTGAATTCCAGCAGGCTGCGGAGCACGTATGAGAACATCAGTAGGTCGAACATTTCAGTCGTGCCGTTCGTTCCATGTTCCCAGAAGGTGAGCTGCAGGCCGCAGGCAACCACGGCGAACAATGGCGGTAACCACGCTGTCGGGATGCTGAGGAGAAAATGATCGTTAGCCTGGCGTTCGCGTTGATCGAGCGTGCGGTCGTGTGGGAGGATGGCGACGGAGCGCGCGAGTTGCACCAGAGAGAGCGTGGCGCAAAGAGCGGAAAAGACATTTAGTGCCAACGGAATCATCCTTTCCGGCATCAGTCGGATGGGATATGTGACGAGGTAGAATACTGGGGCGACTATTTCAGGAAACCAGAACCAATCCGCCATGCGAACTCCAGCGGGGGCTGTGGGGAGGCGAGCGTAGGATAGTAACGACATCCAGTCCGGGAGAAACGACAAGGAATGATTTAGCGTCGCCAATAGCAACACGAGCGCGGCAATACCAAGTAGCCACGGCAGCAAAGTTTGTGTGAAGGAGCCCTTGTATTTCTTTTCTTTCCCGTTTTTCATGGATAAATTAGTTGGATGGATGCGTTTGCAGTTGGCAAGTGTCGTTTAGGTTGCTTATGCAACCGCAGCTCGCAAATCTGCCACGCACTCTACGTGTTGTGTTTGCGGGAACATGTCCAACGGCGTCACCTTTGCCAATGTAAAGACACCGTCTGCACACAAGATGTTCAAGTCTCGCGCCATTGTTGCCGGATTACAGGAGACGTAAATGATCTGCGCAGGGCGTTGATCGCGGAGAAGTTGGAGTGTCTGCGGTAGACATCCTTTTCGCGGCGGATCAATCAATACGCTCGTGGCGGCCGCGGAGAATTTGTTCACGAGATTCGGCAACGCATCCTCGACGTTTGCGGAGATGAATTCACCGTTGGTAGCATTCTTCATCGCCGCGTTCTTGCGCGCGGCAGTGATTGCCATGCGGTCGCATTCAACTCCCACAAATGATTCCACCGCGCTTGCTAGCGCAATTCCGAAGAAGCCGACGCCGCAATATAAGTCTACCAGATGCTTCGTACCCGCTGCCGTCAAGGCCGAGCGAACGGTATCCACAAGTCCCGGAAGTAGGAAAAAATTATTCTGGAAGAACGAGTCGCGTGGCACTTCCCAATCTTTCGGCGCGATGCGGAGCACAACCTTAATGCCGCCTTTAGGTGGAGGATTATTTCGCACGTGAGTGATTTGCTCGTTCAATGCTGGCTCGGCAATCTTGCATTCGAAAATATCTTCCACGAGTCCGCAGTCCGCGCGCACGAAGCCGATGTTCAATCGCTGCTCCGGTTTATTCCACTGGCTGCGGATCATGATGCGGTTGCGATAGCCGTATGGCCGGGGGCAGGGGACGACCGGCGCGACGATGTCTTGCGCGATGCCGCCGATGCGCTGGAAGATGTCAGCGATCTGTTTGCGCTTCATCGCGAGCTGGGCCGGATAAGCGATGTGTTGATACTGGCAACCGCCACACGCACCGAAGTGTTTGCATTCGGGTGTCGCGCGATCAACGGACGGTGTGATGACGCTAATAAGTTTAGCGCGGCCGAACGCTTTCTTCACTTCGATGACTTCGACTTCCACAGTTTCTCCCGGGATGACGTAGGGAATGAATAACACGAAGTCATTAACGCGCGCCACCCCTTCGCCACCGAACGCGAGGTCGTTGATCGTCACCTTTAGCGTTTGACCAAGAGTCACCGCGCTCGGCTGTTGTTCAATCGTCATTAGCAAAAGACTATTGAGAACGGCGCGTCAACGAAACGACAAAGATGCTGGGCTCAATATATAGATTGAGGCATGATATCCCACTACGGTCGGGTCGGAGCCTTAATGTATGTCAAGTAAATCATACCAGCGACTAGGAGCGCAGACAGTATTGCGCCGAGAACCGTGAACGCTATGGATTGGAGTTTGCGAGTTTTTGCTATGGAGTTTAGGTGCTGTTTCATGGGTAAAAATCCTTCGTGCCGTCAGGCTTGTTTGTTTTTCCTGGGGGGCTGTGTCTAGTTCCGTTGCTTGGAGTGTCTTGCGCGAGAGCGAGCACGGTTCAGGTATTGAGTTGATCGCGGACATCGCAGATTTGCGGCAGATGCCGTTGAAGAGTCCATACCACGCGCCGTTATTGTCGCTGCCTGTTTTCATGCTAAGAGTGAGGGGGAAGTAGCTTTCAGTGGGAGATAGCAAACCACGGTTGGGCGATGGTGCGAGCTGCTTCATTCAGAATTTTTTCCGAAGCAAAATCCTGAGCAAGAGGCTCGCCGTGGTTTAAGAACGCTGAACCGCTTATGGATTCGCCTGCAAACATATTAATGGTGCGACAGAACGTGATGTCATAAGTGCGATTGCCCGTGAAGCGATCGTCTTCGAGCGAGCCTAGTGCTGCGAAAGAATTTCCCACTGCTGCAGCTTGACGTTGCGACATCCCTCTTTGTTGAACACATAAGGAAACGACCTTAGCTGTTCCTGTTGGTCGGCTTTGCGCAGAGGTTTTGTAAGCGCCGCAAGGGACATTCAGTCGCCAATTTTGAAAATCGCCGAAGTCGAATCCCGGATTCACCATATAGCTTGGGTCGTTTGCGGATAACTCATCAAGATCGACATTGCAGTCGTCAGGATCAAACGCGTTATATTCATCGATT
>WBXK01000107.1 GCA_008933055.1 Verrucomicrobiota bacterium | reverse complement strand
TTGCTGCTGATGAAGACTTCGCCCAATCCGCGCCCAAAGTGGGCGTGAGTTATGCGCAACTGTTCGAGTGCATCATGCGCACCGGGTTGAAGACGGTTCGGGAGTGAATCTTGCGGTCCGCATTCGATACCCTTGACGGGCAGCCCAAAAATCCGCAACGATTCAGGGCTATGAGCAAACCAGAATCACATCAATTTCAGGCCGAGATACAGCAGCTGCTGAACATCGTCATCCACTCGCTTTACACGGACAAAGAAATCTTTGTCCGAGAACTCATCTCTAACGCCGCCGATGCGTGCGAGAAACTTCGCTTCAACCAATCCTCCGGCAAACCCGTCCACCAATCCGATATCGCCCCAGCCATCACCGTCGCTACGGATGACAAAGCCGGCACGATCACCATCACCGACACCGGTTGCGGCATGACACACGCCGAGCTGGTTCAAAACCTCGGCACGATTGCCCACTCCGGCACCAAAGCATTCCTCAAGCAACTCGCCGAGGAAAAAAAGCCCGACGTCGGCCTCATCGGACAGTTCGGCGTGGGCTTTTACTCCGCGTTCATGGTCGCCAAACGCGTCACCGTCTTGAGCCGCTCCTTGTCGCCCGAAGAAACCGGCTGGCAATGGACCAGCGAAGGCATGGGAGGATACGACATCACCCCCGCTGCCGACCTTCCACGCGGCACCAAGATCACGCTGGAGTTGAAAGACGACGCCAAAGACTTTGCGGAGGAAACAACCGTAGAACGCATCATTCAGCGTTACTCCAGCTTTGTTCCGTTCCCCATCGAGCTGAACACCAAACAGATCAACACCATTCAAGCCATCTGGGCGCGCAGCAAGAACGAGATCAAGGAGGAGGAGTACAACGAGTTCTATACGTTCGTCGGTCATGACCACGACAAGCCCCTCTTCCGCCTGCACTTCACCGCAGACGCACCGCTCGCGATCCAATCTCTGCTGTTCGTGCCGTCACGCAACTTCGAGAGCATGGGCATGGGCCGCATTGATTCCGAAGTGAATCTTTATTGCCGCAAGGTATTGATTCAGGCGAAGGCCAAAGGGCTTTTCCCCGAATGGCTGCGCTTCCTCAAAGGAGTGGTGGAC
This sequence comes from Verrucomicrobiota bacterium, assembly GCA_008933055.1. Taxonomy (GTDB): domain Bacteria; phylum Verrucomicrobiota; class Verrucomicrobiia; order Limisphaerales; family JADLHS01; genus JADLHS01. Next base: position 8,342 of record WBXK01000107.1, on the reverse strand, counting down.
AGCGAAGACCTCCCGCTCAACATCTCCCGCGAAACCATGCAGGACACTTCGCTCATGCAGAAGTTGAACAACGTTCTCACCGGACGCTTCCTGAAATTCCTCGATGAACAATCTGAGAAGGAAGCCGTGGCATACGAGAAATTCTACGCTGAGTATCAACGATTCATCAAAGAAGGTGTCGTCACCGATTTCACGCACAAGGAGGCGCTCGGCAAATTGCTTCGGTTCGAATCCTCCTCCACCGATCCAGGTAAGCTTACCTCGCTGGCGGATTATGTGAAACGCATGTCGTCCGAGCAAAAAGAGATCTATTGCCTGCTCGCGCCGAACCGCGCCGCCGCGGAGGCTAGCCCTTACTACGAGGTGTTCAAGGAACGCAAATTCGAAGTGCTGTTTCTCTCCGATCCGTGGGATGAATTCGTCATGGAACACCTCCGGGAGTTTGACGGCAAGCCGCTCAAGCTCGCCGAGAAAGCCGATCTCAATCTCAGCGCAAACAAAGACGGTACACTCACCGAAGACGCCGCCAAAGCCCTCGCCGCATGGCTCAAAGAAATCCTCGGCGACAAAGTGGGCGAAGTCCGATTCTCGCAACGTCTCGTGGATAGCCCCGCCGTGGTGGTGGATTCGGACAAGTTCATGACCGCCAGCATGAGACGCATCATGAAGGCCATGAAACAGGACGACAACGCGATCACTGCCACCAAACACGACTTCGAGATCAACCCCGCGCATCCCATTATTGCAAGGCTTGACGCGATGCGGGCACAAGACGCCGCGTTGGCTGGTAGCGTAGCTGAGCAGATGCTCGACAACGCCCGCGTGGCCGCCGGTATACTGGAAGACCCGCGCGCCATGCTTACTCGTTTGAATCAACTGCTGGAAAAAGTCCTGACGAAAGCCTGACGCTGGTGGTGTGGCCGAGGATGTCAGTTTGCGCAGACTGACGTCATCGGTTGGTTGAAGCTCTATGGCTACAAATCCTGTTGGCGTACGCGCCCAGTGTTTCCTATTTTGGCCGCCTATGAAATGGAGATTTGAATGGTTATATCGTGCTGGGTTGGCGTTGTTGTTTGTCGGCGCATTTTGGTCTGTTTGGTCTAGCGCTCAGGAAACCACGGCTACAAACACGCCGAGCGTTACTGTCACCAACGGCGGATTGAGCGGAGCGTTAGGTAACCTTGAGAAAAATGCACTGACATTTGCCTTGGATAAGATCGCATTCCTGAGGAAGCAAGATCCATTTTTGCACGAACCATTCTGGAAATATCTCGCCTCATTGATCTATATCGTGCTGGCTTTCTACGTCTCCAAGGTTCTTGATTATATTATCGGAGTCTGGCTGAAGCGTTGGGCGGCGAAGACGGATACGAAGTACGATGATCTTGTGTTGGAACTGTTGCGCGGGCCGGTGAAGGTGGTGGCGTTCGTCGTTTTTCTCCATATCGGCTTGGCGATGTTTGATTGGCCTGTGAAGACCCAACTTTATCTGTCTAAAGCGCTCATCATAGTCGTTGCGTGCTCCATCACTTATGTGGCGTTGAAGGTGGTGGACATGCTGCTCGGTATCTGGCGTGAACGACAGGCGCATGCCGAAGACAAGTTGTTTGCCGCGCAACTGTTCCCTCTTGTCCGGAAGGTAGCCAAGGTCGGCGTGGTCATCTCGGGCATTGTTCTGACGGCGGACAACCTTGGCGTGAAGATCACAAGTTTGCTCGCGGGCTTGTCCGTCGGCGGTCTGGCACTAGGCCTCGCGGCGCAGGACACTGTGGCAAACTTGTTTGGCGCAGTGGCCATATTTTTGGATAAGCCGTTTCGCATCGGCGACATGGTAAAGGTGGAGGGTGTTCAGGGTAACATCGAGCAGATAGGCCTTCGCAGCACTCGCATCCGCAATCTAGACGGTCACCTTGTTGCCATCCCTAACAAGACGATGGGCAACACCATCATCACGAACATCACTCGGCGTCCTGCCATCCGCACCGAGATGAACATCGGCATCACCTATGATACGCCGACCGAAAAAGTGAAGCGCGCCACGGAAATCTTAGGTGAGATTTTTCGGGCCGATCCTAAGACGCGCGACTTGATTATCAGCTTTAATAAGTTCAACGATTCTGCTCTGAACATCTTTGTGGTGCATATTTGGGACGGCACTGAGGCGAAAGAACACTTCGCCTCGATGCAGGCGTTGAATCTCAAGATCAAGGAACGGTTTGACGCTGAGAAGATCGAGTTCGCGTTCCCGACGCACACGGTGCATGTAAAGCAGGCGTGAGCACAATGTAGCCGCAGGCCACAGAAAATCTCACCATACTTCCACCGGCCCTCTCGGCACAGGGATTTGCGAGCGCGTAGTCGAGGCCGAGTCGGGTTCACGCATGAACGACGCCACCATTTCTGGCATCGCAAAACGCGTAAGCAACTCACCTTGCTCGTCGAGGAACTGTTGTCGCCAATGGATGTAGTTCTGGAGAATCTCAGCAAACTGAGCGCTGGTTGAAACCTGCACCACTTGTTTGCTGAAGAGGTTTGCGGGGCCGAATCGTTTCGCGTACCACGGCGCAACTTTGCGGAACATTCGGCAACCGAGGTCCTCGCCGAACACCTCTACCATCAGATTAAAGTGACGACACATCACGCGTACACGTTCGGTGAAGGACGGTTCGGGTGAAACCTCCTTGTTCACAAGCAGGTGGTTTGTGCGCTTGAATATCCATGGATCATAGAACGCACCGCGTCCGATGCTCACGCCGGCGCAGCCGGTCTGGTCGAACATCATCTTCGCGGCTTGCGGTGTGATGACGTCGCCGTTGCCGATGACGGGAATGGATTTGACGGCTTCAACAACTTTGCGGATGCCCGACAAATTCACTGTGCCACCAAAGCCCTGCTCGCGCGTGCGACCATGGACAAAGATTGCAGCTACGCCCACATCTTCGAGCGCACGTGCTAGGTCGGGCGCGGTAAGATTGTTGTCGTCCCAGCCAAGCCGCATTTTGGCTGTGATGGGGATCTTCACGGCGTTGACCATCCCCCGGACGAGCGCGGAAGTTTTGTCGAGTTCCGTCATCATCGCCGAGCCGCCGCCTATCTTGACGACCTTTTTGACGGGGCAACCCATGTTGATGTCTACGGAAGCCACGCCTTGCGATTCGAGAAATTGCGCCGCATCGCGCATCTCTTCGGGAACGCTGCCGAAGAGTTGCACTGCCAGAGGCGTGTCGGCGGTATTGGTTTCTATGAGCTTGAAGGCTTTGGGATTTTTTTCGATGAGCGAACGGGCGTTGACGAGGTCCGTGGTGCAAAGCCCTACGCCGCCGACTTCTCGCACGACCAGACGAAAGGGTAAGTTGGTATAGCCCGCCAGAGGCGAGAGAAACAACGGTGTCGGAATAGTGAGCGAACCAATTCGCATCGTCCAGGCAGGTTAAAGGAATCCGCGCGCGAACGAAAGTCCCAGAGTGGGTTGAAATGTTTAAGCCCATCGTCCGGCGGGAAGCGGACTGCCGCGCCGATTTCCCACATATGGTTATCTTTGCCTAGTGCGCCGAATAAGTAGGAAATTATTTCCCAGTGGAGTCGGCTCTCACTTCACTGAACACCTGCAAATAAAGTATTTTCTCTCACTGGCACTGACGTTGCTTGGCGGAACATGAAATTGTGTCCGTATGATTGACGCCCTGTTCAGCCAGACGAATTACGTCGCCACGAAGAAGATGCTTGATGCCACCGCGCTCCAGCAGGAGGCCATCGCGTCTAATCTTACGAACATCAACAAGCCCGGCTACAAGCGGCTTGATGTGGATGCGTCGTTTATGAACGAACTCAAGCGCGCCATCGGTGAAGGTGACGCTGATCAGATTCATGGCCTCAAACCGGCGCTCACCGTGGATGCAAACGCTGTTTCCAACACGAAGGACGGCAATACAGTTCAGCTTGAGAAAGAGCTCATGAAGATGAATCAAAACGTCGTTTCACACGCCTTGGAAACCCAGCTTGTCACTGGTCAACTCCTGCGTCTCCGGCTCGCCATCACCGGAAGACCAAACTGAACTGAGCCATGATCAACGTTCTTACCGGCATCACAAACACCTCCAGCGCGCTCGAAGCCGAGCGCGTACGCATGGAGGTGATCTCGCAGAACATCGCCAACGCCAACACCACTCGTGGCGTAGACGGTTTGCCGTATAAACGTCAGCAAGTCGTCTTTGAAACATTGTTGAACCAAAAATTTACCGACGCATCCGGAGCTGCGAACCCCACAGGCATCCAAGTAGCGCGCATCGAAAAGGATCAACGTCCACCGCGCATGGTTTTCGAGCCAGGCCATAGAGACGCTGATCCCACTACCGGCATGGTTGCCTACCCGGACATCAATATTCACGAAGAGATGGCCGACCTCATCACAGCCCAGCGTGCGTTCGAGGCGAACTTGGCCGTCGTCCGTAATGCGAAAGCCATGGCGATGCAAACTCTCTCGATTGGAAAACGCTGATTTACCTCATAAACACTGAATGAATCCGCTTTCCTCAATTCGACTCCCGGTGATGCCGGAGATGATGCGCGGCGCAGGCATGAGCCTTACGCCCGACATCGCTCCGCGCACGATCCCGGAATACGACTTGGCGAAGCTTGCTCCAAGCGCGCTCCAGCCGAGCTCTAGCATCACGCCGTCAGGCGGAGCGGTGGTGGGAAATTTCGAAGGCACGCTGGGTCGGTTAGTAGCGGAGGTCGCCAATAAAGACCTAGCCGCGAAGGACGCGGTAGCGGGTCTGACCTCTGGCACGCCCTTGCATCACGCTATGATTGCAGGCGAGGAAGCCAGCATTGCCTTCCAGCTAATGGTCGAGGTGCGCAACAAACTTTTGGAATCGTATCAGGAATTGATGCGGATGCAGGTCTGATAGGAAAGTCGCAAAGGGATAACGAATGAACAACGGATTAACACAAATCGGCAACCAGCTTAAGACGATCTGGTTGCAACTGGGTGGCGGGCAACGGCTGACCCTCATCGTCACAGCTCTCGCCGTAATAATGGGCTTGAGCGGTCTCGTCATGTGGTCAGCCCGACCTGACTACGCGCTGCTTTACGGCAAGCTTGATGATGCGGAGTCTTCCAAAGTCATCGCCGCTCTCACCGAAGCAGGCGTGCCGTATCAGACCAGTCGCGGCGGCGGCAGTATCTCTGTGCCGAGCGATAAGGTTTATCAGATGCGGATGCAACTTGCCTCTAAGGGTATACCGCGTGGCGAAGGCGTGGGCTTTGAGATCTTCGACAAACCCAACTTTGGCATTTCTGATTTCGTCCAGCGGGCCAACTATCTCAGGGCTGTTCAAGGTGAACTCTCACGCACAATCGGGCAGTTGGATTCCATCGAGAGTGCCCGCGTGATGATCGTAATGCCGGAAAATCGGTTGCTGGTGGACAACAGTAAGAAACCCACTGCATCCGTATTCGTCCGCGTGCGCGGCAACGCCACACTCCCACAACAAAACGTCAACGCCATCCGCTTCCTTGTCGCGAATGCCGTCGAGGGACTCGTTGCCAACAATGTCAGCGTGGTGGACAACCTCGGGAATATGCTCTCTGAAAATGCTGAGAATGATTCTATGGCAGGACTCACCGCCACGCAGCTCAACTCGCGTCAGAACATGGAGAAGTATCTGGCCAAAAAAGCTGAGGACATGTTGAACAAGGTTCTCGGCGTTGGTCAGTCCGTGGTGCGTGTCTCGGCGGATATCAACTTTGATTCCCTCACAAAGACAGAAGAAAAGTACGACCCCGAAGGCGCGATTCCCCGTAACACGACCATCACGGACGATCAACAAGACACGCTTTCAACCACCTCAAACGGTGGTGTTGCAGGTATTTCAGCCAACAGCAGTTCGGAAACGAACAGCGCTGCTTCATCGCCGTCGAACACCAGCAAAGTGCGGAAAAAAGTCGCCACCACTTCATTTGAGATCAACAAGACGGTCAGCAGCATGATTCAGACGCCGGGCAGTATGAGACGCATCTCCGCTGCTGTCTTCGTCGCTTCTAACGTGAAGATGGACGGCACGAATCGAGTCGTCAGCACTCGAACACCAGAGGAGATGTTGAAGATCAAGCGCGTAGTTCAGGGCGCGCTCGGTATTCAAGAAGGCCCAGATGCCACAAGGCCTGATCAGATCACCATTGAAGAAATCGCCTTCAATGAAGGTCCTGCGATGGAAATCACCAAGCAACTCGATCAGCAACAGAAGAAGGATTTCTGGTGGGATTTGGCGAAGGCAGGGATTTATCCCTTGCTAGGCGTGATTGTGCTGTTTGTTTTCTGGCGCATGTTCAAGAGCACGCCGTTGGACAATGTTACGGTTGGCGGCTTAGCAGGAGGCATGGGTAGTGGACGTTTATTCCGCCCCCGTGATTCCGACGTTGTCACTGTGGAGGTGTTGAACCAACTCATCCGCGAAAACCCGCACAACATGACCCAGGCGATCCGCTCGTGGATGGGAGCTCCGAAGGAGAAAGTATAGTCTATGGCCGCACCTGAAAACGAGAAAGCCGACGGCATGCCTGCCGAATTGACCCGTCCTCAAAAGTTGGCGGTGCTGCTGTGTATGTTAGGGCCCGAGAGCGCAGCTCAAATCCTGAAACATTTCGACGAGCGCGAGATGGAGCTCATCATCGGAGAGATGGGAAGACTCGAGCTTATCAGTCACGAGCTTCAAGAAAAAGTGCTCAAAGAATTTGCGGACGTAGCGGTTGTGGCCAGCACTTCCGTAGCAGGCGGCGAAGAGATTGTGCGACTTACGCTGGAGAAGGCTGTTGGCCAAAGCCGCGCTGCGTCCATCGTTGGCCGCACCGGTCGACATAAGGATGAAGTTGATCAAGATGATCTCTTACGCCCAATCATTGATGCTGATCCGCGCGAACTATTCAACGCGATCAAAACCGAACATCCGCAGACAATTGCTCTCATGACCAGCTATTTCCCCCCCGAAAAAGCCTCCGCATTCCTCAATCAATGCCCCGTTGAACTCCGCGACAACATCGTCGAGCGTTACGCCACACTTCAACCCACACCCATCGAGGTGATCGAGAAGATTGTCGCAATCGTGAGTCGCAAGCTCGGCGTCAAAGCCACCCGTGGCATCAGCGAAACGGGCGGCGTGAAGTCCGCCGCCGCACTGCTCAACGCGCTCGAACGCACCATGAGCAAAACCGTCCTTACCTCAATCGAAGAGCGAAATCCCGACCTCAGCAAATCCATCCGCGCAAAAATGTTCACCTTCGAAGACATGATCCGCCTCGACAATAACGCGCTCCAGAAAGTCATGCGCGAAGTCGACACCAAAGACCTTACCGTCTCGCTCAAGAAAGCCAGCTATCAGGTCAAAGCCGCCTTGCTCGGCTCTATCTCCAAACGCGCCGCGGAAACCGTGAAGGAAGAAATGGCCTTCCTAGGCAGTCTCAAAGCCAAGGAAATCGAAGCCTCGCAAACCCGCATCGTCGACATCGTCCGCCGCCTCGAAGGCGAAGGCGAAATCGATCTCAACCCCCAAGAGGAAACCGCTGATGCCGCTGCGTGAAACCATCCAACTCGGCAGACCCATCCGCGACGCCCGCGCGCTCATCGCTGCCACTCCTGGAGCTGCCTCCGATTCCCCACACAACGCCGCAACCGAACAAGCGGCTTACGAACGAGGCAAGCAAGAAGGTGAGCGCGCATTGAGTGAGCAACTCCTACGGCAGCGCGGGGAATTGATCGAGTTGCAGAACGGCGTCCTCAAATCCCTCAACGCCTCCATCACCACCGTCACCGCCGATTGCGAAGGCGCCATGATCGCCCTCGCCATGGAAATCGCCGGAAAACTCGTCGCGGAAATGCCCATAACTCCAGATATGGTGGAAGGTGCAGTCCGCGAAGCCCTCGCCAGCGTCGAGCAGAACAGCAAACTTACCGTGCTCCTGAACCCTATCGACTTCGAAATGTTGCAGACTACCAACGCCCCTGTGCTGCTCACCGACGTCGGCGGTGAACGCATGAAGTTTCAACCCTCCCCGCAGGTCACGCGCGGCGGTTGCATGATCCAAACCAACTTCGGGATCGTAGATGCGCGGCGTGAAACAAAACTAGAAGCCCTCAAACAATCCCTAGAACACGGATGTCATTGACCCAAACATCACACCGCCCCGGCCAACGCCTCGCGCAAGCATTCCAACGCACGCGCGACACCCGTGTGATTGAAAATCGCGGGCGCGTCGTCCAACTCATCGGTCTCGTCATCGAATCCGAAGGCCCGCTCTGCGCTGTTGGCGAAGTCTGCCGTATTGAATCCGCGCGGCACGATGG
>WBXK01000106.1 GCA_008933055.1 Verrucomicrobiota bacterium | reverse complement strand
CTCCTGTTGCAGGTTTGCTAAACGCGATTGCGCGCGTTGCAATCGCTTGTTCGTCCTGACGATGCTGACGTAATCCCACATGCAGCGCCGTATCTCGTCCCAGTTATGAGCCACCACCACCATCTCGTCGGGGTTGTTGGCATTGCCGCATTGCCACTTAGGGATGTTAATGTCGGTCAGGGGCAAATCCTGTTCAACCATGCGCCGCGCCGCGCGATCCGCACATACTAACGCCTCCAATAGTGAGTTGCTCGCCAGACGATTCGCGCCGTGAAGTCCGGTGCAAGCAACCTCACCCACGGCGAACAACCCTATGATCTCTGTCTCTCCATCTACCGTAGTGACCACGCCCCCGCATTGGTAGTGCGCCGCAGGCACGACGGGAATCGGCTCTTTCGTGATGTCTATCCCGAAACTGAGGCAGGTCTTGTAGATGTTCGGAAACCGGTCAATCACGAAACGCGCGGACTTATGAGTGATATCCAGCAACACATGGTCGGCTCCGCTCTTTTTCATCTCACTGTCAATCGCACGCGCGACGATGTCTCGGGGCGCGAGGGATTTCATGGGGTGATAATTGGCCATGAACTCCTGACCCTCGATCGACATCAACACGCCGCCCTCGCCTCGCACAGCTTCGCTTACGAGAAATGATTTGGCCTTCGGATGATAAAGGCACGTCGGATGAAACTGAACGAACTCCATGTTCGCTACTGACGCGCCAGCTCGATATGCCATCGCGACGCCATCGCCCGTCGCAATGTCGGGATTCGTCGTGTAAAGATAAACCTTCCCGCAACCGCCCGTAGCCAGCAATGTGCTTGGCGCGACGAACGTCTCCACCACTTGATTAGCCTTATCGAAAACATACGCGCCGAGGCATCGATTCTCACCCACATACCCCATCTTTTGACTGGTGATGAGATCGATCGTCAGATGATTTTCGAAGATCGTAATGTTCGGCTGCGCAGCAACGGCGTTGAGCAACGCTCGCTCTATTTCTCGCCCCGTCACATCCTTTGCGTGAAGAATGCGGCGCTTAGAGTGTCCGCCTTCCTTACCCAGATCAAGTTCACGTCCGCCATCTTCGTTCGGCGCATCGCGCTGGGAAAACCTCATCCCCAACTCGATCAACTCCGCGATGCGCGCCGGCCCCTCCTCGACGATCACGCGCACGACATCTTCACGACAAAGCCCCGCGCCAGCCGCAAGAGTGTCTTTGAGGTGAAGTTCAAATGAATCCTCCTTGCTCGTCACGGCGGCTATGCCGCCTTGCGCGTAATTGGTGTTCGACTCCGCGCGATTCTTCTTGGTTACGACGGCTACGCGCCCACGTTTGGCGGCTTTGAGCGCAAATGAAAGTCCGGCTATGCCGCTACCGAGAACTAGGAAGTCAAATCGCTTCATGCGGGCGACACGATGGCCAGAAGCCGCACTGGAAGCAATCGTGAGGTTTGAATTGAGCGCAGGCGCTTGAACGCCCGCCCATCGCTAAGGTCACACAGCCGCGTCACCCTGTTCGTCTGTGCGAATGCGGATGGCTGTCTCGACTGGAAGCACAAAGATTTTGCCATCCCCGATTTTGCCAGTATGCGCCGACTTGGTGATGATCTCGATGGCGGCTTTGACTTGCGCGTCCGGGAGGACAATCTCCAACTTGATCTTCGGGAGGAAATCTACGGTGTATTCGCTGCCCCGATAGATTTCCGTATGCCCCTTCTGGCGGCCAAAACCTTTGACTTCCGTGACAGTCATACCCGTGATGCCGATTTCGTTCAGCGCGTCTTTCACTTCCGTGAGTTTGAATGGCTTGATGATGGCTTCGATCTTTTTCATAAAATTAAAATCTGCTTTGTTCCGCTATCAATCGTTGTACGCGCTTTCCCCATGCTGCGTCAAATCCAGACCAGAATGTTCTTCCTCCGGTGTCACGCGTAATCCAATGGTGACGTTGATGAGTTTGAGGATGATAAACGTGACGATCGAGCTGAACGCTGCCGTGACCAGCACGCCGATGACTTGATTCTTGAACTGCGCCATGCCGCCCGCGAGTGACACCGTTGCTCCGCCTGTTTTGAAAGTCGTGGAGAGGAGGCTGTTGACCGCCGGATTAGCGAGGAAGCCTACCAATAACAAACCGAACGCACTGCCGACACCATGCACCCCAAACACGTCCAGTGAATCATCGTAACCCAACGCACTCTTGAGTTTCGTTACCGCAAAATAACACGCCGCGCCCCCGCAAAGTCCGATCGCAAACGCTGCCGGAATCGTGACAAACCCTGATGCTGGAGTGATCGTGGCCAAACCCGCCACCATGCCAGACGCCAGGCCCAGCACACTGGGTTTGCCCTTGAGCAACCATTCCAATGCCGCCCAACTCAATGCTGCGCCGACTGCGGAAAAGTGAGTCGCGGCAAACGCGCTTGTCGCGAGTTCCCCACCGCTCAACGCGCTGCCCGCGTTGAATCCGAACCAGCCCACCCAAAGCAAGCCTGTGCCGATCAGACTCAAGACCACATTGTGCGGCACCATCGGCTCACGCGGATAACCCATGCGCTTGCCGAGAACCCTCGCCGCCACCAACGCGGCCACGCCAGAACTGACATGAACCACCGTCCCGCCCGCGAAATCTAGCAAGGGGATCTTCCCACCGAGCGCCCAGTTGAACAATCCGCCCTTACCCCAGACCATGTGGCACAGCGGAAAATAAACGATCGTGACCCACAGCACCGTGAAGAGCAGATAAGCGCTGAATTTGATGCGCTCGGCAACCGCACCGCTGATCAGCGCGGGTGTGATGATCGCGAACATCATTTGGAACAACATGAAGCTCGTGTGCGGCACTGTGGGTGCGTAATCCGTGTTCGGCGAACCGCCCACGCCCTGCAGCATGAAATACTGGGCAGGCGAGCCAAAAAAGGCGTTACCTTCGCCGAAAGCCATACTGTAACCGAACACCATCCACAGCACCGAAACAACCGCCATCAAGATCAGGCTGTGCATCATCGTGGAAAGAACGTTCTTACTGCGAACCAGCCCACCATAGAACAAAACCAACCCCGGCGCGGTCATCATCAGCACCAGCGCGGAACTGACGAGCAGCCAGGTGTTGTCGCCACTATTGACGGCGGAAGCGGGCTTCGCAGCGGACTCAAGCTGTGCGATACGCTGCTCCAAAGTAGGAATATTCTCGGCAAAGGTGTTCGAAGCGAATACCAGCGAAAAAAGAATCGCGACAAGCAAAAACAGCGACCGTATAGAATGAATGGATTTCATGAGCGCGCGTGTTAAACCACATCTTTTAAGACATGTCAACAGCCAGCAGTTATGTTCATCTTTTGAAATGCTACCTAGCAATCGAGCCTAGGGCGGGCGGGCGTTGACTGCCTATTTTCAGCTGATCCTAATTCCTCAGATTGAAACGAGGCGATCGAGAATCACACCCGTTGACCGCCACTTTGGACGATACCTGCGCCAGAACCTTGCTTGTGAAGTTTGTTTATTGTTCAATGCGCTTTCAATTTTGCGAGCAATGATCTCTCTCAGCGGGCATACCTTATCCATCAGCGAAACTTGGCAGGTCGCCATGCTCGATGCGCCCTGTGAATTATCCGATGAAGCCCGCCCACTCATTCAACGCAGCCGGCAACTCGTCGAATCCTTAGCCTCCCAACCGCGTGCGATTTACGGCATCAATACTGGATTCGGCCCGTTGAGCGGCTTTCGCGTGTCGGATGCAGATCTCGCGCAGCATCAGGTCAACTTGCTCTACCATCTCACCGTCGGGCAGGGTGCGCTGTTCTCGCCGGCGGAGACGCGCGCTATCATGCTGACTCGCGCGAATGCGTTGGCGCGCGGCTACTCGGGTATCCGCGAGGAACTTATTGAGTTATTGATTGCTGCGCTGAATCGCGGGGTTTTACCGGAAATTCCAAGTGAAGGTTCTGTGGGCGCAAGCGGCGACCTCGTTCCGCTGGCGCACATGGCGGGTTTGCTCGTGGGAAGCGGCCACGCGCGCTTGAACGGCGAACGGTTACCGGCTAAGGAAGCGTTGAAACGCGTCGGGCTCAAGCCGGTTGTGTTGCAATCCAAGGAAGGTCTGGCGCTCGTAAACGGCACTTCAGTAATGACCGGCCTTGCCGCACTCGCGACGCATGAGGCGGATCGCATCTTGCGTTGGATGGAACTGTTGACAGCGTGCCTATTTCAAGTCCTCAACGGCGAACCGGAAGTTTTGTGTCAGCAAGCGCAGCGGGCGCGTGGCTTTCGCGGGCAAGCACTCGTGGCACAGCGCATCACGGATTCGCTTCGCACGCATCCCGATTATGCGAAGCGGATCGATGATCACGAATGGGGGACGCACGCCAAGCCGATGGCCGAGGGCACGGAGATTCAGGACCCCTACTCGCTCCGCTGCACGCCTCAAATCCTCGGTGCCTTTCAAGAAGCGCAATGGCACGTCGAGCAAGTCGTCACACGCGAACTCAATGCCAGTACGGACAATCCGCTGGTGTTCGCAGACACGGGCATGGTGATCCATTGCGGCAATTTCTACGGCCAACAGATTGCGATGGTGAGCGACTACATGAGGATAGGATTGATCAAGGTCGCGTTACTTGCAGAGCGACAGATCGAACGCTTATTGAATTGGCGATACAGCCGCGGCCTGCCGCCTCTGCTTGCGGCGGGCGCACCGGGGTTGAACACCGGCTTCGGCGGGGCACAACTGCTCGCCACTTCGCTCGCTGCAGAAGCGCGCTTGCTCGGCACTCCGGCTTCCATCCAAACGATCCCTACGAACGCAAATAACCAGGACGTCGTGAGCATGGGTTGCATCGCGGCTAAAATGACTCGAACGACATTGCCTCTTGTGTGGAAGCTGATGGCTATTGAAGCGATGGCATTGATGCAGGCCGCCGATGCGCGCGGATGCGACAAAGTTTTGGGCGGCGATTATCGTAAGCTCTACGAACTCGTGCGTGGCGTTTCACCAGAGTTGACGTGTGATCGACCATTGGCGGAAGACATCCAGCGCGTGACGGAGCTGTTGCAAACCGAAGCGTCGCAGAACGAGTGTTTGAAATCGTGAAGCCTACAGAGACAGACGTGTTGATCATAGGGGCAGGCCCGGCGGGCGCCGTGGCGGCGGCGAGTTTGCATCGTGATGGCTACCGTACGATTGTCGTGGAGAAGCAACACTTTCCGAGGTTTGTCATCGGTGAAAGTTTGTTACCGCGCACCATGGACTTGCTCAAAGAGGTTGGGCTGCTGGATGCGGTTGAGGCAAAGAATTTCATCCACAAAACAGGCGCGGTGTTCCGGCGCGGCAAAGAGATTTGTGATTTTGATTTTGCAAATCAGGCAGGCGATGGCTGGAAGTATACCTACCATGTGCCCCGAGCCGAGTTTGATAAGACCCTCGCGGACACGGTCGAGGCGCTTGGCGTTGAGATTCTTTACTGTCACGGCGTCTCGGAGGTCAACTTCACCGACGAACACGCCGAGGTGGCTCTCGATCAGCCCGACGGATCAAAGCGGAACATCTCGGCGAAATTCGTTCTCGATTGCAGCGGCTACGGACGCGTTTTGCCGCGCCTGCTCGATCTCGAAGCCCCGTCAAGTTATCCTGTGCGAGAATCTCTTTTCACACATGTCACGGGCGACAAGCGTCCCACTGGACGTGACGAAGGGAAAATCTGGATTTGCATGCAGAAGGACGGCGCGTGGATTTGGATTATCCCCTTTTCCAACGGCAAAACCAGCGTTGGCGTGGTGGGCATGCCAGAATTTTTCGCCAAGTATCCTAGCGACCCTGAAGCTCAGTTGCGGGAGATCCTGATGAGCGAGCCAAACACCGCCGAGCGCCTTGCCGACATGCAGACCGTTTTCCTGCCTCAACGCATCAAGGGGTTTGCCTGCTCGGTCAAAAAACTTTTCGGCCCGCAATTCGCCCTCGCCGGTAACGCGACGGAGTTTCTTGATCCCGTGTTCAGCTCCGGTGTGACGCTCGCGATGGAATCCGGCCTGCGCGCGGCACAAGTGACGGCGCGACAACTGCGTGGCGAGGTGGTGAACTGGCAGGCCGACTACGGGGATTATGTGATGCAAGGGGTGAACACATTTCGCGCTTATGTCACAGCGTGGTATGACGACAAGTTCCCGACGATTCTCTTCGCCGCGCAGCGAAACCCCGGAGTGATGTCGCAGATCTGTTCAGGGCTGGCGGGCTATGTTTGGAACAAAGCGAATCCCTACGTTGCCCAAGCTGACCGGGCCTTGAGAGCATTGGCTACGATTTCCACCACGGCTTCGCGAGCACCGCAAGCCACCGCATCTGTGGCGAGTGAAACGGAAAACTTCTTCGCCACCGATGAGCAATCCGCTTTCGACGCCAAGTGTGAGGCCCAACGCATCGCATTCGCGCCGGTGGTTTTTCAGACATGTCGCATCCTTCGGGACTCGGGCGTGCTGGAGCTTGTTCAGAAGAGCAGCGAGCACGGACTGGCACTTGCTGAAATCGTCACGGCTTGCACCCTCCCACGCTACGGCTTGAAGGTATTGATGGAATCCGGGCTAGGCATCGGGTTGTTCTGCCTGAACCGTGACCGATTCACACTCACCAAGCTCGGTTACTTCATGCTGCGCGATCCGATGACGCGCGTGAACATGGATGTGATCCACGACATCTGTTATCGCGGATTGTTCGATCTGGATAAATCGCTCACCACAGGAAAGCCCGTCGGCCTGAAGACACTCGGCGACTGGCCGACCTTTTATGAAGGACTTTCCGCGCTGCCGCCGCATGCGCAGCAAAGCTGGTTCGCGTTCGATCATTATTACTCCGACCAAGCGTTCCCCGCGGCTCTGCCGCTCGTCTTTGCGGACAAGCCGAAGACCTTGATGGATGTCGGCGGCAACACAGGGCGCTGGGCTTTACAGTGCTTGAAGCACGACGCAGACGTGCGCATCACCATCGCTGATCTGCCGCGCCAATTGGATTTCTCTCGCGCCACCATGAAACAAAACGGCTACGAGTCCCGCGTGGACTTCTGCGGTGTGGACATGCTGGACGAAAAACAACCTTTGCCCGCTGGCCATGATGCAATCTGGATGAGCCAGTTCCTCGATTGCTTTTCTGAGGCGCAGATTGTCTCCATCCTGCGACGCGCTTCCGTTGCGTTGGGTGAGAACGGTAGATTGCACATCATGGAACTATTCTGGGATCGTCAGCCGAACAAGACCGCGGCGTTCTGCCTGCAACAGACTTCGCTCTATTTCACCGCCATCGCGAATGGAAACAGTCAGATGTATCACTCGAAAGACTTACTGCGCTGCCTGGCGGAGGCTGGACTGGAAGTCCTCGAGCAACGCGATCAAGTCGGGCAGTTTCACACATGGCTCAAATGCAAAAGAGCGTGAGCTGATCAAGCCAACTAGCGCGTTCCGAACGCCGCCGTGGCTTGCGTGCGGGCGATTTGTTATGCCTCCCTTATGGAACATGATACTCGTGGCGTTCGTGAAGTCGGCCAGTGCGAGCGACCTCGACGACGGCGTGTCCCTGCGCGTGCCATGATTTTTTGCCGAGATTGCCGGCGCTGCCCGTCTTCAAGCTTGAACTCGTTCCATAAGTAGCGCTGGCCATCTAACTCCATGCCCATAACTAAGCGGGCTGCTGCAAGATAACACACGCCGCTGAACGGGCCGTATACGCTGATACGGATGGAAGTTGCATTTGGATTGCTTACTGATAGCGCCTGGCGGCGACGCTGAATTTTTGGAAGTAAGTCACGCCGCGAGTATGATTACGCCAGATTATTTACTGAACCGAGACAAGCACCGGCAACAGACACACTTTCCCCTCTGGATTCCCGCCACCGCGCCATGTAACCTCCGCCACCATGTTCGACATCGTCACAACGTCCATTGAAACCGCAGCGCAGAAACTCACGCATTTGCGGAGGTTTCTTTGACGTCGCCAACTTGCAGAAACGTCAGGGCGAGCTTGAATCGCTGATGGCGGATGAGGCGTTCTGGAACAATCGTGAGAAGGCGCAGAAGTTCATCGACGAGGGAAACACGATACGCGGCAAGGTTGATCCAGTGCTTCAAGCTGAGAGGCAAGTCGCCGATTTCCGCGAGATGATAGAACTCAGCGAGGGCGAACCCGTCGCCGCGCAGACGCAAATCGAGAAAGAACTCGAACGCGATCTCACCAAACTTCTCAAGGAACTGGACGCACTCGAACTCAAAGTTTTTCTCACCGGCCCGCACGACAAGAGCAATTGCATCTTGAGCATCAACTCCGGCGCAGGCGGTACGGAGGCGTGTGATTGGGCGGGCATGTTGCTCCGCATGTATCAGCGCTGGGCTGAATCGCGCGGCTGGGAAGTGGAGATTCAGGACGCGTTGCCGGGTGAAGGCGCGGGCATCAAGAGCGTGACGATGATCCTCAAAGGCGAGAACGCCTACGGCTTTTGCAAGGCCGAGCGCGGCGTGCATCGGCTCGTGCGCATCTCGCCATTCGATTCGAACAAGCGTCGGCATACCAGTTTCGCCAGCGTAGACACGATCGCGGAAATTGAAGAAGCCTCGTCCGACATCAAGATTCCGCCAATAGAATTTCGCGTGGACACATTCCGCTCCGGCGGCAAAGGCGGGCAGAACGTGAACAAGGTTGAAACCGCCGTCCGCATCACACACATCCCGACGGGACTTGTCGTGGCGTCGCAGGCGCAACGTTCGCAACATCAGAACCGCGCCACGGCGATGACGTTGTTGCTCTCTCGCATCTTCGCGCAACGTCAGGACGAAGCGAAGGCGGAGATGGAACGGTTCTACGGCGACAAAGGCAGTGTGTCGTGGGGCAACCAAATTCGCAGCTACGTGTTCCAGCCGTATCGCATGGTGAAGGATTTGCGGACGGGCGTAGAAACTAGCAACGTGCAGGGCGTGATGGATGGCGACCTCGACGCATTCGTGAACGGCTGGCTGCGCGCAGGCGGGCCGTTGAAACGGATGCAGGGCATTAAGGATGAAGAGGAATAATTTGCCACAGAGGCACAGAGAGCACAGAGGATGAGCTTGGAATTTACAGAAATCCGCGATCCGCTAACCGAAAAGATAATCGGGTGCGCAATAGAAGTGCATCGGGTGCTCGGCCTGGGATTGTTGGAAGCAACTTATGAAGGGGCTCTGTGTGTGGAACTAGAACTCGCTGGCCTCAGTTTTCAGCGGCAATCAGCCGTCCCGGTTACCTACAAGAGCCGTCCGGTTGGTGATTGCAGGCTTGATTTGATTGTGGAGAATAGCGTTGTTATCGAAATCAAGAGCGTGGACAGATTTGATCCCGTTTTTGAGGCGCAATTGCTAACCTATCTTAAGATCACTGGCATCAAGCATGGATTGCTGTTGAACTTTAACTCACGTCTCCTCAAAGATGGGATTAAGCGGATG
>WBXK01000105.1 GCA_008933055.1 Verrucomicrobiota bacterium | reverse complement strand
CCGAACCCAGTTCGACACGGTCGTCGAACCTTGGATGCCATACTTCTGGGAGACTCCGTCAAACGCAAGCCCCCCGGCTTCCACTTCCCGAACCACTTCCAGTTTGAAGGCTTCGCTATACCGCATCTCTTCCCGTCGCTTACTCGTTGTTGTCTGCATACCTGACAACCTATTTCAGGACGGGACCTATGACATCTCTTCCAGCCTCCGGCAACCTTCTCCCCATCGGGTGACGAGAATGGGAGCGAGTAGTTGATGGGTGGCTAACGAGGAGCGCATGCCGATCTGATGAGAATTGTCAGACAGCGAAAGCCAAAGGACGGCTTGCTGTTGAGATTTAGAAAAGTAACATCGTTGGCATGAATTTGATTCTTCGTTTAACGAGACAACGCAGCCAGATCTCTTGCGGATCAATTCTCGCCGCCTCATTGCTCGCCTCAAATGGCGCAGAGGAAATCCGCTCATATCGCGTACCCAAGGAGATACCGCAGGCGAGAATCCCAGACGGTCATTCAGCGACGGATGGGCATGATCACGGGGCTGGAGCGAATTCTCATGCAACACGTGCTGTTCCGAAAATCTCTTACAACACGCCGGAAGGTTGGCGCGAAGTTGGCGCCGGGGATATGCGCGTCGCGGGTTTCAGCATCGTTGGCGCTAAGGGGCAGACGGCCCAAGTGGCCATCACGCCGTTGCCGGGCATGGAAGGTCGGGAGTCGCTCATCGTCAATATGTGGCGACAACAAGTCGGATTGAGGGAGTTGTCGCCGGAAGAAACGGCGAAGGAACTGACGGCTGTGGATGTGGGTGGCACGCCAGGAAAAATATTCAACATGTCGGGCAAGTCGGGAGCGGGAAGCGTGATCCGCATCGTAACAGCAATGATGCATCGCGGTGAGCAGAGTTGGTTCTTCAAATTGCAAGGGGACGACGAACTCGTGACCGCACAGAGGCAAAACTTTGTGACATTCCTCAAGTCGGTGAAAATCGAAGAAAGTGTGGCGACAACGTCCGCTTTGCCGGACGGTCATCCGCCGATAGCTGGCAGCTCCACAATTCCGAAGACAACCGCGCCAGTTGCAGCACGCGAGGGCGGGCCAAGTTGGGCTGTGCCTAAGGGATGGACGGAAGTTTCTGGCGGACAATTCTTATTTGCCAAGTTCACCATCACGGGAGCGGGAGGTGCTGCCGCGGCGGTGAACGTCAGCACTTCGAGTGGAGATGGCGGTGGGCTTCCTGCGAACGTGAATCGTTGGCTTGGGCAGATTGGAAAACCCGCATGGAGTGAAGCGGAATTTAAAAATAACGTGAAGGAAATTGAGGCGTCAGGCGTCAGGTTATCTTTCGTGGAAATGACTGGAGCGGATGGACGGACGGGACTGCCTGCGATGATCATCGGTGCGATGACAATGCGAAACGGCTCTGCCTGGTTTTACAAACTGATGGGCGAACCCAAACTCGTCGAGTCGCAACGCGAAGCTTTCACGAAGTTTGTGACGGAAGTGAAATACTGACATGTTAGATTCAATATATAAATTTTTCACATCAGTGCGGCTCGCGGTCGTGCTGTTAGCACTTGGGTTGATCCTTGTGTTCTGGGGCACCATCGCGCAGGTGAAACTGGGGTTGTATATCGCGCAGGATGAATTCTTCCGCAGCTTGTTCATCTACTGGAAGCCAAACGGCTCAACCCTTCGCATTCCGATATTTCCGGGCGGCTATCTCGTCGGCGGTTTATTGCTCATCAATCTTTTCGCCGCGCATCTGCGTTATTACAAATCCGGATTCAAACGACTTGGCATCGCGATGATTCATCTTGGGGTGGTGATGTTGCTGCTGGGGCAGCTCGCCACGGATATGTTTTCTGTCGAGAGCCGAATGAAGATCCGGGAGGGGGCTTCCTCTAATTATTCCGAATCCGATGGTCGCTGGGAGCTTGCGATCATTGACGCTTCGAGTGAGAAGGACGACGGCGTGGTAGCGATCCCTGCAGATTTATTGATGAAGAACCGGGAGCTAGCCCATCCGGACATGCCATTTAAGTTGCGCTCTGTGAAGTATCACATCAATTCCGCTCTGTCTGAAACGAATGAGACAAGTGCTTATGAACTTGTCAAAGCGGAGAACTACACTGGCAGAGAAGTTTGGTGGAGCGCCTTGCCGAAGGAAACGCGGATGAACTTCCGAGACATTCCATCGGGTGTGGTTGAGTTGGTTGGGCCGACAGGCGAGAGTCGAGCAGTTTTGGTTTCGGGTTATCTTTCGCGTCCGTTCACTGTGACTGCTGGAGGGCGCGAGTTGCAACTCATGCTGCGCCCTCAGCGCTACTATAAACCCTATCGTTTGCACCTGATAGATTTCCGATTTGACCGCTACGCGGGAACTGAAAAGGCTAAAAATTTTTCCAGCCGCGTCCGTTTAGAGCGCGCCGAGACTGGCGAGAACCGTGAAGTAACCATCCGCATGAATGAACCGTTACGCTATGACGGGAAAACTTTTTTCCAGAGCAGCTGGGACGAGAAGGATGAGAAAGGCACGGTCCTGCAAGTCGTGGATAATCCGGGCTGGCTCACGCCGTATTTCGCGTGTGTGCTGGTATCCTTCGGGATGACCTGGCAATTCCTGGTTCATTTGATTGGGTTCGCCGCCAAACGTAAAACAACATGAAAGCTTTCCTGAAATATTTGCCATGGTTCTTCTTGGCTTTGTTCGTGACCGAAATCGGCATGGTCATGAGGCCAAAGAAAGACACCGGGCTTTACACGGCGGAGTTTGGCCGGTTGCCAGTGTTGCTCAATGGCCGTATCCAGCCGCTGGATTCTGTGGCGCGCAATTCATTACTCCAGATTCGCAGCACGGGTGATGTGCCCCTCGAGCTTTTGCCATCGTGGCAATTCTGGCGGCATTCCAAGAAGCTCAAGTCCACTGAATGGTTGCTGGAGGTCTGCTTCAAACCCGAAGTCGCCGATACGCGCAACATCTTCCTGATCCATCACCCTGACATCATCAGCGAACTCAAATTAGGTGACAAAGGCATCGAGAAATCCGGTTTGCGCTATTATCCCTACAATGACCTGAAGCCGCTAGTGAAAGAAATCTTTACCCAGTCGGAAACTGCTGCACAAGTAGAGTCCGCGAAGCAAACAACCTTTCAGCGCCAAGTCTTGAAGCTTGCCAACGCCATCAACATCTATCAACGCCTCAAGAACAGCATCCAACCCGAAGGCACGACCGACTTCGTGCAATTGCTCGCAGACTACAAGGCCGCGCTTCCTGCAGGAGTCGCCGCGATGCGTGCCCAGCAGTCCGGTGGCGATGCGGACAAGGAAGCGATCCAAAAGTTCATGCGCATTGGTCAACAGTTCGAGGCTGCTGCCAATCAATCCTACCCTAGGGCTGTTCCGCCGCTTGATCTAGCAGGAAGTCGCGACGACTGGTTGAATGTGAGTGCGAGTTTGCTGGGTTCAATTCGCACGCTAGAGATTCCACCCGCCGCTGGTTTTTATGCGCGCATGGCCAAGTCTTATGCCGCCGACGATGCTGCCGAATTCAACGCGGCCACTGCCGGATATAAGAACTGGCTCGTGAAGGATTTCTCGCGCGAGGCGAACAAGGGTCGCTCTGAATTCTATTTCAATCAGATCAAACTCTTTTTGCACGCGACCATCATTTACATCTTCGCGTTCGTGCTGGCCGGCGGCGCGCTGCTTACGTTTGGAAGTTGGCCGAATGTTTCTGAGTCGCTGCGCCGCGCTGCATTTTATTTGATCGGACTGGCGTTTGTGGTTCACACCTTCGCTTTGGTTTATCGAATGGTGCTGGAAGGTCGTCCGCCGGTGACCAATCTTTATTCCTCGGCCATCTTTATCGGCTGGGGCGCGTGTGTTTTGGGATTGATTCTGGAACGTATCTATAGAGTCGGCCTTGGCAGCGTGATGGCTGGGTTGGCAGGATTTGTCACGTTGCTCATCGCTCATAATCTTGCGCTCGGTGGCGATACGATGGAGATGTTGCAAGCCGTGCTAGACACGAACTTCTGGCTCGCGACACACGTGGTCGTCGTAACGTTGGGCTACGCGTCAACCTTCGCTGCTGGCTCGTTAGCAATGGCTTATGTCATTCTAGGGGTCTTTACCCCCGTGCTCTCCAAGGGGATCACGCATATCGAACTAGGTAAAGCTCTTGCCAAGATGGTTTACGCCATTGTCTGTTTCGCCACTCTGTTCAGCTTCACCGGAACGGTGCTGGGAGGCATCTGGGCCGATCAATCGTGGGGACGATTTTGGGGTTGGGATCCCAAAGAGAATGGCGCGTTGCTCATCGTGATTTGGAATGCTCTCATCCTGCATGCGCGCTGGGGCGGGTTGGTGAAGGATCGCGGCCTAATGAGCCTCGCCATCTTCGGCAACGTCATCACGGCGTGGTCGTGGTTCGGCACGAATATGCTCGGCATCGGCCTGCACAGCTACGGTTTCATGGACGCGGCATTCAAATGGCTGATGCTCTTTGTCGGTAGTCAGGTTGCATTGATTGTGCTGGGCTCGCTTCCACTACCGCTGTGGAAAAGTTTTTCACCTAAAATGGATTCCGGCAAGCCGCTCGATTGAATCCCGAATTCGGATGAATTGCTTATCCCATTCGCGACATCTATTTCCATATGAATATCCATGTCAATAAACTCAGCCGCGTAAAATCCTTTTCTATCGCCACTGTCCTCGGGTTGATCGTTGCGACCTCTGCGATGTCCGAGACGCCAGAGAATTGGTCAAACTGGCGCGGACCAAATGGAGATGGCAGCTCAGCGCCTGGTAATTATCCGATACGCTGGAACGAGACGAACAACGTCTTGTGGAAAGCTCCACTTCCAGGCAAAGGCTGCTCATCACCGATCGTTTGGGGCAACCATATCTTTGTCACCACGCCAAGTGGTGGGCAGGATTCTCTCCTGGCATTTGATTGGAGCGGAAAAGAACTGTGGCGAACAAAACTTGGGGCGGAACGTTCGGGTAGACACCGCAATGGTTCCGGCAGCAATGCTTCGCCTGCCACTGACGGCAAATCAGTCTTTGCCTATTTCAAGAGTGGCAATCTTGTCTCGATGGATTTCCACGGGAAAATACTATGGAAGACGAATCTCGTTGAAGCCTTTGGGCGCGACACCTTGTATTGGGATCACGGCACCTCGCCGGTGGTGACTGAGAAATTCGTTGTCATGGCAAGGCTGCATCAAGGCGAATCATGGCTGGCAGCTTTTGACAAGCTAACAGGCGAATTAAAGTGGAAAACCGCCCGCAACTACCAAACGGAGGCGGAAAACGATCACGGTTACAATACACCACTCGTCATCCGTTACGAGAACAAGGAATCGTTGCTGACTTGGGGTGGAGAGCATCTGACTGTTCACAATATTGCTGACGGAAAACTTTTGTGGTCAGCAACAGGCTTCAATCCAAATGTCGTGAAGAACTGGCCTGCTGTTGCGACGCCGGTTTTAATCGGCGACATTGTGATCGTGCCGCATGGTCGCAGTGATCGTGGGTTGCCGCTGCTGTACGGAGTCAAGCTTGGCAGAGCGGGGGAGTTTGATGTCACCAACCATCTTTGGAAGCGCGTTGACACAGGGACGTTTGTGCCAAGCCCGACGGTCTGGCAGAAAAAAGTTTATCTCCTGCGTGATCGTGGCGAGGTAGAATGCCTTGATCCTCTCACCGGAAAATCATTCTGGAACGATAGCTTCCCAAAAACCTCAGCGAACTTCTACGGCTCACCCACCATCGTGAATGGAAGCCTATACGCCGTGCGCGAAGATGGCGTGATATTCGTCGCGAATGTGGAGGGGAAGTTTGAAGTGCTGGCAGAAAACAACATGGGCGAGCGCGTCATCGCCACGCCGGTATTCTTGCGAGACCGAATTCTAGTTCGAGGTGAAAAAAATCTGTTCTGCCTCGCCACTCGTTAATCTCGCGAAAATTAGGACAAAACTTCACCTCGCATCATTTTAACTTTTTTTCCACAATCGTTATAGATGAAGAAATCTGAATTGCAGAAAGTCCTCACTGTCGCAGTCCTAGCCGCGCGCGCCGCGGGTAAACTCATGCGCCAGAATCTGCGGGAGGCCAAGGTTATTAACGAAGCCACCTCACATGACATCAAGCTGGAGCTTGATGTGCGCTGTCAGAAGTTGATCGAGAATACTCTGGCAAAAGCGTTCCCGAGAATCGCCGTGCTGGGTGAAGAAGGCGATACCGGCAACACGGGCGAAGAGTTGCGCTGGGTGGTGGACCCGATTGATGGTACGGTGAATTTTGCTTACGGGATTCCCCACGCTTGTGTCTCCATTGCGCTGCAACAACGAATTAAGGGCGGGAATTATGAGAGCGTCGTTGGGGTTGTGCTTGATCCGTTTCAAGACGAATTGTGGACCGCAATCCGTGGCGGAAAATCACTTTTGAACGGCAAGCCAATCAAGGTGAGCAAGCGTGACAAGCTCGCGGACTCCATCGTCTCCATCGGTTTCGCCAAGAGCAAGGCCAGCACGGAGAGTGGTTTGCCGTACTTTGCGTGGCTCGTGAGGCGCGTTCGCAAGGTGCGGATGCTTGGCTCGGCGGCGTTGGGATTGACCTATGTGGCCACGGGGCGGCTAGATTCATACATCGAAGGAAGCGTGAGTTTGTGGGATGTTGCTGCGGGTGGATTGATCATCGAGTGCGCTGGTGGAAAATTCTGGACGCAACCGATCTCCGGCAAATGCAAAGTGCGGATGCTTGCGAGCAACGGGTTGTTGCATGGAAAGTTGAAGCTGCCGCGGTGATCTGATCGGATTATGGCGCGATGGAAAAGCTTCCCCTTACGGAATACTGGAGCGGATTGCTTGGAGTGTAATAATATGGAGCAGGATAAACTGTTCCTGAAACTCCACCCGCTGAGGCTCTGTCAAAGTTCAGCGTCAGTGTCATGTCTAAATTAAGTGGGTTGCTAAATCCAATAGGTAATAGTTTTCCGTTGAATGGGTCTTGATAATAAGTTGAAAACAATACCGCGCCCGGCGAACTGTTGTACGTGTAGCTGCCGTTCCCGCCTGAATTCACAGTGGTTACCAGTGTTCCGCTTGCGCCGTTCGTAAATACAATCGTGATAACACGCCCGGCGACGGAACGCGGCGGGAGCAATGTAGAGGCATATTTTATCTGCGCCATCTTGAAAAACTGTTGCGTTGATGTGGTGGGAAAAAAAATCGAATTGGTCAATCCATCTGCGGAGGTTTCAACCCCAATGGAAGTAGAGTTCCAAGAAGCCAGAGTAGATGAGAAATAGAGTTTATTTTCCACATCGAGCCGGTTGGTGAAAGTGAGACTGATGTTCGTCGCGACTTTGGCGATTTTGACATTGAGATTTGTGACGGTGGGAAGTCCGTTGGTTGTGATGTCAAACCCTATGGCCGAAGCACCCACTCGACGAATGTTGATCGAGTTGACTGTAATGTTGGTCAGGGGTTTATCATTTGCGCCCGTGGCGGCTTGGTTGATTGCATAAACCACGTTTGATCCACCGTAAACTTTTCCGAACACGGAATGGACATCATTGAGCGAAGGCTGTGGTGAAACTGTGATGAAGTATTGAGCACCATTTGAGTCAGGGCCGGAGTTTGCCATTGAAAGCACCCCGAAACTATCGTGTCGCAAGGAGGGGCTGAATTCATCTACGAATTGATAGCCCGGACCGTCCGTTCCAAGCGCGTTCTTCGAGCCCCCTTGATTCATGAACCCGGCGATAACGCGATGAAATGTGGTGCCTGGGTAGAACGGATTTGTCTTGGTCACACCGGAGGGAATATCCAGCCATGATTGACCACCTGTAACGAGGCCGATGAAATTCGCACAAGTCTTCGGCGCGATTGCATATTCTAGGCGGCATGTGTAGCTGCCCATGCTCGTATTGAACTCGGCGTAAATCCCGTTGGTGTATTGGGCGTTTGAAGTTACCGCAGACACGATAAGCATTCCTAAAATAACTAAGCCCTTAACAAACCTATTTTCTAAAGTTTTCATTCTGAATCATCGCGCGATTGGCAAACAACAAGTCAAGCGGGGGAGAGGTCAGACAGTAGATCATGATTAAAATTCACTCAAATTAAACATTTGCGACGAATTGAGGGGGGTGGGGAAGAATAATCCGAATTTCTGCCAACTTTTACTTCAGCTTCAAAAAGTTTTGGAAGATCATCCGTCCGCTCTCAGTCAGGATGCTTTCGGGATGGAACTGTACGCCCCAGATCGGAAATATTTTATGCTTCACGCCCATGATCTCGCCTTCCTCTGTTTCCGCTGTGATCTCTAGACAGTCCGGCATGGAATCGCGCTGGATGACGAGTGAGTGATAGCGTGTGGCGGGAAATGGATTTGGCATTCCGGCGAACAAATCTTTTCCATTGTGTTTAATCAACGACGTTTTGCCGTGCATCATCCGGTAGTTGACGATGACTTTCGCGCCGAATACGTGGCCGATACACTGATGGCCGAGACAAACGCCGAGTGTGGGAATCTTCGGGCCGAACTCACGGAGGATGTCATTGGAGAGGCCGGCTTCATTGGGCGAACATGGGCCGGGCGAGACGAGCAATCGCGTCGGTTTGAGCGCGCGCACCTGCTCCACCGTGATCTGATCGTTGCGGACGATCTGCATCCCGACGTTCATCTCGCCGAGATACTGCACGATGTTGTACGTGAACGAATCGTAGTTATCTAAGACCAGCAACATATTAGTTGGGCGTAAGTGTAGCGGGCGGGCGATTTGTCAAAAGGATTTTCTCGCCGGATATCCACGGACGTTCCACCCGGTCAATCGTCAGCGTGCGCGGCAGCACTTGGATTGAGTGTCCGAACGCTTCCATGGCCACCGTGCCGGGCAGGTAGAGCGTGTCGAGAAAAACGCATTTGCCGTACGGTAGATCAAACGGCGCAACTCGACCATGCTCGAAGCGAAAAGTTAGCGGCGCGTTGGTTGTGGTGATGGCGTCGTGAAAAACGATCGTGATATTGGTCAATCCAAGTTTCTTGTGGCTCACGAGCAAAGCAGGGGAGTTGTCTACCTGTGTGAAGGTGATCTCCCACGGCCCATCCTTGCGACGGTTGTTTTCCATCCAGGAGAATACGGCGATGTAACCGAACAGTGAAATAAAGCCGACGAGAAGGAACATTTTCCAAGGAGAGGGTTGTGGAAGCATTGGATTTTAGCGTTGCAGCGTGGAGGGGGTATCTGAGGTTTGAGACATTGCCCACCTTTGTTTCATTCGCCCCGAAAACTCCGAAGCGGTCGGGGTTGGTGGAGCCTAGGAGGCTCGAACTCCTGACCTTCTCATTGCGAACGAGACGCTCTACCAACTGAGCTAAGACCCCATCCACCAATTCCGACACACACATTTTTGTCAGAACATTATTCGCCGCGCAATAACAGACTTTTGCGTCGGGCGCGCACTTGACAAAACCCTCCACGCGACTAAACTGGAACGGTGTTGAAAGGAATTGGTCGTTGCCTATTGATTCTCGCGCTGCTTGGCGCGACGGGTGGGCATTGGGCCGTGCTTCAAACCGTGGCATGGGGGGACATGCTCGCAAAAAATCTTCAGACAGATTCAGTCGAGGCCGCAATCAAAAAGACTTTTGACGGTTCGCACCCCTGCAAACTG
>WBXK01000104.1 GCA_008933055.1 Verrucomicrobiota bacterium | reverse complement strand
TGCGGGATGTATTGATCTTCATATGTTGTCTTTTCTGTTGTGCGGTGTGAACACAGCAGCAGGCGGGTTATACAATTGCGGTTGGCGTCCACTGATTGCCTGCTGCAACCGCTGAGGCATGCCCTAGCAGCACAGATGCCAGATCCTTCAGCACCTTCTGCCAAAAAAAAGAGGCCCGAACATAGTGTCCGGGCCTTCACCAACCTAACCCAAATCGCTTCAATTCTTGATCTTGTGCTTCGGCGTGCTGTTTTCATTCTCGCATGTCACACGTCCCGTAGCTCCAAGCGTCGCCCCAAGCCTATATGGCACGTTGCCCGCAGGGCACAAAGGCATCTCCTTCCCCTTGATATACTCCTTGATGTCCGCCTCTGTGAAGGGATCGCTGTCACGCTTGTTGTTTTCTACGGCAAACTGGTCAATAGCGGAGTCAATCTGCTTCATGTTGATGATGCAAGAGTTTGCCTGTGCGGTGTTTTTGTTCTTAACAAAGTTCGGGATCGCAATGGCAGCAAGCATCCCAATAATCGCCACAACGATCATGATTTCCACCAACGTGAAGCCTGCTCCGCGATTTGTTTTAAGTTTCATAATTCTCTTTTGGTAAATAATTTTCCTCGACGCTATCCTTATTGCCCCTGAATAGACGTCCTCAGAGTATCGAGCCATTGCCTCGATGAAAAGCCCAATGAAACGGACACAACACCTGTTTTTGCCTACGAACCTCAGTAATAAACCCAAACTTGAAAAAAGTTTCGCATCAACCTGTCTTATTCGCTGACAACCATGTCTTGTCCGCCAACGAATGAGACAATTTGAATCTGTTGCCCGCCCTCTCGCATCCGCTAATATCACCCAGTGATTCGCAATATAGTCTTCGACTGGTCAGGCACGCTGGTGGATGACCTTCCGGCGGTCTGGGAGGCCACTAATTACGTTCTTGCTCAATCCAACTGCACCAAACTGACGCTCGAACAATTCCGCGCCGAATTCTGCCTGCCGTTCACTAAGTTCTACGACAAATTCACGCCTCATGTACCAATGCCACAGTTAGAGACGTGGTTTCACAGTCGCTTCCGCGAGGTCCAATCCTCCGTCTGCGCACTGCCGCACGCGCAGGACTTCCTGGAATTCTGTGCGACACACAAAATACGGACCTTTCTTCTTAGCACAGTTGCGGATGACCACTTCGCTGTTCAGGACAGCGCTACGGGATTTGGTCGCTATCTCGAAAAACCCTACACGGGCGTCTGGGACAAGCGGAAGAAAATCCACGACATACTTGCGGACAATCATCTTGATGCTCGTGAAACGCTTTTCATCGGCGACATGCAGCACGACATCGAAACCGCTCAACATGGAGGACTTCACTCCTGCGCCGTCCTCACGGGTTACAACAAACTAAATCAACTCCGAGATGCAAATCCCGACGTCATCGTCGAACATCTCGGCGAGTTGCGCGACTTGCTGACAAAAAACAACTGGGAGTTAAGTCCATCGCAAAACAACGCCAACACGACGCCTCGGCCCATCGTCACCGTCGGTGGATTGATCTTCAACGAAACCGAACAAGTCCTGATGGTTCGCACTCACAAATGGTCTGATCTCTGGGGTATTCCCGGCGGTAAAACTGAGTGGGGTGAAACCTCCGAAGCGGCGCTGCGCCGAGAACTCAAGGAGGAAACCAATCTCGACATCACAGAGATACGATTTGTCCTCGTCCAAGATTGCATCCACTCGAAAGAGTTTTATCGCGACGCGCACTTCGTCCTCCTAAACTATACCTGCCGCTGCATTGGAAAACACCACGTGAAGTTAAACCACGAAGCCGTCGAGTTCCGCTGGGTAACGATTCCCGAGGCTTTGAAAATGCGCATCAACACGCCCACGCGCACATTGCTCGAAACCGTTTCATGAACTCATCGCTGACCATGTCCAGAATCTCCATCGTTGACCTAGAAATCCACGTTCACATCGGTGTGCCGGATGAAGAGCGCGCCACTCCTCAACGCATCCTGATGACCGTCGACATGGATCACGATTTCAATTCTGCCATTGCTACAGATTGCGTCACCAAGACAATCAATTATTTTCAAGTTTCTCAACAGCTCTTAGAATTCGGCAAAGGTAGAAATTGGAAGCTGATCGAAAAACTCGCACACGATGCGGGTGAAATGGTTCTGTCAGAGTTCCAACCTGCAGCTGTCACAATCACCGTGAAGAAGTTTATCATCCCACAAGCTGCCTATGTTTCAGTGAGTCACACCTTGCACCGCAAAGGCAGTGGGGTGCATTAAGGAATGCAAGATGCCACCGCCTCAAACTCCGCCACGCACATCCCACGCATCGCGTAATCCATCACCGACGAAGTTGAGTGCAAGCAACGTTGAAACCAACACGCCACCGGGAAAGATTATCAACCACCAGTAGATACGGACGGGATTAATCTGCTCGGCACCCTCCGCAATAAGCGATCCCCAGCTAGCCATAGGCGGTTGGATGCCGAGGCCGAGATAGCTGAGAAAACTTTCGTAGAGAATGATCGCCGGAACTGTAAGTGTGAGATAAACGATTACGACGCCAAGCACGTTCGGGATAATGTGATGGCGCAGAATCCAGACCGAGCCAGCTCCGAGCACGCGGCTGGCATCCACGAATTGTCGGGAGCGCAAAGACAGCACTTGCCCCCGAACGATACGCGCCATCGTAAGCCACGACACCGCGCCCAACCCGACGAACAGGAAGATGAGTCGAGCCGATTTCGCGAGCATTGGTGAACCAGTGGCAGCCAGCCAGTTTTTGAGAACACCTTCCAGCGTCGTGATGAGGACTATGACAAAGATGATGGACGGTAGTGAATAGAGGATATCCACGAAACGCATCAAGGCGCTGTCAGTCTTCCCGCCCATATAGCCCGCTGTTGCGCCCCACGTCACGCCGATCACCAGACTTACGGCTGCTCCGACGATTCCGACCAGCAGTGAAATCTGAGCGCCGTACATCACTCGCGTGAACACATCGCGCCCGTGAACATCTGTGCCGAACCAGTTCTTTAAGCTCGGCGGCTGGAATTGATTATCAGAAAGCGCGTCAGGATTGTGAGGCGAAACGAATGGGCAGAGCAGAACGAGCAGGATGATTGCGCCAAGAAACCATGCACTGAGGCGGGCGAGACGATTACAGCGGAAACGACCCCATGCACGTTGGTTTGGAGAAGCGGGTGGGGCGAGATAGCTCACGGGAAGGCTCGCCCCACCAGCCTTGCTCTTATCCATAGCCTCTTGCCTCTTGCTTGAGTCACTCATATTTCACCCTCGGATCAAGCAGCGTGTAAGCAAAGTCCACGAGCAGGTTCAGCACGACTAACAACGCGGCGTACATGATTACCAAGCCGACGACCATGGTGTAGTCGCGGTTCAACGAGCCGTTCACGATGAACACGCCGACGCCAGGAATCTGAAAAATGGTTTCGATGACGAATGAGCCGGTAAGCAGATCGGCGAGAAGCGGGCCGGAATATGAGACCACGGGCAGCACAGCGATTCGGAAGGCGTGTTTGAGGAGCAGCGCGTGCTCGCTCATTCCTTTGGCTCGTGCGGCGGTGACGAACTCGGATTGCATCGTGTTCAACATCCCTTCGCGCATCAGCCGAGCGATGCGACCGGAGAAGAATAGTCCCAACGCCAAGACTGGCAAAACCGCGTGCCACGGCGAACCCCAAAGTGCGACGGGAAATACACGCCATTGAATCGCGAAGGACATGACGAGCAACGGCGCGATGACGAAACCGGGAACGCAAACCATCAGGATAGCAAAGAAACTTCCAGCGTAATCTTCCCAGCGTCCGCGTTTTACAGCGGTGTAGTAGCCGACGGGTATTCCCACACCCATCGCAAAACCAAACGCGAGAGCGCCGAGCAGCATCGAGACCGGCAACGCTTGGGCGAGGATGTCGGTGACGGTGTGGTTACGATATTTAAGCGACGGCCCGAAATCGCCATGCGCTAGGCCACCAAGGTAGGTGACATACTGTTTCCAGATGGGTTGATCGAGTTGGTACTTCGCCTGCAACTGCCGCTCGATTTCTGGTGAAGCGGGTTTGCGCTCACGATCGAATGGTCCACCCGGCGCGAGTCTCACGAGTACAAACGCGAGGAAGCTGATGACCAGCAAGAGCGGAATGAGTGAGAGAAGTCGCTTTAGGAAATACATGTTTATTTGCCCCTTAGCGCTCGCGCTTCGCCCCCTTCACATGGCCCGACCTTATAAATGTATTGCATCGGATGCTCATCCAAAATGTTCTGCCAGATGCCACCGATCTTCTGGGGGTCAAAATAATTGAAGCCTGCGTAAAAGTAGAGAGGTACGATTGGGGGTTCATCAGTTATGAGAATGGTTTCCGCCCGTCGGAAATTCTCAGCGCGCTTTTGCAGATCGGTCTGGAGGTTGGCTTCCTTGATAAGGGCATCATATCGGGAATTTTTCCAGCCTGTGCGGTTGTTGCCGCTGGTGCTGGTGAACAGATCAAGGAATGTGTTCGCGTCGTTGTAGTCGCCGATCCAGCTTGAAGTGGAGATGTCGTAATCGAGTTTGGATTGTTGTGAATAAAACACTTTCCGTTCGATCTGTCGTAGTTCTACATCCACCCCGAGCACGTCCTTCCACATCTGTTGAAGCTCGATGCCGACCTTGCCGTGTAGTTTCCCGCCGCCGCCCGCTGCAGAGAAGAATGTGTAAGTCACGCGCGGAAATCCTTTGCCTGCAGGGTAGCCAGCCTCGGCCAGATATTTGCGTGCGGTTTCGGGATTGAATCCCGGCGCGGAGGGCGCGGTGTAATTAGCTACACCTTCCGGCACAAAATGCCACGCGGGACGCTCTGCGCCCTTGGTGAGTTTGGCGATGATACGATTCTTGTCCGTGGCGAGAGCAAAGGCGCGTCGCACTCGCGGGTCATTGAAGGGCGGCTTTGTCACGTTGAAGCGATAAAAATACGTACCAAGGTAAGTGAAGCTGTGGAAGTCGGGTCGCTTGGTCAGCACGTCCATGAGTTCGGTGGGCACGAGGTCTTTGTCCCAGACGATATCGGCAACGCCTCTCTCGTAGAGATTGAGCGCGGTGTTGGGCGAACCTGTCGGCAGTACATCAATGATCTCGGATGCGGTGTTGTCAGCATCCCAGTAGAGCGGATTACGGAGCAGGCGGACTTTGTCATTCACGCGCCATGCGCCAAGTGTGAAGGCCCCGCTTGTGGGCAGTGGCTTGGCGTGCAGCCAGCGGTCTCCATTTTGCTCGATGACGTGGCGGGGAACGACGGCGAGTGTAGGGAATGAACACAACTCCAGAAAGAACGCGAGCGGCGAGTTCAATTCCACTTGAACAGTTTTTGCATCCAACGCCCGCACCCCGACTTCCGTAGCGTTTGTGATCCTGCCACTGTTCCAATCTTCTGCGCCTTTGATGTAGAACAACTGCCCTGCGTAGTCGCCTGCCGTGGCTGGACTCAGCGCGCGAAACCATGACCATACGACATCGTCGCTCGTGATCGGTTCTCCTGTAGACCAGACGGCGTTGGTGCGGAGATGAAAGGTGTAAGTTCGCCCATCGGGAGACGTGTCCCAACGCTCCGCTAGCGCTGGAATGGGGGTGGCGTGACGCGGTTCAAGTTTGGTTAATCCATCGAACAACGCTTTGGTGATCCGCATCTCGGAAATGCCGGTGACGATGTGGGGATCGAGGGATTCGGGTTCGTTGGCGTTGCAGATGGTGATGTTGGCCTGAGACTCAAGACGATGGCAGCCAGAACTAAGAAGACAGAGGGCAGAGATAAGAAATGGAGTCGCCAAAAAACAAAACCGCGCCAGCGGGTGTTTCCCGGTGGCGCGGTTCGCGATTTGCATCGCCGGAAACTATTTAGTCACAGCGTTTGTTACGGCGGTAGCCGCAGGAGTGACAGCTGGCGCTGGGGCCGGCGCAGTTGCAGGAGCAGCTTGGGTGGGAACGGCTTTGGTTTCAGCTTCGACGCCGCTGGTGAATTTCTTCAGCTTGTCGCCATGCGCGCTCTTTTGCAGCAGAGAGATGACAATCAGCAGCGCAAAGAATGTGATAGCGGCGAACTTGGTGATCTTGGTTAGTGGATTGCCCGCACCCGCGCCGAACAATGCATCTGCTGCGCCAGAACCGAACGCCAAGCCAGCCCCTGCCTCTTTCTTGGGCAGTTGCACCAGCACAAGCAGGATTAACAGTAAGCAATCAATGACTAGCAGCGCAGTCAATAAACCGATGAATAAGCTCATAATCGTATCTTAGATGGAATTTTTGATGATGTCAGCAAAACTTCGCGCTTCCAAAGCCGCGCCACCCACGAGCGCGCCGTCCACATCGGGTTGGCTCATCAGTTCCTTGGCGTTGTTCGGCTTTACGCTGCCGCCGTATTGAATGCGGACTTTCTTGGCCGTCGCTTCGTCGAACAGCTTCACGAGCAACGCGCGGATGAAAGCATGTGCGTCCTGCGCTTGTTGCGTCGTCGCCGTCTTGCCCGTGCCGATAGCCCAGACGGGTTCGTAAGCGACAACGGTTTCGACCATCTGTTCCTTGGTCAACCCAGCAAGGCTACCGCTGACTTGAGTTTCCAAAACTTTTTCCATCAGGCCGCCCTCGCGTTCGGCGAGAGTCTCGCCCACGCACACAATCGGCTTCAAATTCGCCGCATGGACTGCTGCCGCTTTCTTCGCGATCAACGCGTCAAACTCTTTCTGATACTGGCGACGTTCACTGTGGCCAAGGATGACGTAGCGTGTAGAAAATTCCTTGAGCATCCCGGCGGCGACCTCGCCAGTGAACGCGCCGTTGCCGTTCTCGCTCATGTTCTGCGCGCCGAGACGGATATTGGAGTCGAGGATAGATTTGGAGACGGATTCCAGCGCGGTGTAGGGCGGGCAGACAACGATGTCCACTTCCTTCACGTTCGCGAGATCGCGCTTGAGGTCGTCCACAAGGGTAAGAGCCTCGGCGACCGTCTTGTTCATCTTCCAATTGCCGGCAATGATCAGTTTGCGTTCTTTATTCATTTTTGAGACAGGATGATAAGGGGTTTTCCTGAGAGTCCTTCGAGAATCCTGTAAATCTTTTTAATTCGTCTCTATTTGTTGCTCAACGCCGCCACGCCGGGCAGCTCTTTGCCTTCCAAAAATTCCAAACTCGCGCCGCCGCCGGTGCTCATAAAGGTCACCTTGTCGCCGAGACCGGCTTTGTTGATCGCTTTCACGCTGTCGCCGCCGCCGATGATCGTCTTAGCGCCATTCTTTTGCGTGGCGTCCACGACGGATTGCGCCACGGCATTCGTGCCGGTGGCAAAACGTTTGTCTTCAAAAATTCCCATAGGGCCATTCCACAACACTGTCTTCGCACTGAGGATCGTCTTCGCGAACAAAGCAGCCGAAGCGGGGCCGATGTCGACGCCCTCTTCTGAATCAGGGATATTCGGCTCGGTGTTAGTGCGGGGGTGGTTCAAGTCAATGATCGGCTTGCCCTTCTTGTTCAATTTGTCAGTGACCACCGGCGTTGCTACCGTGTTGTCAGTAGGCAAAAGAAATTGCACCCCGCGCTGCTTGGCCTTTGCCAATGCCGCCAATGCCATGTCCGTTTTGTCTGGTTCAACAAGCGATTTACCCACCTTGAAACCCTGAGCGAGCTTAAATGTATAAGCCATTGCGCCGCCGATGAGGATGGCGTCCGCCTTTTCCAAAAGGCGGTCAATAACTTTGATTTTATCGGAAACTTTCGCGCCACCGAGGATCACAACGAAAGGACGCGCCGGATTTTCCAATTCATCACCGAGGAACTGGAGTTCGCGCTCCATCAACAGACCTGCCGCGCACTGTCCACCGCGCTTGGCGACAACACGAGCGATGCCCTCAGTGGAAGCATGTGCGCGATGCGCCGCACCGAACGCGTCGTTCACATAAACATCCGCCAGCGTGGCGAGTTTTTCGGCGAACGCGGGATCGTTGGCTTCCTCTTCGTTATAGTAACGGACGTTCTCCAACAGCAACACGCCTCCGGGAGGCAATTCGTTGGCGAGCTTCTCAACTTTTTCGCCGATGCAATCGTCTGCAAAATTAACCTTCGTGCCGAGCAATTCAGCGAGGCGAGCGGCCACCGGGCGCAACGACATCGTGGCTTCGCGCTGTCCCTTTGGACGCCCCATATGCGCGGCAAGGATGACTCGGCCGCCCTTTTCGATGAGCAAGCGGAGTGTTGGGAGAGTTTCCTTGATGCGCGTCTCGTCGGTGATGACCATTGCGCCGTTCTTTTCTTCTAGCGGCACGTTGTAATCCACGCGAATAAAGACGCGTTTGCCATGAACATTAAGATCGCGAACCGTGAGCTTTGCCATAAATCGTTTTCTGTCTGGTTTTGCCCCAAAAAGGGAAAGCGGAGGGTAGCCATGACGTGCGCGAAGTCAATGGTTTCAGCGGCCAAACAGGGATGCTCAGAGCTTTTCCAAGTGAGGAAAGGTCGCTTTGTGGGAGAAGAACGTCAATTTACTAACTGATACCAATTATCTCGCTGATGCGGCTCGTAACCCAGGTCTTTGATGAGGCGATGCATGTCTGGCACGGTCATACTGAACGTCGTGCCCGCCTGCGAAACCACATTCTCTTCGATCATAATGCTACCGAGATCGTTCGCGCCAAACTTGAGCGCGACCTGCCCGATCTCCAATCCTTGGGTGACCCACGAGCTTTGGATATTTTCAAAGTTGTCGAGGTAGATACGGCTCAATGCTTGTGTGCGCAGATATTCGTGTGCTCCGACCGTCGCGGCCTTGAGTTTGGTGTGCTCGGCTTGGAACGTCCATGCGATAAACGCAGTGAAATGGGCTTTGCCATAACTTAAAGACTTGTCCTGCTGCGCGCGCAGACGATCCAGATGTTCGATGCGATCATCAAGCGTCTCCACATGCCCAAACATCATCGTCGCGCTGGAATAAAGTCCGAGCCGATGCGCGACGTCCATCACTTCTAGCCAGTCGCTGCTCATCGCTTTGAGCGGGGAAATCTTTTGCCGTACGCGGTCTACGAGAATTTCGCCGCCGCCGCCAGGAATTGAACCCAGCCCCGCCTCTTTAAAATCACCGATGATTTTTCCCAAAGGCTCGTTGAAGACCTCGCGGAAGTGGATGAACTCGCTCGGGCTGAATCCGTGGATATTGAACTTGGGAAATTTATTTTTTACATGCGAAAGTAAATCCAGATACCACCGCTTCGTAAGTTTGGGATGATGACCGCCCTGCATGAGCATCTGATTACCACCGAGCGCAATCGTCTCCTCAATCTTCGCATCAATCTCCGGCAACGTGATTACATACGAGTCATCGTCCTTCTCGGTGCGATAGAACGCGCAGAATTTGCAATAGACGTTGCAGACGTTCGTGTAGTTGATGTTACGATCTACGTTGTAGGTCACGATCTCGTTGCCGCGACCGGCGTAAGCCTTAGCCTTGGCTAGCTGCCGTCGATGGTCTGCCAGCGCACCGAGTTCTTCGAGGGGCAGGGAATAAAGCCGCTTAGCGTCAGCAGCGTTGATGCGTTTGCCGTCCCAAACTTTCTGGAGCAACTCGTCCAGTGACGCGTCGTATATCACGGGCTGAGATTAACCAATAACCCAGACGTTGCAACCGCACTTTGCTCCGTTATGCTC
>WBXK01000103.1 GCA_008933055.1 Verrucomicrobiota bacterium | reverse complement strand
ACTGGCGACAATACGCATCCTTTTGGCGATTCCGATTCGAGAGGGCCGATGGATGAGCGCCCCGACCGCAATCCGTGGGATGCTCAAAAGAGTTCGTCAAACACGCACGATTTGCGTGGGAAAATTCTCCGTATCCGGCCCACGAAGGAAGGCGGTTACACTGTGCCCAAGGGAAATCTTTTTCCTCGCAATGGATCAAAAGGTCGCCCGGAAATATTTGTGATGGGCTGTCGCAATCCCTGGCGCATAAGCGTAGATCAGAAATCCGGTTTTGTTTATTGGGGCGACGTCGGGCCCGATGCTGGCGGAGATTCGCAGCGAGGATCTCGAGGCTATGATGAGATCAATCAAGCCCGCCAAGCCGGAAACTTTGGTTGGCCTTATTTTGTGGGGAGCAATTATCCTTATGCCAAGTTCAACTTCGCCACCAAGGAGCTGGGCGAGATGTTTGATCCGAGCCGTCCCTTCAACCACAGCCCAAACAATACTGGCTCGAAAGTGTTGCCACCGGCTCAACCGGCTTTCATTTATTGGCCCTACGGAAAATCACCTCAATGGCCTGAACTTGGCGAAGGTGGTCGCACCGCGTGCGCTGGGCCGGTTTTTCATTATCGTCCAGAGTTCGCCAAGACCGGCGGGTTTCCTGAACAATACGACAACTGCCTATTGTTTTATGATTGGCAGCGTCCCTTCATGAAATGGGCGAGACTGGATAAGCACTCCAAACTCGTCCGCATCGAACCCTTCAGTTCTGCCGTCGCAGTGGTGAATGAAAAGATCAAAATCGTGGAAGCGCAAAAATCTGGTGCATTTGTCATCCGTCGACCGGAGGACAGTCACTTTGGACCTGATGGTTGTCTCTACATGATTGATTACGGCGAGACGTGGGGTGCGAATCCAGATTCAAAATTACTTAAGATCTCTTATCAGCGTGGAAATATCGCACCGGTCGCAGTTGCGAGCGTTACTCCGGGTGCAGGCCGTGAACCCTTGACCGTTTCGTTCTCAAGTCATGGCTCGAAGGATTACGAGGGTGATGCCTTGAGTTACGAATGGCGATTGCATCCAGCAAACAAGATTATTTCCACCAATGCAAACCCTCAGCTCACCCTGGACCAACCTGGAAACTACACTGTCGAGTTGATCGTGAACGACGGGCGGGGAGGCGTTTCAAAAGCCACGCTTCCGTTACTTGTCGGCAATACGCCGCCGACGGTTAGATTTCTCTCGCCACAGGATGGCGATTTCTTCACGCCGGGTAGATCTGTTGCCTACAAGCTTATCGTCGAGGATGTCGAGGATGGCAGTTCTGTGAATTACGAAGAGCTGATGGAAGCCCGAGCGTTCGTCAGCGCAAACTGGGCGAAAGAAGACGAGAATGAAGAAACCATCGCGCCAGCGCTTGCCATGATGCGGCAAAGCGATTGTTTCAACTGCCACGCCGTGAATCAGAAAATTGTCGGACCTGCATTGATTGACATCGCGAATAAATATCGTGATCAACCCGGTGCGGTTGACGTCAGTGTTCAGCGCGTCATCAAAGGGTCGAGTCGTGTTTGGAGTGACGCGCCGATGCTGGCGCACGAGCAACTTACAGCCGATCAAGTTCAGATGATGGTGAGATGGATTTTTGCTTTAGAACCCGGCAAAGCTGGAATGGACATGACGCGCGGCATTGTTGGTAAGCTTACAGCACCTGAAGAAAAGGCTAATCGTATTGGTGTTCTCGAAGCGAGTTATACCGATGCAGGCCGCGCACCGGCTGGACCGTTGGTAGGTAAGAGCACCGTGAAATTACGTGGTCGCAGAATTGAAGCCGAAGAGAGCAGGGACTTAATCGGCACGACAGAACAAGGAGCGGGCCATGCCAGTGGTAAAAAATATCTGCGCGCCCACGTAGACGGAAATTCCGCGCGTTTCGTATCGCTAAATCTGGCTGACGTCGGAACTGTGGCATTCCGAGTTTCTTCTGCGAAGGCGGGTGGCACTATCGAGCTACATAACGGGTCTCCTGCTGGCGATATCCTCGCAAGCGTTGACGTCAAGCCGACAGGCGATACCAAGTCGTGGGAGGAAGTCGCAGCGCCGCTCAAACCAATTAATCAACGGTGCGACCTTGTGGTGGTTTTCAAGAATTCTAGCCAGACAAATTTCTTAAATTTGGATTGGATTCAGTTCAACCCGAAATAACTTAAGGTTTTATTCGCGCCACGCGAACTCGCCTTTCTCTACACTCCAATCGTTGCCGAAGTATCCAGCGACGCGCACGCCTTCGTAGCCGTTACTCAAGGTTTCTGGCCCGAACACGGTGCAGTCAGGATACGCCACACCTGCCATGAAATATGGCACTCGGTCAGTCAGTTTTAGTCCGATAATGCCGGAACCGCTGATGACTGCGACCGATGCAATGTCGCTGCCGGGACGCGGACGACAGAATAGGCAGGCTAGGTTTTCGCCGCGTTGCTCGCGGTCTCCGATTCGCACAGCACCCCGCCGCACTTGAACAGGGCTTTGCCCAAGCAGCAATGGCCAAGCAGCGTTATTGTCAGCATTGCCGTAAAGAACTACGCCGCGATCTTTTTCCTTGGCTGCATTGAACTGCACGTCAGGAATGACATCCACTGCTCCATTGCCGCGATACCACCAGGTCTCAGCGTCGAAACGCGCCTTGGCGTAAGCCCATGCGTTTTCCTCTGCACTGCCTTGGGTCGCATAAACAAACTGCATCCGATTGCCAAAAGCTTCCTTGAATGGTCCATAGCGGTGGGGGCCTTTCTGAGATAAAGATGCAGGGGCGCTCAATAACCATTTATTCGCAGCGCGCTCGAACCAAACTTTTTGCCCTTTGTCAGGTCTATCGAGATTTTCAAAGTTCTGACCGTCGAGTTCGACAGAGATGATTCCGCCGGGTTTGACATGGCTCAGTTTTAATCCAAGTCGAGCGACGTTTTCGGTTGAGCCGGAAAATTGCCGACGGTCTGCATCGAAATGAATGACCACGACGCTTTTCGCGAGGGCATGCTGTTGAGCTTCAATCGATACCCAGTGGGATGAAGAAGAGATCCCCGGGTTCGCTGTTGAGAAGTTTATGTCGGCAACACTTTCATTATCGGGAATTTTGTGGCGCGAAAACATGTCGAAGATGGGCGGCCAATCCACGCAGGGCCTGCCCCACCAGTGTCCCGCACCCGGTTGTTCGTGATAGGTGAAGTCACGATGAAACGGAGTCAAATGCTCACGCATCGTTCGGGCCTCTGTCACGGGCACGTTGTCATCTGCGTCGCCGTGAAGGATGTAGATGCCTTGGTGGAGATAGTTGCTTGAGAGCGCAAGCGTGTCGCCGGGAGTGGAAGCGCGTTGGATGAGTTGTTGTAAAGCGTCGGAAGTTTTGCGGCTATCTGAGCCAGCATACGACCAGAAACTGATCCATCCGGCACTCGGCGCAATCGCGGCGAAGCGATCCGGGAAAGTGACACCGAGCTGCCACGCGCCGTGTCCACCCATCGAGTGACCTGTGAGATAGGTTTGATGCGGATCTGTTTTGAAACGCGCTTGGGCGATTGCGAGAACTTCCATCGCGTCGTGTCGTCCCCAATCCTCCCAATCGAAACCGTAAGGCCGGCGATTTGTCGGGGCGACGACAGTACCCCAGGTTTTCGGGGCGTACGAACCAGCCATTCCCATGGCTTGAACCGCAGCACCGTGAGTTGCGAGAAACAGCGCGCGGGCGGGCTTGTCTTTCGAGAGCGGGAGCGCTGGGGCAATTCCGTAGTACTGGATGCTGTCATCAATGTCGCTGCGGAAAGTTTGTTTGTAGTGTTCATCGGGCTTTCGCAGACGCATCGACGCCATCTGGGAATCGAGTTTTCTGCCCTTGATGGATCTGCGATGTGCCAATTCGAGTCTGAGCGGAACAGCATTGGTGTTGTCTATTTCTTGTGGCTGAATCCGGAACGGAACTTTACGCGAAGTCAGGGGAGGTATTTGGGGCAGATCCGTCTGAAGTGTTTTTCCGTCGCCGCAAGAAGCCCCGAGTGAAAGATCATCTAGGAAATTGGTCGTGGCGTTGACGACAACCACTGCGCCCCACGTTTCAGATTTATCGCCTCGAATCACGTCAGGCAAAGTCATGTCTCGCATATTGAGCATGACCGGCGATCTGGGAGTTATGAGCTTTGCGCGGACTTTCCCACGGGAAAACTGAAAGAGAAAATCATTTCGTCCTGAGTGAAGTTGAACGGGCAGTTGGAGGATTCCATCGCCGTAAGGATCCCCTACCCGTGGCTCGCTGTTCACGTACATCGCATCCTGCCCGGCGGCTTCGAGAATTTTTACGCCGGTTGTCTCAGCAACGAATGGAACATACAGATACCCCCCTCCGGCGCGCATTCGGTTGGTTGAAGCTGGAGACGGTGCATTCGTGAAATTGCCATCAACATCTGTGTAGGCAGCTTGCCAGATGCGATTCGACCCTCCGCTCGCAACGACCGCATCGCCCGACGAAGGCGGCCTCCACTGGCCGCTGACTATTTGCGCCTCAATCGGGTCTGTACGAAAAGCGTTTCGGCCCGAGCGAGCAACAGAGCGGACAGACAACCCTTCCCGAAAGACAATATCACCGGCAGCATCGGCCTGTGCCGAAATGGCACCGCAGAACAAAACGGTCGCAAATGAGACTAACAGGTAGCTACATTTAATTTTCATTGGGTGAGAATGACAGAAAGCGCTAACTCACTTCAATTCTGCAAATGCGCCGAAAGCTATTTCGTCTCAGATTGCGAGCGAAGCGTGACTTGCCTGATTGCTTCCATGGCAATCTTGTTTTCCCGAACATGTTCCCAGTTATAGATGCAAACGAAGCGGCAGCGTGAATCGGCGAATGCGTTCTCCAAGGCTTGCGTCCAACCTTCCACGTCGTTCTTTCCGCGATAGAGCCACTCAACGGCGGCCCAACCTGGCGCGTCACTGGCAGCAAGAACAGATTGAACGCCAGTATCTGCGCGCGGATCGTTCGCGTGCCGGTAAAAACTCCAGCCGGGACAACTGAATTGATTTGTTGCGGCGGAGTAGAGCAGTTCGCCCTCTTTCCAGCCGCCGACGTGTGTGAACAGTTTTTCTCGCGGCAGACCCAGCTTGGCTGCCACACGACTGAGGTCTTCAAGATGTAGGCGCACAACTTCGGCGAGATCCGCTTCGGTGATTTCACCTTCGGCTCGAATCCCGGACGTTTTGACTGCTGCATAACCGAGGGTCGCCATTCCGCGCGATGGTACTTCACTGCCTTTAAGTTTGTTGGTTGGATCATTCGTTGTCGGAAGGTCTGCTAATTTGTTG
The DNA here is from genome assembly GCA_008933055.1 of Verrucomicrobiota bacterium. Taxonomy (GTDB): domain Bacteria; phylum Verrucomicrobiota; class Verrucomicrobiia; order Limisphaerales; family JADLHS01; genus JADLHS01. Next base: position 4,375 of record WBXK01000103.1, on the reverse strand, counting down.
CCATCTGGAAAATACCAGGCGTTTACTCCGATGGAGCTTTCCCATCCGACTTTGAGGCCGATCAGCAGCCACCGCTTTTCCTCGGGCAATCCGCGCCACCACTCTAAAACCACGGGCACGAGCTTTTCCATTTCTACATGGCAAGCATTCCGATACGACGGGCTCATCAGGTTCGGCGGGGGAAGGACGCGGAGAACTTGCCCCCAATTACGCCATGCAATGCGGATTGCATCTTCAGGTTGCCAGCCACTCCATTCTACGTTCAAACGGTTCGTTGGATTGAAGCCGGGCTTGCTCGCATCCCACCAGTTCCATAAATCAGGGCGGGCTTCCCACCATGACTCGCCATCGAGTTGAATGACGATGGGAATGTTGTGAGATTCAGCCAGTCGCAAAAACTCCTCTAGGTCTGCTCGAACTTTCTCCGGCGGATAACGCAGATAGGAAAATATGGCCCCGATGCCAACATGTACGGAAGTGTTTGTCTGCTGCGTGATATTCTGCGCGATTTGTTTAAAAACATCTGCCGGCGGCGTAGTCGAGATATTCAATACGACGAATTGATCCGTGAGAGGCCATGTGTTCGATTGCGTAACGGAGTTGAACACATTCCGCCATTGCGCGGTGTCGGCGGCTCGAAAACATTCATAGATCATTTTTCTTGGTCGTGCTTCGCCGTTGGAGGGTTTATTTCCGCGCAGCCCCAACAGCAGACCGCCTTCTGCATCGTGATCCACATGGCGATGGAGAATAAACGAGTCGATGCCTTGCATGGCATCCACCTTTTTGTAAGCGCGACAATACGCCTCAGCTTGGAGTCTTTCGCCATCAAGGCCGTTCTGCGTGTGGAATCCTTGCTCGCTAAGAATCACCCGGCGTTGATGACCACTGAACAGCATTTCAGGTTGTTTCAAATAATCCGTCAGCATCTCTAGATTCTGGAAGGTGATCCTCTTCGTGTCAGTGTTGGTGGTCGCGGTTTTGTCATTCCAGAAATCCGGTTTGAACAAGTCTTCAGGATAAGGATGAAATGCGATATGCCAGTCGAAGTCGCCTTGTTCCTTAGCTCGCTTGTTGAAGTAGTCGAGAAACGCGCGGGCAGGAAACGATTGGCGTTCATCCCCCGCGCCGTAACGGATGTTCCAATGATGTTCAAGAGAGAGGTAAACTCTCGCCCAGGATGACTGCTTGCGGATTGCCTTGTGGGCGATACGAACAGTGCGTAGGTAATCATCGGCGAATTCTTCCATTGTCACGCGGCCCATGTTGCTCCACCACCAATGGGAGTTCACTTCGTTGCCTATGATGTAACCTGAAGCGCGACCAAAGAGTTGATCTGGTCGTGACCATCGTTCAGCCAAGAATTCCATGCAGGCGCTGAACCAGCGTCGACCCTCCGGAGTTACGTTGTTGAAAGCGCCGAGATGATTGGGTGCATTCGTCGCGTAATTCGGATGCAACATCACGCGGTCTACGGCAGCGTTACCTGAAGCGTAGGCGAGAACGATCATGTTCACGATCACACCTTTATCCGACAGCTGTTTGAGTTGAGTATCCATCTGCTCAAGGTAGGCGCGCCGGAAACAAAATGTCTCTCCGTCGAATTCATAGTTCACGGTCGTCGCCGCATTTGTCTCTCGCGAATAAAGCCCGGTGAGATTCACGTTGAGCGCGGCGTGTTTGACTCCGAGCGCCAGAGCGTCGTCCACCAGCTCAACCTGCAATCCCTTTTTTGAAATGGCATTGGGATAAGGCTCGTTGTATCGCGATTGATGTGAATCCTTCGCAGGCGAACAGAGGGCGACTCCGCAGGCTACGGCAGTGACAAGAAACGATTGGATGAAAGTTCGGCTCATTATTAAAAGCATTTACAGAGGCAGAGAAATAACCAATCCCAGTAAACTGGGGGACAACTTGTTAAGGATTCATCACTGAACTGATTTAACAAAATCAATTATCTCGGCATGGGTGAATCTGCAGCCCATCGGCTGGGTTGCGGACCGAGGTTGATTTCCAGTGAGCCACCGCGAGTCAGATCAGCATGTCGAAACCAAAATTGATTCAATGGCTTGCCGTTCAATGAGACGGTCTGGATATACATGTTTGTGGCGGAATTATTGCGCGTGCTGATTGTGAACTTGCCGCCGCTGAAATAATCCTTGTTCAGTCGGATGGTGACCTTTTCGAAGATCGGCGAGGTGATCTGATACGTGGGCTTCTGAGCCGCACCGCCTTCGACATCGAAGAGCCCAATGGCCATCAAAACGCCGAGCGCTCCCATCTGACCTTGATCCTCGTCGCCGTTGTAGCCACCGAACGGAGTAATATCGCCGAAGGCTTTCTCTTTCACCTCCCGCACCCATTTCTGACTCAGCCACGGTGACCCGGCGAAGTTGAACATGTGCGCCATCGCCGTGGAGGGTTGGTTATCATAATCCACCCACTGATATTGGTGCTTGTCGTGGCCCGCTACAAAATTCACCTTCGCCGAACTCTCGAACTGCTTGTTTAAGGCAGTTGAATATTTTTCAGCTCCGCCAAATAACTTGATCAGCCCGGTGACATCTTGTGGGACGAAGTGTGTGTATATTGCGGCGTTGGCTTCACAGAATCCTTTAGCAGCCTTTTCGCCAACGGGGTCAAAATCCTTCAGCCACGAACCGTCTTTGATTCGCGGACGCATCATTGAAGTGGTCGAGTCCCAGTGATTCGTATAATTGGCAGACCGGCCTTTTAGCCATCGCGCGTCTTGGGGCTTGTTCAAAGCGGACGCAAACTCGGCAAGACACCAATCCTGGTAAGCATATTCCAGCGTCATTGCCGCCCCGTCCTTGTGCATGCCCGTGCCTTCGATGTCCTCGGGCACATAGCCGCGCTCGACGTAGTAGTCCATTCCACCCCCTTTAGCGTGACTGGAATGCTCATATCCGGCGTGATTGCGTATACCACCTGGTAACGCATTTTTTTTCAAACCAGCGAATGCCTGTTCTGCATCATAGCCTCGAATGCCTTTGTTGTATGCCGCCGCAAAGAATGGGGCCGCCGGATCCCCGATCATAACGAACGAATAGTTTCCGCCTGCGGGTCCGCGCGGAATCAAACCGCCGTTGCGATACATGTCCACCATCGTGTTGCAGAAGCCATCCATCACTTCCGGATAGGCGAAGGACCATAAGATGTTCAGTGACCAATGGCTGCCCCATAATGCGTCGAAGTTGTAGTGCGGAAAAATGGGCTGGCCGGCTTTGTCCAGTCGCACTCGTCGAGTAATGGGCGAGGCGTCCGTCATGTCGCAGTAGCTTCCATCCACATCGCTTACGATGCGACGACCCAACAACGCGTGCCAAAGATCTGTGTAAAATTTAATTCTTTGAGTTTCTGTCCCGCCGTCGACGGCTAGGCGACCCAGCGAGGCGTTCCAATGGTCTTTTGATTCGCGAACGATGCGGTCGAAGTCCCAATGCGGCAATTCGGCCATGAGATTGCTTCGCGCGTTCTCTACGCTCACGTACGAGATGGCGACCTTCATCAACACTTGATCGTCCGCCTTGGTCGGGAATGAAACATACGCGCCGATGTTGTCGCCGCTGATTTCCTTGACTGGCGGACTAATCAGCTTCTTGTTTTTCCACGCGCCGAACGCAATAGGTCGGTTGAATTGCGCAACGAAATAAACCGTGAATGGTTTCGGTCGGCGAATCGTTGATGACATGACGGAGCTTCCGACAATCTCCGTCGGGCTGATTTGTCGAACTGAACTTGAATCCATGCCGGCCATCAATGTCGCGCCGGAGTCGAATGCGATGTAAGCCGGCTCACTTGCGGGAAAAGTGTAACGATGAAATCCGACTCGCGTTGTGGAAGTCAGCTCGGCTTTTATGCCGTAGCGTTGCAGGAAAACCTTGTGGTAACCGGCCCGTATTACTTCGTCTGCGTGGGAATATCTGGAAGCTGCGGCAGCCATGCCTTCGTGCGCATGAAACTCCCCCGCGATCGGCATCACCGGCACACCATACAACTGCCAGCAGTGAACATGGCTGAAACACTGGATGTTCGTGTCCCCGTAGATGTAGCCGTGCATCCAATCGTTACCTACTTTGGTGTCAGGGCTTAGGTTTACCATGCCGAATGGTCGGCACGCTGAGGAGAAATAAAACCAGCGTGATTTGTGGGTGTCGATCAGAGGATTGACGTAATCAGCAGGTGATTTTTCAACGGCCACCACGTTTCCGAGTGAAAGAAGGAACAATACGAGAGGGACACCCAACGAAAGGATAGTTTTGTGCATGCAAAGGGACTAGGCTAATCCTGCATTTGCCATCGCGACGCGGTAGTCATACTCGGCTTTGCGAGGATTGCGACTGCGTAACGCGTT
>WBXK01000102.1 GCA_008933055.1 Verrucomicrobiota bacterium | reverse complement strand
CCTCTAGCCGGTGACGTAAATCCCCAAGATCTCGGGAACGAAACGAATCCTTCGTCTTTTCAAGCACCGCGATAGCGTCACGCAGCGCCTCAATCAACAGCAGCGGGGTCTCCATCTGTGAGACGTTTGGTTGTTCCGGCGTCCGGATTGAAAGCGATTGTTCCACCACAGTTCTTAAGCCTAAGAGCGAGGCAAGGATATTGCGGTACGTGACCGTAACGTAGACATCGACCGGATCGCCCATCGACGCACGCGGCGATTCTTTCAATTCATCTACAAGTTTTGCCAGATCGGATCGCCACTCCTCCAGGCCTACCCTCGTTTTGTTGAATTGCCTGAGCAGCGCATGGCGAAAAACGGCTTCGCAGACATGCTTCTTAAGTTCCTCGAATTTCACCGGTTTGGTCAGGTACGCCAAGACGGGAAGTTTTAGCGATGCGACTGCCGTTTCCACCGACGGATAGCCGGTGACGACAATCACAGATAGTCCCGGCTGGATTTGGGGCACAGAGCGAATGAACTCCAGATCCGAGTTGCCCTGCATGTTCAGGTCGGAGATAACGCAGTCAAACTCCTGTGCCTGCAATGCTGCCTTGCCCGCGACGCCATCGCAGACGGCGATGCATTCATATCCAGCAAGCTCCAGCAGTCGGGCAATCGAGAGCCTGGAAGTTTCGTCGTCTTCAGCAAACAAGATTTTTTTCATTAGCCTCGTTTCATTCGTTGACTAAAACCTTAGCAAGAAATTGGCCTAGGCAAAATGAAATACGCAGGACATACGCCTCGGTGAGCTTCATCGAATAAATAAGACCCGAGCTTTATCGCGGTTCAATCGCTGCTTTCATTGGTAAGGTCACATGAAAAACTGTTCCTTCAACCTTAGAAGAATCGAATGAAATATGACCATGCATCGCCTCTACCCGAGAGCGCGCCGTGGCCAGTCCCAGTCCCAACCCCCGCTCGCCACTTCCGCTCTTGGTTGTGAAGAATGGCTCGAAAACTCGGTCCTTCAACTCTTCCGGAATGCCATTGCCTTGATCCTTGATGGTGATTAGCGCATAGCCTTCAGAGCATGACAGCGTCACAGTCACTTCACCGCCTTTGGGCGAGGCTTCGATGGCATTCTTAACAAGGTTGTAAAGCACCTCGCTTACCGCCGCCTCTGGCAACCTCACAAGGCACTCGGAGACCTGCGCCGTATACGTGAGGCGCGCGCAGCTCTTCTCTGCATTGGGCTGTGATAAACACACCACATCTTCAACAAGTTTCTTAAGGCTGAAGTCCTGTGCCTCATCCTGTGTCGGTTTGTAAAGAGTGAACATTCGGTGGGTGATGGTGGCAATCCGATTGATCTCCCGCTCGATGCGTTTGATGAATTCAAAGTCAGGATGATTGGCAGGTACTGCCTTTTCCACTAGGTGCAATGAGGCCCTGATGCCATTAAGCGGGTTATTGATCTCGTGGGCGATGCCCGCCGCCATGCGGCCCGTGGCTGCAAGCTTTTCGCCAGCGCGAAGCGCAGTATCTATTTTTTTTCGCTCACTGATATCCCGGTTAAAAGCTAGGATGAAGCTCTCGCTGCCCAAATTTATGAGATTCGCATGAACTTCAATAGGGAAAATGGATCCGTCTTTTCTGAAGTGTTCGACTTCGAAAATTAACTTGTCGCCTTCACCCAAACGACGCATGCGTTCGGTGACCAAATTCGCATCCTCAGGTAGATCCACCTCCTGAATCCTTAGCCCTTGCATTTCTCCACGGGCATAGCCGTGTATCTCTTCGGCAAAAGGGTTTGCATCAATTATCCGTCCGGAATCTTCGCCTGTTGCAAGCAGGAAGATCGCTTCCGGAGCGGACTCAAAGAGGGTCTTGAACCGCACTTCGCTCTGCCGCAATGATTCTTGAGCTTTGATCCTAGCCATTGCGCCAGCGCAATGTTCCGCCAATGCCTGAATCACCTCCATTGCTGCCGCATCATATGCATGCTGTTTGTAGGATTGCACGGACAGCATTCCAATCAGTTGGTCGCCCAAACGGATTGGTGCAAATATCAGGGAGAGAGAACGGCGTCCGTTGCCGAAGAATGTAAGGATTTCTGTGCTGTCTTTCTCGCTTTCACGGAGGAGTAGTTGCGGACGTTCAAGTGCTTGTTGAACAATGCTTGATAACCGTGACATGGATGCCACGTTAATTGTTACTTCCTGTTTGACACCGTCAATGACATCGAATGCCACGATATTGCGCCATTCTTGTGTGGTCTCATTCCAAATGCGTAACCAACTGCAGTCCCAATCTAGCAACTTTCCCGCAGCATTCAGAATGGATATAGCTGCCGCCTTTTTCGTTTCAGCTTCACCCAATTCACGGCCCAACACGGCAAGTAAATTCGAGCGTTTATGTTCGTTCGCCAGCGCCTCCTCGGTCCGTTTGCGCTCAGTGATATCGTGCATGGTAGCGCAGTTATACTCTTGGCCTTCAAACTGGATGTAATTGACCGTCACTTCGGTCTTGAGGAGGCGTCCATCTTTCGTGGTGTGGTTAGTTTCAAATGAAAAGGTCTTTCGACGCTTCACCTCTTCCCAATGAGCCGGCCAGGCCGCCGCTGTAAGATTGGTGTCTATGTCCGGCACGGTTTTTCCTATGACTTCGTCTCGCGAGTAACCCAGTGTCCGACATGCCGCATCGTTCACGTAAACAATTTCGCTATTCGAAGTGATCCAGAAAACGGATTCCGCCGCGCGGTCAATACTGAACTGTGTGAGCCTTAGCGACTGCTCCAACAACTTGCGCTCGGTGATGTTTTTCAACACAGCGATGTGCTGCGAGGGCTCCTCACCCGGCTGCCAAAGAGGAGACACAGCCATGCTTACCCAGACGACCGCGCCGTCCGGGCGAAGGAGACGTTTCTCCATTGTGAATCCCTTTGTCTCACCGGCGATCATCCGCCGCCTCTGATTGAGATCATCTGCGAGATCATCCGGATGAGTGATGGACATGAAGTTCGTGGCCAGCACTTCTGCGTCGGAGCGCCCAAGGATTTCAAGGTTCTTGAGGTTCACTTCAACGAACCTGCCGGTGCGGGATTCCAGCACAGCTACACCCACTCCCGCTTGTTCAAAGATGGTGCGATAACGAAATTCCGCTTTGCTTAGTGCAACCTCAGCTTTTTTCTGTGGAGTAATGTTCTGGACGATGGCCACAACGCGGTCTGGACTCTTGCCCGCAGCCCACAAGGCCGAAACGATGACATTCACCCAGACATCTTCCCCGTTCTTTGCAATGTAGCGTTTGTCCAAGCTGTAGCCCCTCGTCTTTCCCTCCAACAACAGTTGCCAGTTTTGGTGCATCATAGGCATGTCGTCCGGATGGGTAAGGTCAGCCATTGTTTTGGACAGCAATTCCTCCTCCGAATAGCCCAACATCTGACAGCAGCGTTTGTTGACCCTTAATAAGTTTGCGCTCGTGCCTGCTTCAATTACCCCCACGCCAGCCTGTTCAAAAATCGCGCGCAACCGCCGATCGTTTTCAAAAATTCTCACCTCCGCCTCCTTGCGCAAGCTGATGTCACGCACGGTGGCAAAATTGAACTCCTGCCCACCGATGCAGACGTAATTGGCGTTGACCTCTATTGGGAAAATGCGTCCGTCTTTCGTCCGGTGACGGGTTTCAAGGGTGATGGTGCCGCGCTTTTTGAGATCCTCAAAATGCGCGCTCCAGACCCCCTCTTGATAATCTGGATCCAGATCGAATATCGAAATGTTGAGAATTTCTTCCCGCTTGTAGCCAAGAGTCTTCCACGCAGACGCGTTCGTATAGAGGATGCGTCCTTCACGGTTGACCCAGAACACAGAGTCGCCTGAATGTTCCACGCTCAACCGGAACTTCTCCAGTTGGTCCTCAAGCTTCTTGCGTTCCGTGATGTCTAATGCCATCCCCCCGACGTAACGCCGCCCCGACGCATCCCTGAACGGAAATTTATTATTGAGCCAATGGGAAGTCGAACCATCGGGGTTTAAGGCGGATTCAACGAAATCGATTGGTTTGCCTGCAGCAAGCACCGCAAGGTCGTTCTTTCTGAATTCCTCCGCAATTGTTTTGGGCCACACTTCGAAATCCGTTTTGCCCAAGCAATCTGCCAATGTCACGCCGAAGTGTCGTTCATAGTGTGGGTTGATAAACACATAGCGGCCTTCTTCATCCTTGCACCAAGCGATGGTGGGGCTGTTCTCCATAAACGCCCGCAGAAAGAGCTCGTTCCCTCTTAATAATTGTTCGGATGCAGATTGTTCTGGAGTCATATCATAAATATGGCGTTTCTCCGTGCATCAACGCAATTCGTAAGCAACAGCAAAGGCAGGAAAATTATCGATGCACTCGAGTGTTTTTATGTTTTATAGAAGGCGAACTGGAGTGGGGTGATTTTTGATAGCGGGCGGATGCAACGGATTTTAGCGGTTGCTTTTATAGGAGGGTTTGGGGGGTTAGTGTAGTTTTAGATGGATTAGGCTTCCTCGAAAAATTGACACGAGGCCAGTGTGGAGGGAGAAGTCGCGGCGTTGGTCGTGAAAGCGAAGCCTTCGGCGATTTAAGGCGACAAGACGTTTGCGGCCACTGAAGGCATTACATTGGTGAACGGGACGAACAGAGCTGGCGCGTTGGTGATGTCGACGCTGGAAAAGGCAGTTCCGCCGGTGGCGGTGAATGACACGTATGACATGAACTCGTGTGAGGCGTATATCATCCTAGAAACTAGGTTGAGTTAAAAGTCTTTCAGCGCTCCAAGGCTTCATCCTCCCACGAAGCCGGATCATCAAGCGATTCCAGATGGGTGAACACTACTGAGTCTGAAACCGTGGTGCGGATATCCCCCTCGATGCGCTCGAGCAGTTCATGCCCGCGTTGAACCGTCCAATCGCCCGGCACAAGCACGTGTACCGAAATAAATTTCTTTGAGCCAGATTGCCGCGTCCGCAAGGCGTGGAACTTCACCCCTCCAGATTCGTAATTCTCGAATACTTTTCTCACCTTCGCGAGATCGTTTGTTGAAATGGACGCGTCCATCAACCCGCCGATCGATCCGCGCACGATGCCCAGGCCCGTCCAAAGGATATTCGCAGCGACGAGTAACGCCATCACGGGATCAAGCCATAACCACCCCGTCCACACCACCAGCCCGATGCCTACGATGACTCCCAAGCTGGTCCAGACATCTGTCAGCAGATGTCGCGCATTGGCTTCGAGGGTGATGGAGTTATGTTTCCGGCCCGCGCGCAAGATCACCAATGCGGCGACAAGATTCACGGTCGCTGCTATGCCAGAAACCGCCAGACCCATGCCTACCGCTTGCAACTCTCGCGGCGCGATCAATCGCATCACTGCTGCAATGGCGATGCTCACGGCTGCGACGAGGATTAATCCACCTTCGAGTCCGCTGGAGAAATATTCCGCCTTGCCGTGGCCGTAAGCGTGGTCTTCATCGGCGGGGCGGGCGGCCACCGTCAACATCGCCAACGCCATGAACCCGCCGAGCAGATTGACGAGCGATTCCACCGCGTCCGAAAGCAAGCCCACAGATCCCGTGACGTGGTAGGCGACGGTCTTCAACCCGATCGTGAGCAGAGCCGCGCCAATGGATAACCAAGCAAAACGAGTTAATGAAGTGCGGCTCACGCATCGTAGATTACACAAGAACACAAAAGGCTTGCCAGCAAATGCGATTGCTAAAAAACGGGTGGAGTTGACCCGATCGTTTTAGGTCACGCACTTGCCCAAGACAGAAAGTGAAGAGTCCAAACTAAAAATGACTCGGCTGGCGCTGGAGGAATTTCCCATGGCCGTGTTTGCCGACGAATTTGCCATCGCGCACGGCGACTTGCCCGCGAACCGTGACGACGCTGGGGCGGCCCTCAATTTTCCAGCCTTCAAACGCGCTGTAATCGAGGTTCATGCTCTGAGTCTTCACGGAGATTTTTCCGCAATAGTTCGGGTCATACACGACAAGGTCGGCGTCCGCTCCGGGTTGGATCGTGCCTTTGCGCGGGAAGAGATCAAACGTTTTCGCGACCTGCGTGCTGGCGACGTTCACAAACGTGTGTAGGTCAATCTTCCCGGCCTTGACGCCGTAGGTGTAGAGCAGGTTGACGCGTTCTTCGAGTGACGGGATGCCGTTTGGAATCTTGGTGAAATCATTTTTGCCCAGGGCCTTCTGCTTCCGGAAATCGAACGGCGCGTGGTCGGTGGCGACGGTTTGCACGAGGCCATCCCGCAGGCCGTTCCAGAGTACTTCCTGATTCGCTTGGTCTCGCAGCGGCGGCGACATAACGTATTTCGCACCTTCGAACTTGGGCTTCTCCGCGTAGGTTTTGTCGAGCGTGAGATATTGGATGAGGGTCTCGACGGCGACGCGCACACCGCGTTGGCGCCCGGCAATGGCCTGAGCGAGCGCTTCCTTGCAGCTCAAGTGAACGATGTAAGTCGCCGCACCGGTGAGTTCGGCAAAAGTCATCAGGTGATGCACACCCTCGGCCTCAACTTGGACCGGACGGCTCGCCTCGTGAAAGCCCGGGCCAGTCTTTCCAGCGGCGATGAGCTCCTTGCAGCGCTCACTGACGAGCGTTTCGTTCTCGCAATGCGCAGTAACGATGACGCCGAGTTCCTTTGCTAGCTTCAGCGTGCGGTAGAGTTCGGTGTCGTCCACGCCGAACGTGCCTTTGTAGGCGAGGAACACCTTGAAAGAACTGATGCCGCGTTTCACGATCTCGCGGAGCTGCTTCTCAGAGTTATCGTCAAACTTCGTCACGCCCATGTGGAACGAGAAATCGCAAGCGGACTTGCCGACCGCCTGACTCATCCAGAGTTCAAAACTCTTGAGTGCGTCATCCGAGCGCGCCGGGCAGCACATCTCGATGAGAGTCGTGGTGCCGCCGACAAGCGCAGCTTCGCTGCCGGTAATGTAATCGTCCTTGGAGAACGTGCCCATGAACGGCAGATAGATGTGGACGTGGGGATCAATGAAGCCCGGAAAAATAAACTTCCCTTTCGCGTCAATCACCTCAGCGCCTTTCGGCGGCATGATGCCCCGATCAATGCGCGTGATGGTTTCGTTCTCGCAGAGGATGTCCGCTACGTAGCGTTCGCTGGCCGTAACGATGTCGCCATTCTTGATGAGCAAAGCCATTAAGGTGTGTTAGCGCGTCACTCGAAAAATGACAATCAAATTACCAACTCCTCCGTGTTGCAATTCCCAATGTGTTATACCCGTCGCACGCTGGCTTGATTCTTCGCGCCTCCTTCTTCATTCTGGCATCACTGTGAATTTACCCGAACATCGTAAGGCGATTGACAAGCTGGACGCACAGATTGTCCGGTTGCTCAACGAGCGCACGAAGCACGTCCTCCACATAGGCGAGATCAAACTCAAGGCCGGCGAGGAAATCTATGCGCCGCATCGTGAGCTCGCCGTGTTCGCCCGCGTTTGCAAACAGAACGCTGGGCCCATCACCAACGACTCCCTTCGCGCCATCTATCGCGAAGTCATGTCCAGCGCGTTGTCGCTTGAGAAGTCGCTGAGCATTGCTTATCTCGGGCCGGAAGCCACGTTCACGCATCAGGCGGCGATCCGGCGCTTCGGCTCGAGTTTGAATTACGCTGCGCAGAAAACCATCGCGGACGTCTTCACAGAGGTCAGCAAGAGCCGTGCGGATTATGGCGTCGTGCCCGTGGAGAATTCCACTGAAGGCGTCGTCACACACACGCTTGACATGTTTGTGGACAGCGATCTGAAAATCGTTTCGCAGATCGTTCTCAAAGTGCAGCAATGCCTCATGAGCAATTCGCCCCGCAAGGCGATCAAGAAACTTTACGTGCATCCGCAATCGCTTGCGCAATGCCGGGGTTGGTTGCAACTGCATCTGCCGCGACTTGAGATTGTAGAGACGTCCTCGAACGCACGTTCAGCGGAACTTGCTGCCAAGGAAAAGGGCGCCGCGGCTATCGGCGGTTTGCTCGCGGCGGAGAATTATGGCGTGGAAGTTCTGGAGCAGGATATCCAGGACAACGCGGCTAATGCCACTCGCTTCCTCGTTTTAGGGCGTAAATGCAGTCCGCCCACCGGTAATGATCGCACGAGTTTGATGGTCAGCATCAGCGACAAGGTCGGCGCGCTGCATCATTCGCTCGCGGCGTTCCGGCGGTATCGCATCAATCTCACCAAGATCGAATCACGCCCCAGTAAACGGAAGGCGTGGGAATATTACTTTTTCATTGATTGTGATGGACACGTGGAAGACGCGAAAGTGGGGAAGGCTATCACCATGCTTAGTGGCGAGTGCAGTTACGTGAAAGTTCTCGGCTCGTATCCGAACGCGGAGTGAAGCGATCAGTCGTGGCATTCCGAGAAAAAACACATCACGCTTAAATTTCTTTTGCCCGCGCCCTGTGCCGCTATACTCACTGCGATGTTCAAGACGCAAAATTTGCATGTCCGGGAAATCGTCCGCCTCTCCTCACCTCGCGTGGTGAAGTCCGCATTTCCTCCCACGCCGGACGCCACTGCAACAGTGGCTATGAGCCGCGAACGCATCATCCGCATTCTCAATCAAGAAGATCCGCGACTGCTCGTCGTCGTCGGTCCATGTTCTATCCACGATGATCGAAGCGCCCTAGAATACGCCAGTCGCCTCAACGTTCTACGCAAAGAATTCGCGGATCGCATGGAGATCGTCATGCGCGTGTATTTTGAAAAACCCCGTACCACCATCGGCTGGAAAGGCCTGATCAATGACCCCCACCTCGATGACACTCAAGACATCGAAGCGGGTTTGAAGATCGCGCGGCGATTACTCGTTCAAATCGCCGATATGGGTTTGCCCACAGCTACAGAATTCCTCGACCCGATCGTCCCCCAATACATCGCAGACTTGATCAGTTGGGCGGCAGTAGGCGCGCGGACCACAGAATCTCAGACGCATCGTGAAATGGCCAGCGGCCTCTCCATGCCCGTCGGTTTTAAGAATGCCACCGATGGAAGTTTGCAGGTCGCCATTGATGCCATGGGCGCAGCGCGCCATCGCCACAGCTTTCTCGGTCTCGACGAAGAAGGCGCCATCAGCATCGTCCGCACGACAGGCAATCCCAATGGTCACGCCGTTCTGCGCGGTGGACGTGCGCGGACCAATTACGACGCTGCCAGCATTGCGGATGCTGAAGCCACGCTGATCAAACACAAGTTGCCCGCCGTGATGATGGTAGATTGTAGCCACGCCAATTCGGAAAAGAAACATGCCCGCCAGGAAGAAGTCTGGCGCAGCGTCATCGAACAGCGCGTCGGAGGCACTCGCTCAGTGATCGGGGTCATGGTGGAAAGTCATTTGCACGAGGGCAATCAACCTTTCCCGAAGCCAGCGAAGGATTTGCAATACGGTGTCTCTATCACCGATGCGTGTCTGAATTGGGAAACGAGCGAGAGGATGTTGCGCTGGGGCTACGAGCAGCTCGGGAACAATCAAGCCTCTCCTATTGTGGCGGTTTAAGATTTCACCACTGGAAAACCTGTGGTGGTAAGTGCTGACAGAAAAGCTGGAGCCAGTGGTGAGGATTGAACTCACGACCTACGGTTTACGAAACCGTTGCTCTACCACTGAGCTACACTGGCCTCCGAAGTGTGGTGAAGCTATCCCGTCCGCCCGGAATCGCCAAGAAAAAACTCCCTATTGTTCAGCCGAGCTT
>WBXK01000101.1 GCA_008933055.1 Verrucomicrobiota bacterium | reverse complement strand
TCTATGATTCCCGCGTCATCGGCTTGCTCGCTCAACCCGAAGGACTCGTCGCGACGGCCGCCCAGACATTGGACTATCAGTTCGGCTTCAAAGTTTCCGAGACATGGTTCTTCCGCATGCTGAGGGAGCGCATCTTGCAAGTTTTGGTCTTTCAATTCGTCCTGCTCATCATCTCCACCTGTGTCGTCTTCATAGAGCCGGGCGAACAAGCGTTGCTCGAACGCTTCGGCAAGCCCGTAGCCAACAACACGATTTTGAGCCCTGGTGCGCATCTGAAACTGCCGTGGCCTGTGGACAAAGTTTATCGCTATCGCACCGAGCAGATTCAGACGCTAAGTGTCGGATTCACGCCGGAGAAGGAAGAGCACGAAGAAACTCTCGTCCTTTGGACTGTGGCACATTCCAAGGAGGATAATTTCCTCGTGGCCAACCGCGAACAAGCGTCCACCGAGGCCGACGTTGCCGCAGCTGGAACAAAAAAATCTCCACCTGTCAGCCTCATCACAGTAAGCATCCCGGTGCAATTCCAGATCACGAACCTCGTCGACTGGGTCTATAACCATGAGAACGGCGAGGAACTTTTGCAGCAAATCGCTACGCGCGAAGTCGTCCGTTTCCTCGTCAGCGCAGACATCAACGAGATCATGTCACACGAGCGCTTGGAGTCCGCGCAGATGTTAGAGAAGCGGATTCAGGAAGCTGCCAACGCGCAGAAGCTCGGCGCGCGAATCCTCTTCGTCGGTCTGCAAGACTTGCATCCTCCGGTGAAGGTGGCGGGCGAATACGAGAAAGTTGTCGCCGCCGCCCAACTCCGTCAGGCCACAATTATCCGGGCCGAGGGCGAAGCCATCCGCACCAACAACCTCGCGGGCGCAAAGGCTCTGTCCGTCACAAACCTCGCGGAAGCCGCGCGAATCAAGCTCGAGCTCACCGCGTCCGCCCGCGCTGCTGCGTTCACAAATCAGATTCCCGCCTTCAAGGCCGCACCCTCCGTCTATGTTCAGCGGCTCTACGCGCAGACTTTCCCGCGCGCCGTGGCCAACGCCCGCAAATATATTCTCGTCTCCACTAATACGGATCACGTCATCACCTTCGATCTGCAACACAACGCCACGGATGATTTCATCCGTCAGCAGGCCGAGGCCATCAACAAGCCGAACTAAGTTTTAATTTTTATCCAACATCGCATGAAAAAAAATCTACTCACCATTGTCGTCAGCGCATTGCTGGCCGCGATTTTTGTGTTGATCCTGTTTGTGTTCCAGGTCCGCCAATCTGAAGTAGCCGTTGTCACGCGGTTCGGCAGGCCAGTGCGGACACAATCCGAGCCTGGAGCGTTCTTCCGATTGCCGCCCGGCATCGAAAGCGTCTATAAGCTCGATCAACGCATACAGAGCCTCGAAGATCCTTTTACCGAGACGCTCACGGCGGACAACAACAACCTGCTCACCACAGTTTATGTCGGCTGGCGCATCAGCGATGCGGCGGCGTTCTTCCCCAAGTTCAAAGGCGGCTCGGTGATCGACGCTGAACGCAATCTCAAGGAAGTCGTCACGCAGGCCAAGGCCGCGGTCGTCGGCAAACATCCTCTATCGGATTTCGTCAACGCAAACCCGAAAGACCTCAAGTTCGACGCCATCGAAAATGAGATTAAAGCCATCCTCCAGGAAAAGATTGCCGCAAATAACTCTGGCATCCGCATCGAATACCTAGGTATCAAAAAAATTGGCCTGCCTGAGAGCGTTACCCAAGCTGTATTTGATCGTATGACGGCCGATCGCAAGAAGCTTGCTGACAAGCTAGAATCCGAAGGTCTTGCCGAGGCTCAAAAGATCAGATCCTCAGCCGACCGTGAAGCCGCCCAAAAAATCTCCGTGGCTGAAGGCGAAGCCCGCCGCATCAAAGGCGAAGGCGATGCGGTCGCCGCGTCCTATTTACCGGTGTTCGAGCAGAACCCCGATCTCGCTCGCGTATTGCTTGAATCTGAGGCATTGGAAACCACTCTGAAAGAACGTTCCATCCTCATTTTTGATTCACGCACGTCGCCGTTCAACCTATTGACCGGGTCCTTCACCAACAAGCTCTCCAAGTGATCGTATGAGCAGCCACGACCCTCAAACACCACAACCGCCCACGCCGATGGACAGCGGCGCACAGGCAATGGCAGACGCGTTGAAGAGCAGCTTTGGCATCGTTAAATTCGTGATGTCGGGGTTGTTCATCATGTTCCTCTTCTCGGGCATTTTCACCGTCGGACCACAGGAGAAAGCCATCGTGCTCCAATTCGGCAAACCTGTCGGCGACGGGGAAAAAATGCTGCTCGGTTCGGGCGCGCATTGGTCGTTCCCGTACCCGATAAACGAAGTCATCAAGATTCCGATCACGGAGGTTCAGGAGGTGAGATCGCGCACTCAGTGGTTTTTGCAATCCGCCGTGCAGGAAGCCAAAGGCGAAATTCCCTATGCCGGCCCGACGCTCAATCCGGCGATTGATGGTTATACGCTCACCGCGGACGGAAACATTATCCATGCGAAGGCGACATTGCGTTATCACATTGATGATCCTCGCCGATGCGTGTTCGACTTCGCCGGTAAGGGCACGCAGCAATCATTTGGGCTGGTTGGCATCTCGAATGCCGTCCTCAACGCCCTCGACAACGCCCTACTCCACGCCTCTGGTCTCACTCGCGTGGACGACGTGTTGCTGGACAAAATCGCGTTTCAAGACGCCGTCACACGCCGCGTCGCCAAGCTCGTTTCGGAACAGAAACTCGGCATAATTGTGGATCAATGCATCGTCGAGACGCGCCAACCGCGCCAGTTGGACATGGCGTTCCAGCAAGTAACTGACGCCGGACAAAAACGCGGCACGGCTCTCACCGAAGCTCGAAGCTATCGCGACAAAAAAATGAACGAAGCGGAAGGTAACGCCGTGGCGCGCATCAACACCGCTCAATCCGAACGCAACGCGATGGTTGCGAAGATCAGAGGCGATGCGTCTATCTTCACCGATAACCTCGCAAGCTATAAGCGGAATCCCGAACTATTCCTCCAGCAACATCTCGTGAAGACACTAGGCACAGCCATTGCCGGGGTGGATTACAAAATGTATTTGCCCACGTCAGCCGACGGAAAACCCATCGAGCTACGTCTGAATCTGAATCGCGAGCCAATCAAGCAAGGTTCGAACGAAACCAAGCGCTGACCCTTTGTGAACAGGCGCGCCGAGAAAATGCTTTAAAGAATCAACAGCCATGCAAGTCACATCACTCCTAAAAGATCACGAACACGGCCCCGGCTGCGGTCACGATCACTCGCACAGCAACGTCGGCATCGGCTGGATGTTGTTCGGCCTTGTATTCGTCATCAACGCCTTCGTTGTGGACTGGGTGTTCGATGCGGCGCATGTCGTGGCGGGCGCAAGTGCGATGATCGGCGCGATCATCCTCGGCTATCCCATCATCGGGACAGCTATCAAGGACCTGAAGCTCGGCAAACTCAGCATCAATGAACTCGTGGCCATCGCTGTGCTGGCGGCGTTCGCTTCCGGCGATTACAAGACTGCGGGCGTCGTCGCTTTCTTTATGTTGCTCGGCGAACTCATCGAAACCCGCACCGCTGAAGGCGCTCGTGATTCGATTGAATCGCTCATCAAGCTCACGCCCACGAAAGCGCGTCGCATCAAAGCCGACAAATCCGAAGAAGAAGTTCCCGCCAGCCAACTCGCCATCGGAGACATCATCCGCATCCGCCCCGGCGACAACGTGGCAGCTGACGGCCTCATTCTGAACGGCCAAGGTTCTTTCAACCAAGCCACCATCACAGGCGAATCTCTTCCCGTTGATAAGAAATCTGGCGACGAAGTTTTCGCAGGCACATTGAATCTCACCGGCGTTCTGGAGATCAAAGTCAGCCGAGCCGGCACTGACACGACGCTTGGGCGCGTGCGCGAACTCATCCTTGCTGCTGAAAAGACCAAGCTCCCGATCATGAAAATCGTGGATCAATACATGGCGTTCTACACGCCGCTCGTGTTGGTCATCGGCGCACTCGTCTGGGCATTCACTCGCGATCTGGAACGCGTCATCTCTGTCCTTGTTGTCTCCTGCCCTTGCGCATTCATTCTCGCCACGCCAACCGCGATGGTCGCCGCACTGTCCGCTGCCGCGCGTCTAGGGATTTTGATCAAAAACGTGGCGGACATCGAAACGGCGGCGAAGATCAACGCGTTCATCTTCGACAAGACAGGTACGCTCACCACGGGTGAACTCGCTGTGAGCCGATTAAATCCGCTCGGTGAAACCAAACCTGCCGAGTTGTTGCGCATGGCCGCCAGCGCAGAAAAATACAGCAACCATCCGACAGCCAAAGCACTCGCCACCATTTCGAGTGAGGCGGGCGTTACCTTGGTTGAGCCGAGAGATTTCATCGAAACTGCGGGTCGCGGCGTCACGGCAGATGTGGGCGGCGCGAACGTTTTGGTGGGGCGGGCGCAATGGCTCAAGGACAACGGCGTGAAAGAGGACTTCGAGAGGTCTGTTGATCTTAATGAGACTGAAGGCTGGAGTTTGATCTTCGTCGCGCGCGACGGGAAGTGCATCGGCTGGGTCGGCTTGCAAGATCAGACCCGCCCCGAAGCGCGTGAAGCACTCGCTGAACTCAAGGACGCCGGCGTGCGCCGCATCGCGATGGTTTCCGGTGATCGTCAGCCCGTCGCCACACGCGTTGCTGCTGAAATCGGTTGCGAGGAAGCCAAGGGCGATTGCTTGCCGCAGAACAAAGTCGATTTTGTCCACGCGGTGAAGGCCAAAGGCTATCATGTCGCAGTCATCGGTGACGGCGTAAATGACGCACCCGCGCTTGCCGCTGGCGACATCGGCATCGCGATGGGTGCCGCGGGCAGCGAAGTAGCGATCCACAGCGCGACCATTGCGCTCATGAATAACGATCTTCGGCGGTTACCGTTCCTCGTGAAGCTCTCGCGCAGCACGCGCACCGTCATCAACCAGAACTTTTTATTCGGCGTGTTCTTCATCATCGGGGGCTTGAGCGCGGCCGCGTTTGGTTGGTTGAACCCGATCCTCGCGGCTGTCCTGCACAACGCAGGCTCATTGATTGTGATTTTCAACAGTGCCCGTCTTGTGCGCAAGGGTGAGGAGTTGGAACACTACCAGCAGGAAGCTATCGGTTCAGGTTCTGGCGCCGGCGGCTCTCGTCATGCCGCTGCTGGACAACTGACTCCGAAGACGGCTTAAGCAAGCGCGTGGCTTGCGATCAACTGAATTGACCTATGCCAGTCGCTGAATCAAATACGCAATCTGTAATAAGTAATCCCAAGTCCGGCGAAGTCGTCGTATCCGTGCGTGGATTGACGAAGGTGTTCAAAGATTTCTGGGGCCGCTCCAAAGCTCATGCAGTGAACGACGTGGACTTCGACGTAAAGCGCGGCGAGGTATTCGGTCTGCTCGGACCGAACGGTTCTGGCAAATCCACAACCGTGAAGATGTTGCTCGGATTGCTTTATCCAACTAAGGGCCACATCGAAGTGTTCGGTCAATCGCCGCGCCACGTGCAGACCAAGGCGCGCATCGGTTATCTGCCGGAAGAATCATATCTCTACCGCTATCTCAACTCGCGCGAGACGTTGGATTTTTTCGGCAACCTGTTCCATCTCGACAAAAGTGACCGCGATAAACGCGCAGAGCAATTGCTGGAAATGGTCGGGCTGAGCCAGACGCTCACTCGCTCCGTAGGTGAATTCTCCAAAGGCATGCAACGCCGCATCGGATTGGCACAAGCTCTCATAAACGATCCTGACCTGATCATTCTCGATGAGCCGACTGCTGGACTTGATCCCATTGGTTGCCGCGAGATCAAGGATTTGATCATCGCACTCGCCAAGCGGGGCAAGACAGTGATTCTGAGCAGCCACTTGTTGTCGGATGTGCAGGATGTTTGTGATCGCGTGGTGATTTATTACGGCGGAAAAATTCAAGCACTGGGCACGTTGCAGGAACTGCTCGCCAAGCCCGACACGCTCCGAATCACAACGCCTGTGTTGCCGCGTGAAACGATGGAGCGCGTGTTGGAAATTATTCGCAAGGATTCGGGTGCGGGCGAAGTGCGCGTGGATAATCCGACGCAAAATCTAGAGAGCTATTTCCTCGAAGTGGTGGAAAAGGCAAAAAAAGCCTCGGAGCAAACCAGCGGCGCGCAGTCCGGAGCTCGCGTGGCGGAATATTTGCGCGGCGGCGAGACAGCTCAACCTCTCTCTGATAAAGTTCTTGAGAAACTCACATTGCCCACGGCGCCTGCTGCTGCGCCTGCCGCAAGACAGTCTGCAGAGCCAGCCGTCAATGCGAAGACGCTCGACGCATTAACCCAGGCTGAGCCTTCGCCTCCGCCCAGTCAAACAGCGCTACAACAAAAAATGGAAGATTTGGGGAAGGCGGACGAGAAGTTGTCCTCGTTGTTGAGCAAAAAGAAATAGGTGGATGCCGGGACGATCACGATTCAACCATGCAACAACTGTTCACCATCGCTGGCCTGACCTGGAGGGCCGCCCTCCGCTTCCGCTTGTTCATCGTCGTAGCGGTGCTGTTGCTTGCGGCGGTGGTGGGTTTGCCGTTGCTCATCAAAGATGACGGCACAGCGCGCGGGTTCACGCAGATTTTGCTGACTTATACATTGAGCGCCATCACAGCCCTGCTGGGTTTGTCCACGCTTTGGCTCTCATGCGGCACGCTGGCGCGGGACATAGAGGAATGTCAGATGCAGATGGTCGTGGTGAAGCCCATCGCGCGCTCGCAAATCTGGCTCGGCAAATGGCTCGGCATCATGTCGCTCAATGCAGGGTTGCTGGCGATCGCCGGCGCAGGCGTGTTCTTCCTGCTGCAATGGCGCGCAACCAAGCTGTCCCCAGCGGAGCAAACGGTTTTGCGGAACGAAGTCCTCGTGGCGCGTGCTGGAGCAAAGCCTCCCACATTTGACAAAGAGATTGAACAAGCCACCAGCGATGAATTAAAGAAAGCATTGGAACGTGCGCCGGTGACGCCGGCGGAGGTTCCTGTGTTGCGTAAGCAGATCAAAGAAGGATTGAAGTCTGATCTGCAAAACGTCCCACCGAACTACGAGCAGAGTTGGAAGCTTGATCTTGGCTTTGCGAAGAACTTCATCCGCAAACAGCCGCTCTTTCTGCGCGTGAAGTTCAACACCGCGGTGAAAAGCCCGTCAGGCACGTTCGATGTTCTTTGGCGAGTCGGCGTCCCGAAAGAGACAGCCTACTGGCAGACACCCACTCCGATGAGTCTTGCACCCGAAACGTTTCATGAGTTTGAAATTCCACCCGACCTCTTCGATGAAAACGGCATACTCACGGTGACGGTGATGAATCCCAATCCAGTCTCATTGCTCTTTACGACTGAGGAAGGGATCGAAGTGTTGTATCGCGAAGGGGGCTTCGGCCTGAACTTCGCGCGCGGCTTAGGAATTATTTTTTGCTGGATGGCCTTGTTGTCAGCCGTTGGATTGGCAGCGGCGAGTTTTTTATCCTTCCCGGTTGCGGCGTTTGCATCTATAGCGGCTTTAATGTTGGTGTTCTCGGCAGGTACGCTTTCGACAGTTGTCGCAGACGGCACGCTAATGAGCTATAATCAGGAAACTGGTCAGCGTGGGTATGCACCGGTAGATTGGCTCGCGGTCCCATTGTTCAAAGGCATCCTGACCGTTATCAATCTCGCGAAAGGCTTTTCACCGATTGACGCATTAAGTGCTGGCCGCAGCATCACTTGGGGGGAACTAGGCCGCGCGTTCGGGCAGATCGTACTATTGCTAGGCGGCATCATCGCCTCTTTTGGTATCTGGACATTCAACCGCCGTGAACTCGCGAGCGTGCAGTCTAACCAATGAACGATCGCCTAAGAAAAATCATTCTTCTCGCTCTGGCCGTGATGCTACTCATCGGCTCTGCACTAATGCAGCGCGGGTTGAATCACGACCGTGACGCGCTCGGATTGACGCGTGTTACACCCCTAGAAAACGCGCCGCCGTTGCTTGCATTCACCACGGTTGCACTAGGCGGATTCCGAGGCTTGATTGCTAACGCGCTTTGGATCCGGGCGACCGAATTGCAGGAGGAGGACAAATTCTTCGAGATGGCGCAACTTGCAGACTGGATCACAAAGCTCGAACCTCATTTCGTCCAAGTCTGGATCGTGCAAGCTTGGAACATGTCCTACAACATCTCGGTTAAGTTCAAAGATTTCGACGACCGCTGGCGCTGGGTACAACGCGGCATCTCGCTGCTGCGCGATGAAGGATTGAAATACAACCCCAACGAGGTGCTGATCTACAGGGAGCTAGCGTGGCAATTCCAGCACAAGATGGGCGCAAACCTTGATGATGCAAACATGGTCTATAAACAGGCGTGGATCTACGAGATGGCCTCCGTATTTGGAAAAGGCGAACCCAAGCTGGACGATTTATTGATTCCAAAGACGGAAGAGCAGATGCAACGACTCAGCATCCTGACGAACAAGTTCAAGATGGATCCGGCCTTCATGAAGGAAATAGATTCCAAACACGGACCATTGGAGTGGCGATTGCCGGAAGCTCATGCGATCTACTGGGCTTCACTTGGGTTGAAAGCCGCTGAAAAAAATCCGACCAAGGTAAAGCCAGATGATTTGATCACCTTGCGGCGCGTCGTCTATCAGTCCATGCAGTTGAGCCTACAACGCGGCCGGCTGATCGCTGATGGTTATGCCAAAAGATTCGATTTCGGCCCAAATCTTGAGATTGTTCAAAAAGTTAGCGACGTGTACGAGCAGGCGATGCTTGATGAGCCGGGAATGAGCAACAACATCGCGACGGCGCATCGCAACTTGGTGGGCAACGCTGTTTATTTCCTCTACGAACACGATCGCATCCCAGAGGCGTTGAAATGGTACAAATATCTTGGAGAGAAATATCCAGACAAGACTTTGCTCTCCAATGCTCCAGATTCCTTTCCCAAAAACACATCGTTGGAAGAATTCGCCGTCGGCCGCATCATCGAAGATGTGAGCGAGACGAGCCGCGACCGCGTGAAGGCCGCGATGGAAGGCCAGCTTGCGCGAAGCTACCGGCAGCTGGTTCTCGGCGATAAGAACCGCGCCGCCGGGCTTCGCCATTTAGCACAGATGCTCCATGAAGCCTATACAAAGAAGATTGCTGGCGGCGCAAATGAGAAGCGTATAGGCCTACCAGCCGTCGAAGACGTGGAGCAACAGGTGTTGAGCCGTCTGCTGGACACGAAGGAACAATTCTGGCCACCTATGATGAGGGCCGCTCTGCGATCGGCTTTGGGAATGCCGCTTGAAATCGCCACGCCTAATTCGTCGGACACAAACGCTCCTCCCGGAGTCGCTGTTCCTGGTAAGTGATAAAGGCCGTCAGCCCTGAGTGTGTGATTCATGTTCCGACCGATCGCTCGAACCACCGAAGCAAATACATCCGGAGTATTGATCTCCGGACTGCGGCAGCAAATTCCCAGGTACCTCGGTCTTGCGACCACGAGTGACGGCCTCATGTTGATCGCGCACCTGCTTCAATCGCGACTTAATCTCTTCCGTCGCCGTAAAGCCGCGTCGAGTCAACCTATCCTCCGTCTTCACACATTCAATCTCCATCCGGCGGCGTTGGCATCATGACAAACCGCCATGCGGCGCGCGGTGTTTCCAGAGCCAAAACACACAGCGCCACAGAATAGCTGCAAGTTGGTC
>WBXK01000100.1 GCA_008933055.1 Verrucomicrobiota bacterium | reverse complement strand
TATACGAGTGGTTACAGTCCTGAGATTTTCGGCGGCGAGGTTAAGATGGATTCCAATGCGAATTTCCTGCCAAAACCGTTTCATCCCCGCATCCTCGCCAAAACCGTGAGGCAGTGTTTGGACAGTTAGAGCATCTTCGAGAATACGAGAAAAATTTCGTCTCCTATACGCTTCGTTGACTTTAATTTTAGCCGCGATGAGAGTGCAATTTTTCCAAAACCGCAGCCTTCCGAAATACTAGGTGCGATTCGGCCACCAAAAACTTTGGGGCAGACAGTGAGGTGCAATTCATCAACCAGACCAGCTCGGAACATCGCATCGTTCAAATCGCCGCCGCCTTCGCAGAGCAATCGTTTTACGCCCCACCTTTTGTATAACCAACGCAGCGCGGAGCGAAAATTAATTTCGCGTTCGCCGCAGATCTTGATGGTTGCACCCAAGTCTTTTAGGCCACGACGTGAGTAGCTAGTCATGCGCCGAGTGGTAAGAACAATGATGGGCGAGAACTTGTGTTTGAAAATTTCTGCACAGGAATCAATCGAGCCACTGCCGCTGACAATGATGCGGAGGTTGTGTTCGGCAAGTCCTAGTTTGAGTCGTTGCCGCTGGAACTTCATACCGCCTGTGCCCATGCTGATCTTCGCGGAGTCTACTGTGCGTGCCCCGCTCATCACTGCGTCGGCGGTAGCGCGGAGTTCGAGCAGGTGTTCATGGTCGCGTCGGCTACCGAAAGAGGAGACGGCGCGATTTGCTGTCGCAATCTTTCCATCTGCGGTCATCGCCATGTTCACTAAGACAAAGGGGCGGACTAAAGTCCTAGGGCTAAAGTCTAAGGTTTGAAGTCTAAGGTCTAAAGTCGGGCGTGTCAGGCACGTCAGTTTTTTTTGAGTGCGTCCGAGTGGTGATGAGTTTAGACCTGAGACTTTAGTCTTGGGGCTCATAGGATCAGCATCGCGTCTCCGTAGCTGAAGAAGCGATAACTTTCGCGCACGGCTTCCGCATAGGCATAGAGTATGGTTTCGCGTCCACGCAATTCGCCGGGCGATGTGAAAGCACTCACGAGCATCAGCAAAGTGGAGCAGGGGAGATGGAAGTTGGTGAGAAGTCCGTCCACGATTTTGAAAGTGCGCGGCGGGTGTATGAAAATTTTTGTACGGCCTATGCCTGCTGCGATGGTCGGGCGCGTTACTTCGCGCGAGATATCTGTTGCAATACTTGCATCGGGTGGCAGAGAACTACTCGCCCTGCCATCATTGTATTGAGCTGCGCTCTCCAGCACACGGACGCTGGTTGTGCCGACGGCGATGACGCGACGACCTTCAGATTTCGCTTTGTTGACGGCTTTAGCGGTGGCTTCGCCCACTTCGTAGCGCTCCTCGTGCATGATGTGTTCGGCAAGCGTTTCTGCTTTCACGGGAGCAAATGTGCCGAGGCCGACATGCAGTGTGACGAAACAAATCTCCACGCCGAGCGCGCGGATTTCTTCGAGCAGTTTTTCCGTGAAGTGCAATCCCGCTGTGGGTGCAGCGACAGAACCAGCGTGTTTTGAAAAGACAGTTTGGTAACGCTCTTTGTCGCTTGCTAGCAGATTTTTTTGATCGCGTTCGATATAGGGTGGCAAGGGAAGTTCTCCCAGCCAATCGAGGTCGTTAAGAATATTTTCTGTGCCGTTGAATCGCAGGCGGCGATGACCTTCCTTGTTTGTTTCGGTGACGGTGGCGGTGGGGTTGCTGATTGCCGATTGCTGGTTGCCGATTTGAATTCGCGTTCCGACTTTCGCCCGCTTGCCCGGCTTCATCATCGCCCACCAATCGTTGGCTGAATTTTCTTCGAGCAATAAAATTTCAAACGCGCCGCCGGTCTTGGAATTGTTTCCACGCAGTCGCGCCGGAATCACACGGGAGTTGTTCAACACGAGCACATCGCCGGCGCGAAAATAATTCAACACGTCGCGAAATGTTTCATGTCCGATGCTCGCGGTGTCGCGATGTAGAACGAGCAGGCGCGAGTCATCGCGTTTGGCAGCGGGGAGCTGTGCGATTAATTCCTGCGGCAGATGAAAATCAAAGTCAGAGGTGCGCATCGGCGATGTGAGGTTAGCGGGAAGTTTTTTTTGAACCACGAAATACGCGAATCACGCGAACAAATTTCCGGAATAAACATTTGCGATGAAAATAATGCCTTCCCAAATCCCAATACGGAGGGTCGTAAGTGTTCGATAGGGGAGTTCAAGGACGGAGGGTGGGTAGGGCGTGTTCTCCGCGCGTGCTGCGATCAACTCCGGGGATTTGAGATTCTACTAATTGTGTTGCCTGGTTTAGTTGGCCCATTAGTAGTGGTGGTTGCCTTCTTCGTTAGAGTTCTCCCCAAGCTGTTTCTAACCTGTGAATAACTTCTGCATAAAACTTAGGGAAAGGTATTGACGCAAAGTGGCAAACGGTGTTTAACAGTGCTGTGTTGTGGGGTAATTAGGGGCGAAGTGGGGTTGTTAAAACCCTTGTGAACAAAATGTCGAACAACGGAACAACGACGCAGATTTACAACTCGATCTACCGGCATGGGGTGGATGAGAAGCGTCGTATCCAAATACCTTCGATGTGGCGGCCCTCGGAGCCGGGCATCCAACTGACGCTCATCGTCTGGCCGCAGCGGTCGGAGGGGCCGTGTTTGCGCGTGTTGCCGCCCAAGGAAATGGCGGAGTTGATGGCGGACTTGGATGCGATGTCGAATGATGACGGTCGCAAAACAATTTTGAAGCGGATCATCGGTGCTGAATCCACCCAAGTGACTCTTGATAAAGCGGGACGCATTTGTGTGCCGGAAGAAATGGCGACTTCTGCGGGCATCGCGAAAGAAGCAACGCTCGTCGGTTTGTTGGATCGGTTCGAAATTTGGGATCCGGCGCGTTACGAAAAAGTGAAAGCGGCGGACATGGTGTTGGCGCAGGAAGCGTTCAAGCGGATGGAGTGAGTGAATGATTATGAAATTTGGAAGATTGCTGGCATCGGGAAAAAGTCTAGTGAACGGAGATGTATCCGGTCGGTATCGGATGGAGAAAAACCTTCGATTGCCGAAGTTCATTTCTCCGCGCAATCCCTTTAAGCAGGAGGCGGCGGTTGAACCGACAGCGCCCCCATCGGTGGTCGCTGCCCCTGCTAAAACAGCCGTCGCTGCCGACCCATCAAAGCCAGCGAGAGCAGTCCCGCTTTCGGGGCGCATTAGTGGCGGGCTGCAGAAGGTAATCTTGTTTTGTCTGGATCACAATCCGTTCTCGGCGATCGGCAAACCGAAGCTTTCAGGGATACCTCGGTTCGCAAAGCCGGCGCAGCAAGTGGAGTTTGCTTTGGATCGAACAAAGGTTGCGCCTGGCGAGCTCAGCAACGGGCGCTTGATGCAGATAGGTGCAGGACAGGAGTGATGTTTTAACAAGCGTGCGAAGTGGCCGAGTTCTCACACAAGTCGGTGATGATGGCGGAAGTGCTAGCCGCGCTCCAACCGAAGCAGGGCGGCCAGTACGCCGATGGAACTCTCGGTGGAGCGGGTCACGCAGCCGCGGTCTTGGCTGCAAGCTCGCCTGATGGACGGCTGCTGGCTTGTGATAGAGATGGAGTCGCGATTCAAGCGGCAACGAAGCGGTTAGCGGAATTTGTGGGACGGTTTGAATTGCGGCGCGGGAATTATGCCGATTTGAGCGAATGGATTCCAGCGGGGAGTTGCGATGGTTGCCTGCTGGATCTCGGTGTGAGCAGTCCGCAATTAGATGAAGCCGAGCGTGGCTTTAGTTTTCAAAACGATGGCCCGTTGGACATGCGGATGGATACTCGGCAACCGGTCACAGCAGCGACTTTGTTGAACGCCGAGAGTGCGGAAGAGATTGCGAAGATTTTTTGGGAATATGGCGACGAGCGGGAATCACGGCGGTTTGCGCGTGCGATTGTTCATGATCGAGAATTGCGACCGTTCACAACGACGCGTCAACTAGCTGAATTAATTGAAAGATTGTCGCCGCGCGGTGGGCGCAAGGCGCATCCGGCAACGCGAGTCTTCCAGGCTTTGCGGATCGCGGTGAACAACGAAATCGGCTCGTTGAATCGAGGGCTGGATGGTGCACTGAAACTTTTAAAGCCTGGCGGGAGACTCGCTGTGATCACGTTTCACAGCCTTGAGGATCGCGTGGTGAAGTTATTCGGGCGGGAGCGTGCGCGGGATTACACATTTGATGGGAAAGATGTGCCAGAGCTGCGGAAGCCGTGTGTGCCGCAGATCAAGCTGATCAGTCGCAAGGCGATCATGCCGAGTGAACTGGAGTCGTCTGAAAATCCGCGGAGTCGCAGTGCTCAACTAAGGGTGATGGAGAAGATTTGAATGGCGAAGAATCGTAAAAATGAATCTGTGGTGCTCCGGCTGGGTCCGGCGCTGAAGGTCTTTGGCTTGATCGCGGTGATCGGGGGCGCGTCAGTAGGTTACGTGTGGCAGAAGGGGCAGATCGAGATGCTGGGGCGTCAGATCAAGGAGCGTGAGATTAGATCGGCAGAATTGCGCGATCAGAACAAAAAGCTGCGCGACAATCTGGCGATGATCCGGACGCCAGCGATGCTGGAGCAGCGAATGAAGGGGTTGAATCTTGGGATGGCGATGCCGCAAGCAAAAGATATCTGGCGTGTGCCAGAGCCTTTGCCGAGGCCGGTGAGTGTGACGGGGCGACCGGCAATTGTGCAGCAAGTAGCTTCTAGATAGTCAGTAGAGTTTTTTGCCGCTGCTTGGTTTGCGGGCGTGAGGCTGCGGCTGCGTCCGGGTGTATGGCAAAGTTTTCAGAGAAATTGGATAAACGATTTTGTGGGATGCGAGTCCAGAGATTTTAAAATATTAAAGAATAATTTTTACCACCGCCCATGGCTTGTTGGTTGAGGAACCGAGACGGTCGTGGGCGGTTGGTGATTTTCAATAATGGGAAAGCGATTGCAAATAAAGCGGCTGTTGTGGCTGGTGGGCGGGTTGTGTCTCGCATTCATCGGGCTTGCGCTGCGGCTTGCAGATTTGCAGGTGCGGCGACATGTGGAGTTGCGGGCGTTGGCGGAGGTGAACACGGTTTACAAGATCCGCATCCAGCCGCGTCGCGGGGACATCCTCGATGTGCGTGGAAATTTACTGGCATCCAGCACGATGGTGAAGACTATCGGGGCAAATCCGACTCTGCTTACCAACCGACAGGCAGAAGTGGCGCGTGCCATTGCTCCAATCCTCGGCATGAACGAAGCTGATTTGTTCCGCAAGCTTCAACCAGGAACGCGTGTCAATATAAAGGGGCTGACCGTTCCAGTCGTTCATGTCGTCCTAGCAAACAAGGTGTCGTTGGAATCCTGGACGAAAGTGCGTCAAGCCATGACGACTTTGAAATTGAGCGGTGCTGAGGATAAGAAATTTACTCCGCCCCTTCGCGCGAAGGCGATTTTTGCAGACCCAGTCGAGGATCAGGTGCGGAAGTATCACGGGAATGATCTGGCGGCGCATGTGCTGGGATTTGTTGGGCGTAATAGCGACACGAATTCGACGGAGTTCGGGCAGATAATCGGGGTCGATGGAATTGAGCGGACGTTTGATGACAAGCTTTCTGGTACGCAGGGTTGGCGGGTTACAGAGATAGACAAGAAGGGGCGTGAAGTGGTGCCGATGCGCGATCAAAATGTTCCAGCGCGTGACGGTTTTAATGTTGTGCTTACGATTGATTCAGTGATCCAGAACACGCTGGAGAATGCCTTGGCATCCAGCATGAAAAATTTCTCTCCGCAGAACATCACAGGCATCGTACTGCGTCCGGGCACGGGTGAGATTCTTGCAATGGCATCGCTGCCGGATTTCAATCCGAACAAAGTGCCGCGCGATCCCGAACTTCGGAAAAATCGAGTGATTACAGACTTTTACGAGCCGGGGTCAACGTTCAAGATCGTGCCGGTAGCAGGTGCGTTGGATGACGGCAAGGTGAAGCTTGCTTCGGAGTTCAATTGTGAGAACGGTTTGTTTCGTTATGCCGGAGTGCCGCTGCACGATCACCATTCTTACGGCACTTTGACGGTGGAAAAGATAATCACGTTTTCTTCAAATATCGGCGCCGCGAAGATTGGATTGGAGCTGGGCGAAAACCGCCTCTACGAGCACATCAGCAACTTTGGATTCGGAATGCAAACGGGGATTCAACTTCCGTCCGAGTCGCCCGGTCTATCGCATCCAGTGAGGAAGTGGAGCAAAGTTTCCATCGCACAGATTCCGATGGGGCATGGCATCGCGGTGACGCGATTGCAAATGGCGATGGCGATGGCAGCGATCGCAAACGATGGATGGCTGATGCGTCCTATGTTGGTAAGTCGGCTACAGGACGGTGCTGGGAACGTAGTGGCGCAGTATCAACCGCAGCGTATCCGGCGCGTCATTGGTGACGCTGCCGCCGCTGAAATGGTGAAGGCGTTGAAAACAGTGGTGGGTCCGAGCGGCACGGCTGAGAAGGCGGCGATGACGAATTACACGGTAGCGGGAAAGACTGGCACGGCGCAGAAGCCTGGAAAAGGCGGTTATCAAGATGGAAAATTTCTTTCGTCGTTCATCGGATTTTTCCCTGCGGATAAACCGCAGATTTGTATTTCGATAGTGCTGGATGAGCCGAGTAAGGGACATTTTGGCGGTACTGTGGCGGCGCCAGCGTTTCACGAGGTGGCTACGGCGGTTGCGAGTTATCTCCAAATTGTGCCGGATAAAAATGTTGTCGAAGTAACGTCGGGTAACATAGGGGCATCACCGGTTGATGTCAGGTCCGTGAGAACAGTGGCAGCAAGGACGTCGAGAACCCAATGAGATTATGAATCCAAACAGCATCTCCCATCGGTTGTTCGTATCAGCATTGTCGCAAAGCAGTCAGCCGCCGGCGAAGCGTCCAGAGAAGCGGAGCGTATTCCGGGCGGGCCAAAAATCCGACGAAGACAGGCAAGCGCAGACTGCGACGGCCTCCGCTGCGCGCAAGTTGCAAGAGTGGTCGTGGAGCGGTTGGCAGAGTACGACGATTTGATGAATGAACACACATTCAAAACCACACCTGCTAGGCATGATCGCGGGATTGTTTCTCGCGGCGGGATTGATCGTCTCTGCGTCACTGGCGACGACCGCGTGGTTAAAGGTGAAGAACACTCAGTTCATCACAGTAAAGGGTTCGGCGCGGAAGAATGTGAGTTCTGATCTCGTCGTATGGCGAGGTGCGTTCACCAGGCAGGCGGGTTCGTTGTTGGTAGCGCAAAAGAGTTTGAAGGCGGATGCAGAGAAATTGCGTTTGTTCATTGTATCGCACGGCTTGACGAATTTTACGTTTACCCCCATCGCCATCGAGGAGGTGCGCGGGACGTCGACTGATGTGGCTGGGCTGACGCAGCCGCGCGTGTTGGGTTATCGGCTAACGCAAGCCGTGCGCGTGGAATCGGGTGCTGTGGAATTGATGGCGAAGCTGGATCGCGAATCGGTTTCGCTCGTGGAGCAGGATGTTATGTTTACAGCTCAAGTGCCGGATTTTTTATACACGAAAGCAGGCGAAGCCAAAGTGGAGATGCTGGCAGAAGCGACGCGTGATGCGCGCACTCGCGCCGAGCAGATTGCGCTACAAGGCGGACGTAGCATCGCGCAATTGCACACGGCCGACATGGGCGTGATCCAGATCGCTCCGATTTATAGCGGACAGACCAGCTGGGAAGGGATGAATGATACGTCCTCGCTGGACAAAACCATCACAGCAGTGGTGACCGCGACTTTTGCATTGAAATGAATTGTGGAAAACATGGCGTTGGAATTTGTTTTATCGGCATGTGGCGGGGAACTCCTCAAGGGTTCGCCTACGGAGAAATTTTTGCGGGTCAACACCGACTCGCGGCAGGGCCAGGCGGGGGATTTATTCATCGCGATGTCGGGCGAACGTTTTGACGGGCACGCATTCTTGGAGGAAGTCGCGGCGAGGGGTGCCGTGGCTGTGATGGTCGAGCGCGGCCACAAGTTGGCAGAATTGCCGAATTGTGCGGTGATTCAAGTGACGAATACGCGACAGGCGTATGGACAAATCGGCGCGGCATATCGGAAACGATTTTCCGTTCCGGTCATCGCGGTTGCCGGGTCTAACGGGAAGACGAGCACGAAGGAGCTGATCGCGGCAGTGTTGCGTCAGAAGATGGGTACGTTGTGGAGCGAGGCGAGTTATAACAACGATGTAGGTGTGCCAGCGACGTTGCTGCGATTGGACAAAACGCATCATGCGGTGGTGGTGGAAGTGGGTACGAATCACCCAGGCGAACTCGCGCCGTTGGTCAAATTGATTGCGCCGCAATTCGGTGTCATCACGAATGTGGCTCGCGAACATCTGGAGTTTTTCGGTGATCTCGATGGCGTGGCAAAGGAAGAAGGCGTATTGGCAGAGTTGTTGCCCGCCGATGGAACACTTTTTTTGAATGGAGACAACGAGTGGAGTGTTGACATCGCGAAGAGGTCGAAGGCGACAGTTGTTCGAGTGGGTTCATCGGCGAACTGCGACTGGCGGGTGAGGGGTGTGAAGTTGGACAAGAACGGCTCGGTGTTCACTGTCGAGACAGCTCAGAAAGAATTTTGCGGGACTTATCGCATCCGTTTGCTTGGGCGGCATCAGGTGGGGA
Source organism: Verrucomicrobiota bacterium (assembly GCA_008933055.1). Taxonomy (GTDB): domain Bacteria; phylum Verrucomicrobiota; class Verrucomicrobiia; order Limisphaerales; family JADLHS01; genus JADLHS01. The sequence goes on along the minus strand of WBXK01000100.1, from coordinate 1,279 downwards.
ATGCGTTGTTCGCTATCGCATTGGGCGCGGAATTGGGGTTGCGTCGAGACGAGATCAAACTTGGGCTGGAGGAGTGCGTTCCGGCTAAGATGCGATTGGAGATTTATGAGGCATCCGGCGTGCGGGTTTTGGATGACGCGTATAACGCGAATGCCGATTCGATGTTGGCCGCGTTGTTGGTGTTGCAGGAGCTGCCTTGTAAAGGCAGGCGTGTGGCGGTGTTAGGTGACATGGCGGAACTCGGCGCGCAGAGTGAAAGTGCGCATGCGGAAGTGGGGCGACGCGCGGCGGAGTTGGGTGTGGAGCAGTTGATTGCGGTGGGGAAGATGGCTGGAACGATGGCGCAGGCGGCGCGCGACGCGGGTTTGAGTCGTGTGATCGAACTTGAAAACGCCGAGTCGGCTGCCAGTTCCATCAAATCATTTTTGAAAGTGGGCGATACGGTGTTGTTGAAGGCATCAAGGTCGTCGCGGTTGGAACGTATCGGGAACGCTTTGAAGGCGGGCGATGTCGGGAAGCGGAATTAATCTGATGTTATTTTATCTCAGTCAGATCATTTTAGATGCAGCGGAAGGAACGGCGTGGGCGCAATATGTTACGCCGATACGCTTGTTCCGTTACATTACATTCCGGAGCGCGGGCGCGGCGGTGACGGCATTCCTGTTGAGCATGTGGCTCGGGCCGAAAGTAATCGAGTGGTTGAAGCGGCTCAAGTTCGGTCAAGAATACAAAGACCTTGCGGATCAATCCGGTGATTTCAAGGCGCGCGTGTTGAGCAAGAAAGGTGTGCCCACAATGGGTGGAATCCTCATTGTGCTGGTGCTGAACCTGACGGCGATTCTGTGGGCGCAGATGAATCCATTGCTGGAGTTGACATTGTTGTCCGTGCTTGTGTTGACGGGTTTGGGTTTTTACGACGACTACGCGAAGATCATCAAGCAGCAGGGTGGAGGCGCGCCGCCGCATGTGAAGTTATGGGTACAGTTTGCGGTGGGCGCGTTTGTGGCTTTGTATCTGTGGAAGTTGCCGATGATAAGTGAGCTCCGGTTTCCAGAGATGAAGGCCGTCATGCGCAATAATCTCGTCGAGACGTTGATGTTGCCGTTCTATAAATATCCCATTCAGTGCGGTGCGGTGTTCGGCATCGCGGTGGTAGTGTTGACGATTGTGGGTAGCTCAAACGCGGTGAATTTGACGGATGGTCTCGACGGGTTGGCGATCGGATGCACGATCATCACATCCATCGTGTTCCTAGTGCTGACGTATCTGGCGAGCAATT
>WBXK01000099.1 GCA_008933055.1 Verrucomicrobiota bacterium | reverse complement strand
GGCGGAATTGGCAGACGCGCTAGACTCAAAATCTGGTACTCTTACGAGTGTGTGGGTTCGACCCCCTCCGTCGGCACCAACTTCAGTGTGAAATCTACTTTTTCAACATGCTTCGTTTGATCTACATAACCTTATTTCCGACTCCGTTAGCCGCGATTTCTGCTGGTCGGTCCGTCACCTGACGGCAGAGTTGGATGAGACCGACGCTGTTCTCGCGATTGATCGCATTTGGTTCGGCAAAAGCTTCACTCTGCACATCGCATTCTGGTTTCTGATGAATATCGGACTGTCCTTCCATCTGTAGCCGTTCATGCCTGTCATCAGCGGTGATGCACTCGAAAGGATTGTCACCGAGAGAAAAGTTGCAGATACGAATAACACCGTAACTCTTGTAAACTAACTTAGCGAAGCACCCACTCGTAATCCTTAAAGCATTTCTGACCGCGAACGAATCACCCGCTTGCTGCCAGAGCTTCTAGGCAAAGCGGAGTTAGCAATTGAACAAATCAAGTTACTGCTAGGCATGCGCGATCAACCGTATGTGAAGCAGGTCGAATGGTGGACGCTCATCGCGGGATGCCAGCTGCCACTACTCAAAGACGAACCTGCGGCGATGAAGACGCTTGTGAAGATCGTCTCTGATTATGCTTCCACCCAGCAGGCTTTCGCCGCACAACGCGGATTGAATCTCACCAAGGCGGACATAGCTGCAAGTAAACACTAAACCGATCAGTTCGCTCCATTGGCTTTCGCCTTGGCTTCTGGAATCCATCCCTGCAACTGTTTCACGCGCACGTCATCCAGCGGATGAGTGCGGAGAAACCCAGGTGTATCGCTGCCATGTTGCTTGTTGAATTCGCCAAAACGTTTCCAGAAATCCACCGCTGCCTCCGGCGGATAACCCGCGCGTGTCATGTAGATCAAGCCGATGTGATCAGCCTCGGATTCCTGCGCCCGACTGTGCGGAAGCTCCGCGCCAACTTTTATTCCGACACCGTAGGCAAGTTGCGCCACCGCCTGCCAGCGCGGATCTGTATTCTGCAAGCCCATCCCCAGCAAGCTGCCGCCCGTTTGGATAACCATCGATTGACTCATCCGCTCGCCACCATGCCGCGCCACGGCATGAGCGATCTCGTGACCGAGAACCGTTGCGAGACCCGCATCGTCTTTGGTGATCGGAAGGATGCCGGTATAAACACCTACCTTGCCGCCGGGCAGACAGAATGCATTCGCTTCCTTGCTATTGAATACAACAAACTCCCATTTCGCATCCAGCATATCCTTGGTCGCTACCGCAGCGATGCGTTGACCGACCCGCTGCACCATTGCGTTGATCGCCGCGTTCTTGCTGATGGGCACTTGCTTCTTTGTCTCCTCAAAACTCGTCAAACCCAGTTGCATTTCTTGCCCCGGCGACATCAGATTCAACTGCGACCGCCCCGTGACCGGAACAGTGCTGCATCCCATAAAAAAAAGTGCGCAGCCGATCAAAACAGCGATCGCGAGCAACAATTTATGCGAATTGGTTCGAATGGATTGATTCATGCACACAGGCAACCAAAAAGCCGCAGGAATACAACCTTGAAAGCGACAGAGTGATGATCCGTTTAGCCGTGCGTTTGCAGATTCCACTCATCCAAGTATTCCTTGGGAATTTCCTCCAGAAAGCGCGAGGGTTGTTGCATCGTGATTCCGGTGTTGCCATAACCCGCGCGCATGAGCGGATGGCACAGATACAGCTCGTTCTTCGCGCGCGTGATTGTGACGTAAAACAGCCGCCGTTCCTCTTCTAGGCCTTCCTCTGATTCCACAGAACGCGCAGAGGGAAACAAACCGTCGCACAGCATGATCGAGAACACTACGTCGAACTCCAAACCTTTCGCTTGATGAATCGTGGAGAGCTTGATCTTCTCGTCGTCGCGATTCTTGGTTTGTTGCTCGTCCTCGGCTTCGACGTTTGTGAGCAACGCCATCTGCGTGAGAAATTCATCCACGCTTTCGAATTGTTGCGCGAAGATGGCGAGTTGTTTCAAGTCGTCGAGGCGCGATCGGTAGTTGGCAAAGTTCGTCTTAAGGTAATCGTCGTAGCCGGCTTCGATGACGAGCGGAATAACCTTTGCTGCGCTCTTGCGGTTGTCTGGAGATTCCAATTGTGAAACGGTCGTGGCGAATTGCGCCCAAGCGAGTATGGCTTTTTTTGGAACAGCATTCGCGCAGCCTTGAAGGGCTTTCGCCAGCAGTTGGAAGTCGGGAGAGGGGAGTCGGGGGGGGGTGGCAGCGGAAGCCTTAGCCATCTCCAATCTGCCATCTATAATCTGCCTGGAAAAACTTTGGAAAAGTTTTTCCGCTCCCTTGCCTCCGACGCCCGGCATCAACATTACGAGCCGCTTGAACGCAAGTTCATCTCGCGGATTCGTAATCAGCTTGAGATACGCGGTGACATCCTTGATATGCGCCTGCTCGAAAAACCTCATGCCGCTGGTGATACTGAACGGGATGTTGCGACGCGTGAGCTCCAGTTGCAATTCCAACGCGTGGAAGTGGGAGCGATAAAGCACCACCATGTTATTTAGCGCGATACCTTCCTCACGGAGTTGCAACGCGCGCTGGGCAACAAACGCAGCTTGCTGCGCGGCATCCTGACAGGCGACGAGCACGGGCTTCATGCCGGACTTACGCGCGGGGGCGAGTTCCTTGGCGAACTGCGCCACGTTCGCGGCGATAGCAGCATTAGCCACAGTCAGGATTTCTGGCGTGCTGCGATAGTTGGTCTCGATCTTGTAGGTCTTCGATCCGGGATAACGCTCGGGAAAGCGAAGAATGTTCTGAAAATTTGCGCCACGCCACGCATAGATGCTTTGGGCGTCATCGCCGACGACCATCACGTTCTTGGTGCGTTCGGCCAGAAGATCAATCAGATCGCTCTGAAGTTTGTTTGTGTCCTGATACTCATCGACGAGGATGAACTGGAAGCGCCGTTGATAAAGTTCGCGCACGTCGGCGTTTTCTTGCAGCAGCTTGAGCCAGAGCACTAGAAGGTCGTCGAAATCCATAGCGTTGGTGGCGAGTTTGCGAGCGACGTAACGCTTCCACACATCCTCGATCTGCGGTGCGAGCGTGTCGAAGTAACCGTATTCCGTGCCAAGAATCTCCGCGATGGACTTCTGCTTGTTGACGGCGAGCGAAAAAATATCACCACACACTTCCGCCTTGGGAAATCGGGTAGCCTTAATTTCTATGTCCGCCTCGGAAATGCAGGTGCTAATGAGATGCTTGGCGTCCTCTCGATCCATGATTGTGAAATCACGCTCATACCCGAGCATCTTTGCGTGCTGACGAAGAACACGATTGCCAATGGAGTGAAACGTGCCGCCCCAAAGGGTGTTCAATTCCTGACCGAGCAAATCGTTGACGCGCCGCATCATCTCGGCGGCGGCCTTGTTGGTGAACGTCAGCAGCAGGATGCGCTCAGCGGGAATGCCTTGTTCGAGCAGATAGGCGACGCGATACGTGAGCGTGCGAGTCTTTCCCGAACCGGCACCCGCGATGACGAGCGCGGGACCTGGCGGCGCGGTGACGGCGGAGCATTGTTGCAGATTCAGTTCGCGTGCGTAGTCAATCGAGAGGTTGACATCGGGTTGGAAGGGTTGCAGGACATAATCGCGCGACATGGAGGTGGAGGGTAAACCCCACAAACTAAAAAACCAACTCCGATGAATCTCGATGGATTTAGGCCAAGCGAGCGCTTAAAGATGCTTCACCGCGCTTTTTCTATCTGCACAGAGGACAGTAGAAGAATAAAAATTAAGAAAAGAACTACCGAAAATTGATTTGTGACAACGGACAATCGGCGTTTTATTTTAGGGCTCGAGAATCAGTTGATCTTTGATTCGTTTCATATTCGCCTCGATGCGCTCCAGGTAATAATTCCTGCCGTTCGGATAGGGATCACTGAGGAATCGATGCAACCCCGCAAAGTCTTTGTCGAGTTTGGGCAGTACATAATCGCGCCAGAAGGTGGGCGTGCGTTGCATCAGATCGCGCGCGCCGCCAAACTTGGAAATGAAACCAGTGTGACCGCGGTCGTATCGCGCCGCTTCGGTAAATTCTTCGTAGAGCACGGGAAGTTTTTCTATATAATCTTCAGCCGCCATCTGCCCGAGGAGATCCGCTGTTCCAAGCGCATAACCAAGCACCCGTTCGGCGGCATTACCGAATGCTATGCTTCCGAGAAAGGCATCAATGCCTGTGCAACGGATCATGTTTTGAACGGAGCAGATGTCAGCGTCAGAAAAAGATTTTTCGGTGAGAAGTTGATGTGCGAACTCCAAGCTGCGCAACACATGCGTGGCAGTATATTTCGCGCCAGTGCCGGCCGAGGCGTCATCGCGGCGCTTGAGATATCCGGTGTCGTGTAGAAGGATCGCTATGAGCCCGAGCTCAAAGAGATGCTGAGGAATTTGCGGTTGGGCATGGGTGGCGTGCCTACAGGAAAGTAATCGCGCCATGCAAAGTGTTCCTTGGAGCGTGTGCTCAAAATCGTGATACCGCGCATCAATGGGTTGATAGTCTGCATGGCGGCCGGCAAAACATTCTTCTGCCCAACCGAAGATTAGCGCGACGAAATCGCGATCACCTTGCGGAAACATTTTGAGATAAGCCGCTTCAACGTCGGCTTTCACAGCAGTCGGATCTTTCGTGACGACCTGTGGAAACATCATCCTGACAATAACGCTCAACAAATTTTTTGCACGAAAAAATTGCGTTAGGAAATAATCTTTCAGCCATCCAAAAATCCGATTAACTCTATGTCATGCAAAAGACATTGCTGACGTTCGTGGACGACATCTACGAAGACTTAGAACTGTGGTATCCGAAATTTCGTTGCGAAGAAGCCGGCTACGCGATGCGCGTCGCGGCGCCCGAGATCAAGAGCTACAAAGGCAAACATGGCTACCCCGCCAACTCCGATCTACTTCTCAAGGACGCGAACAGTAAAGATTTCTGCGGCCTGCTAGTGCCCGGCGGGTTCATGCCGGACAAGTTGCGGCGGGATCCGAAAGTGCTGTCGCTCACGCGCGAATTCTTTGATCAGGGCAAACTCGTCGCATTCATCTGTCACGGCGGTTGGATTCCCATCTCAGCAAGGATTCTCAAAGGTAAACGGGTTACCGGTTCTCTCGGCATCAAGGACGATCTGGAAAACGCGGGCGGCATCTGGGTGAACGAACCCGTTGTTGTGGACGGCAATCTAATTTCCAGCCGCACACCGCTTGACCTCGCGCCGTTCGGCAAGGCGATGGTGGACTTCCTCGACCACAACGTCCGCTGACATGTCACAACACGCTCGCTCGACAGAATCCACCTTCTCCGCGCGCAAACGCTCTACTTCAGAGATTCTCCGCCGCGTCGCGATTTTTCTAAGCCCCTACCCGTGGTTGGCTTTTTGCACGGTAGCGGCGGCAGTACTCTCGCTGCTAGCGTCCTTCGCATTTCCCAAGCTGACGCAATACGCGATTGATGAAGTCATAGCTAAATCACGCGGTGATTTGCTCGCTCCGGCGATGATCGGCTTGCTTGCCGCGTTTTTTCTGCGCGACGCGTTTAGCGCCTTGCGAGTGCTGGTCAATAATCAGCTTGAGCAAAGCGTGATCTATGACATGCGCTGCGCTGTCTATGCACGGCTGCAACGATTGCCCGTCGGTTACTTTGACCAGCGCGCTTCGGGCGATTTATTAACGCGTGTCATCGAAGACGTGAACGCCGTCGAGCGCGTGTTGATTGATGGATTAGAACAAGGAGTGGTCGCCATTCTCAGCGTGATTGGCGTAGCCGCATTTTTGTTTAACATGAATGCGACACTCGCATTCGTGGCGATTTCACCAATCCCCGTGCTGGCGGGTGGCGCACTGTGGTACACGCTCACGGCGCATCGGCGGTACCGCAAACAACGCGAGTCGTCCAGCGCGATGAATGCTTTGCTCATGGACAATCTTCAAGGCGTGCGCCAGATCAAAGCGTTCAGCCGGCAAGTGCACGAAGATGGACGTTTTTCGAAACGCGCAGGCGACATGAAGACCGCGCAACTCGGCATCATGCGAGTGTGGGCGATATACGGACCGACGATGAGTTTCGCGGGCGCGGCCGGTTTTGCGCTAGTGCTGTGGGCTGGTGGAAGTCTCGCCATCGCAGGCAAAATGACTTCCGGCGAACTGGTAGGTTTCCTTTTGTTCCTACACTTGTTCTACGCCCCCATGGGGCAACTTCACGGGTTGAATCAAATGATGCAAAGCGCGCGGGCTGCGGGTGAACGCGTGTTCGACATTCTGGATACGGTCGAGGAACGGACGGTCCGCGATGGTGGGGCTGCTCTATGCGAGCCTGTGCGGGGCGAAGTCGAATTCACAAACGTCAATTTCGCTTACAGCGAAGGCAAAACGGCCTTGCACAACATCAACCTTCACGCCAAACCCGGCGCGATGATCGCACTCGTCGGTCCAACGGGCGCTGGCAAATCCACTGTCGTCAATCTGCTACCTTCGTTTTATGAAGCCACCTCTGGGCTCATCGCGATTGACGGTCAGGATATCCGTGATCTATCGTTGGATTCTTTACGCCGCCACATTGCGGTCGTGAGTCAAGAACCGTTTCTCTTCAACGGCACGATCCGCGAAAACATTCTTTACGGCAAACTCGACGCCACGAATGAAGAACTCGTCTCTGCGGCCAAGGCTGCAAACTGCTACGAATTTATTTCGTGCCTGCCGGATGGATTCGACACCTCAGTTGGCGAACGCGGCGTAAAATTAAGCGTTGGTGAGAAACAACGAGTCAGCATCGCGCGGGCATTGCTGAAAAATTCCCGAATACTCATCCTCGACGAAGCTACCGCCAGCGTAGATACGGCGACCGAACGGTTGATCCAAGAAGCGTTCGAACACCTGATGAGCGGGCGAACGAGCTTCGTCATCGCGCATCGGTTGAGCACGATTCGCAAAGCGGATCAAATTCTGGTGCTGCGCCGAGGCGAAATCGTGGAACGAGGCACGCACGAGGAACTCATACAGCGCGGTGAACTTTACGCCAAACTCGCACATATCCAGAACACCTCGACTATCGAGGAAGGTTTCGAGAAGCTCGCGGTTGCAACATAGCCGTTCATAACACTTATCCTAACCGACTGGGTAAAGTCAGCCGCACTCATACCCCTGACAATCCGTATTGCGTGGCTCGCCCCGGATGATTTAACCTGCCGCCCTTGATCGATTACGTAAAACGCAGTTTGTCCCGAATGAAAAAGTCCGCCGAAAATATCCCGACCGCTACTGAAACCACAACCGAGTCTCCGGCTATCGCCGAGGAAACACCCGCTCTGGCCCCATCCGAAACGCTTTCCGCTGAAGCCATCGAGGAACTCAAAACCCGGGCTGCCAAGGCCGACGAGCATTGGGAACGACTCCTCCGCACCACCGCGGACTTTGACAATTTCAAGAAACGCGCCGCCCGCGAGAAACAAGACGCTCTCCGATATGCCACCGAAAGCTTGATCTCCAAGATCATCCCTGTGCTCGACAACTTCGAGATGGCTCTCACTGCCGCGCAGAATAGTTCCACCGAGGGTCTCAAGTCGCTCCAAGACGGCGTGACTATGATCCAGTCGCAGCTCAAGAGCGCATTGAGTGATTCCGGCCTTGAAGAAGTGGATGCCACCGGCAAGCCATTTGATCCGAACATCCACGAAGCTGTCTCTCAACAAGAATCCGACGACGTGCCCGAAGGTCACGTCATGCAGCAGCTCCGCAAAGGCTACAAAATCCGCGAACGACTCCTGCGCCCTGCCACTGTTGTAGTCGCAAAGAAAGTTGAGCCGAAAGCGTGAACCTCAGAAGCGCATTCGCAAACCCATCTCAAATCGTAAATCAAACAGCCTAAATCTCTCAGATGGCCAAACGCGATTACTACGAAGTCCTCGGCGTGAGCAGGGAGGCGGATCAGGACGAGATCAAGAAAGCCTACCGCAAACTCGCCGTGAAATATCATCCGGACAAAAATCCGGGCGATAAGTCCGCCGAAGAGAAGTTCAAGGAACTTGGCGAAGCTTACGAAGCCGTCAGCGATCCGCAGAAGCGCGCCGCCTACGATCAATACGGTCACAACGCTTTCGACCCTCGCGCCCGCGCTGGACGCGGGGGCGGTAGCGGTGGCGGATTCCATGATCCGTTCGACATCTTCCGAGATGTGTTCGGTGGCGGCGGCAACATCTTTGACGAGTTCTTCGGCGGTGGCGGACAGCGCAACGACCCCACGCAAGCGCAACGTGGCAACGACCTGCGATTCGATCTAGAGATCTCGTTCGAGGAAGCAGCGCTCGGTTGCGAGAAAGAAATCTCCGTCACCAAACCCGACCGCTGTGACGCTTGCTCTGGTAACGGCAGCGAACCCGGTTCAAAGACGCGCGCTTGCGGCACATGCAACGGACGCGGACAAGTCATCACGTCACGTGGTATCTTCAGCATCGCGCAAACGTGCCCGCACTGTCAGGGCGCGGGAAAAGTCATCGAGAAACCTTGCCGCAGTTGTCAGGGTTCAGGCCGCAAAGACAAGACCAAAAAGATCACTCTCCGCATCCCGGCAGGTGTGGATTCAGGCTCGCGATTGAGATCTTCCGGCAACGGCGAGAGCGGATTGCGCGGCGGACCATCGGGCGATCTTTACGTAGTGCTCCATCTCAAAGCGCACGAAATTTTCCAGCGCGATGGAGATGACTTGCTCTGCGAAGTGCCAGTGAGTTTCATCCAAGCTGCGCTCGGTGCAGAAGTGCAAGTGCCCACTCTCACCGACAAGGCCACGATCAAAATCCCGGCTGGCACACAACCCAATACGATGTTCCGCTTGCGCGGCAAGGGCGTGAAAAACCTTCAAGGCTACGGCCACGGCGATCTGCACGTCCGCATCAACGTGGAAGTGCCCGCACATTTGACGCAAGCGCAACAGGCCAAGCTGCAAGAGTTCGCTGAATCGTGCGACGAGAACGTGAATCCCATCAGCAAAAGCTTCTTCGAGAAGGCAAAGAATCTGTTCCGGTAAAACCAGCCAACTTTCCGGCCTCATTCTGGGAACTAGAACGTGACGAATTTAAGTACATCATTCCGCTTGCGTTACAGGCGTGTAATGCCATCGAAAACACCATGCATGGCCACCGAATTTATGATGTTATTAGCCGTTCCTTTTTGCAGATTGGATTCTTCATCTGTTGCTCTTCATTCATAGTTTTTGGAGATCCGGGCGCGGCTAGTGCAACGCAAACAAACGGGACTACGAATCAACTAGAAGCCCTCAAAACCTTCCTCAGTCATCCGCCCGCCATAGAACGAATTGTTTTCGAAAAGGAAGTGGTTTCTTACGTAGCTGAAAGACAGCAACCATGGCAGACAAATTACACTCTATTCCGTGGTGGATGCGACGGGAGGTCGTTTTTTGTCGAAGAGTTCTCGTCAGCCGCGCCGATTACACCGCCTCGTAGAATTTCAGGGCGCGAAAACAATTTACACTGGGTTTTACAAAATGGAGAACTTTTGAAATGGGAAAAAAATTCCAGCGATAGTCGTAACGTTGTTGAGACAACTGTCGGGGGTGTCGAATTGGAACTATGGACTGCATTGAATATCGGCATCCGGATGTTGGATAACCGGACACTAACTTGGACTGGAAACAAATTCGATGCTGAAGGTGACAATAGTCTATTCCGAGGCAAATCTCCCAATGACCGATCTCGCATCACTTTGAAGGGTGAATTTACAGTGACGCTGGCAGGAATGATTTCAGGCCTAAAGTTTGAACTTGAAGGCATAGAGCGTCCGCTTATTTACCAATACGGATATGGCGAATCAACGAAGTTACCTTGGTTTTTTCCCAGAGTAATCAGGCAAGGGTTTTATGATTCAGCGGGGGCGGTTAATGGTTTGATTGAACAACGAATACTGGAACTCGTAGTTTCCGGGGAGCGGTTGGTATTTTCCCCCGACAGGATCATGAATTCCACTCAAAATATTCG
>WBXK01000098.1 GCA_008933055.1 Verrucomicrobiota bacterium | reverse complement strand
CCGAACAACACCCGCCACGCCTCGCGCTGCTTGCTCGCTTCAATCGCATCCAACAACGTTCGCGACTTGGTTTCGTCGACTCCCTCCAGCAACACGATTTCCGAATACTTCAATCGATAAAACTCCGCCGCGTCATGCACCAGACCGCGCTGCACCAGTTCCGCCGCCAACGCCGCATCGCAGCCTTGGATGTCCATCGCCTCCGGTGAAGCCCACAGCGCGACGCGCTTCAACACCTGCGGCGGGCAATCTGGATTCGGACAACGCCAGCTGGTGTTCGACTTGTTGCTGCCAGCATCCTTCGCGAGTTGTGAGCCACACTCCGTGCAAGTCTCCAACGCATGGAGCTCCACGGGGGATACAGCTAACTTAGCGAAAACTTTGCCGAGTGTTTTAAACATCTGGGTAAGAGACAATATTCACGCTAGCGACCGCCAGCTTCTCCCTCATTCAACAGTGATAACTGAGGACTTGCTAGCTTCAAGGCCTTTAACCAATGGTCTTCTGAGACAATCGCAGGTTTCCCATGCTCTTTTCTGCAAAGCACCGCAGATTCGATTTTATTGCCGTAAGTCTTACTGCTCCACGACTCGTTCCCCGTATTTCCCACAACTAAATAATCAATTGAGCGGCTTGCTAGCTTTTGATTGGCAACAGATCCCCCGAGTGAAATAACCGCTTTGCTGCATTGGCTTCGCGAACCGAAGTCAAACTCCCCCGTAAACAAGAATCGCCTTCCTTTGAACGTCACATCAGGAGCTGGCTTGTCGAAAGGGGAATCAGCAGCAAGAGCATTTGCCACAATCTCCTGTTTAAAATTTGTAATAGCATTCTTGCGATTCCAGTCCTGGGGTAGAACAACCTTGTCGAGGTCCGCCTTCGAGAACGGTTTTACCTGATCCGTGTCAGAGTCGAAATCTCCAGTCAGGTAAATATATTTCTCCCATAGAAGAACATTTTGTGTGTCGGCCATTAATTCATCAATCCTTCGGCCTGCTAGTCCTGCAGACGTATTACTTCCAATTTCATGGCCGAAAAAGCGGAGTAGCTTTCGCTGACGATTGGTAGCACTGATAGAATTTGGCTTGGTAGGCTGCAGTGGTTTGCCAGCCAACATCAAAGTGAAAGCAGCTTCATCAAGCACTACAACTCCTAGCTCCTGTGCCTTAGCGAGCTTTGATCCCGCATCCGCGCCAGCGAGAACAAAGTGGGTCTTTTTGCTCACGCTGCTGCTTGTTTTGCCGCCAGCGGCTTCGATCATGGCGGTCGCCTGCTCGCGGGACAAAGTCGGTAACGTGCCGGTCAACACCACGGTTTTGCCATCGAACGGACCGGCAGCCGCAGTCGCGGTGGTGGCGGGTAGATTGTTCTCGGGCTTGATGCCCAACTCGCGCACCCGGGCTAGAACTTTCTTTCCCGCCTCGGAAGCGAAGTAGTTCAATACGCTTGCCGCTGCCACAGGACCGACCTCAGGCAACTTTGCTTTCAATCCGCCTGCGTCCAATCGCGCTTCGATCTCCGCGATCTCGGCCTTGAGTTCAGCATCTCGCTTTTCGCGGGCGGTTTTCTCAGCGTCATCCTTGGGAGGGTTCTTGCGCGAACGCGGACTGATATCCGTGCGTTCGGCTTCCTTCGTTCCCAAGTCGAGCACATCTCGGAGCACGGTGGACTCGGCCAAGACTTCCAGTGTCTCGTGTGTGGCGGCGAGTTGTTTGGCGGTCGTTTCGCCGATGTCCGCAATCGCCAACGCGTGAATCCAGCGATGTAGCGGCGCAGTCTTAGCGCGTTGGAGAGCTTCGATAATCTTCGTCGCATTCTTCTCACCGAACGTGCGGGGTTCTTCTTCCGTGCCGAGGTTCAACTTGCCGAGTGGTTCGAGTTTCAGGCCGAATAAGTCGAGCGGATCCTTCACCAAGCCGCGCTCGACGAGTTTCTCGGCCACAATGCCGCCGAGCGATTCGATGTCCAAAGCTTTGCGCTGCGCGAAGTATTCCACACGCCGCATGAGCTGGGCCGGGCAGCCCGCGACGTTCTGACATTGCCAGGCGACAGCTTCTGATTCGCCGGCAGAAACTTTCTCCTTCGCAATCGACCCGCCGCACGCGGGGCATTTGCCGCCGACAAACTGGAACAGATCAAACCCCTTCGCGTTCGCCGGGCGCTTGGATTTCAAAACCTCCAAGACTTCTGGGATCACCATGCCCGCTTTGCGGATGACCACCGTGTCGCCGATGCGGATGTCTTTGCGACGAATTTCGTCCTCGTTGTGCAACGTGGCACGAGAGATCGTCGAGCCTTGCACGAACACGGGTTCAAGCTCCGCCACGGGTGTGAGCACGCCGGTACGACCTACCTGAATCGTGATGTCGCGCAGAATGGTTTCGGCAGGCGTAATCCACGGGATGGGTTTGTGAACGATGGCGTAGCCGGGCGCGCGGGTCTTGCTCGGAATCTTCGCGCAGTCATCGAAGCCATTCACTTTCAACACGAGGCCGTCGATTTCATAGGGCAACTGTTTCCGCAAGTCCCGTTCTTCATCGTAGTCCGCGACGATTTCCTTGCGATACACGCGCAGCACTTCGGCGATGTCCTTGCAAAGCCACCATTTCTTCTGCGTCGGCAGGCCGTACTCCGCGAGTGCCTTCAACATCTCGGCGTGTGATCCAAACTCAATCCCCTCGCACGCGCCGACAGCGTAGAACACCGCGCTGACGGGGCGTTGCGCGACAGTTTTCGGATCAAGCTGCTTGAGCGTGCCAGCGGTGGCGTTGCGCGCGTTGGGCAAGGTTTTTTCACCAGCAGCGGCGAGCTTGGCGTTGAGTGCGTCGAAATCCTTGTTCGCCATGTAGGCTTCGCCGCGCACTTCGAGCAGCTCGGGCGGGTTCTTGAGATTCAACTCCAGCGGGATCCCTCGCACAGTGCGTAGGTTCGCCGTGATGTCGTCGCCGACCGCGCCATCGCCTCGAGTGACACCGAGCGCGAGCTTGCCGTGGCGGTAATGCACGCTGATGGACACGCCATCCACCTTCGGCTCCATCATGTAATCCACATGAGGACGACCAAGCTGCTTGCAGATTGTCGTGTTGAAAGATTCGAGCGCGGCGAGCGTGTTCTCGTCTTGAAGGCGATTTCGTTTGTCGCGGTCGGGTTCTTCGTCCTTGGTCGGCTGCTCCGCCCCTTCGACTTTCTCCAGCGACAACATTGGCTGGAGATGTCTGACGCGGGCAAAACCTTCCGCCGGGGCGCCACCAACACGTTGGCTGGGGGATTCCGGCGTGATGAGCTGCGGAAACTCCCTCTCCAAATCCTGCAACTGCTTGAACAGTGTGTCGTATTCGTAGTCCGTGATGTCAGCCTTGCCTACGACGTAATAAGCTTGGTCATGCTGGCGGATTTCAGCGGCGAGCGTGGCGTGTTTTTTCTGTGCGGCGTCGAGAGTCACGTGGGAATTGTTCCGGCATTGAGGCGCAGTTGGAAGATTTTTCTGCCTTCACCTTGGCTTAAGGTTCACTCGCGTAGAGTTGCGCCATGAAAACGAACTCAGCCCAACTCGCCCTTGCCCTCATCGCCGCTGTTTTCTTGAACACGGCCCTCGCCGCCGATCCCTACGTGGATTCTTGGCTCACCACCTACTCGAGCAAATACGCGCGCATCTACACGAACGACGCCATGAAGGCGAGCGGAACGGCGCTCACCACCTGGAACAATGGCTCGCAAAAACAAAGCTCGCCAGCCTACGCCGGCGTCCAGGGGATTTATTCGTCGGCAAGCTGGCTCTACCTGAAAACATCCGGACTCGGCCAGCACACGATGGGCCCGTGGCAGAACGGCACTTTTCCCAATTTGCCGAAAAATCAGAATGTGCTCTATCGCATTCCACGCAATCCGACCATTCACACGACAACGAATCTTACCGGGCTTGGCGCAATCGGCTATTTCGTGGACGGCGTGGCGATGTTTGATTCGCGCGATGGCTTTGTGTGGACTGGTTCAGCCGAGAGCGGCAACGGCACGGGGTATTGGAATCGCGAAGCCTATGTGAACGAGGGCGCGACGTTCGATCCCGGCTACGCGCATCAAGAACAGACCGGCACGCACCATTATCATGCGAACCCCATCGCGCTGCGCTATCTGCTTGGCGATCATGTGGACTTCAATACGACGACAAAAATCTACAGCGAGAGCACCAACGCTGTGACAAAGCACTCGCCCATCCTTGGCTGGGTGCGCGATGGTTATCCGCTTTACGGGCCATACGGTTATTCCAGCGCATCGAACTCGTCGAGCGGGTTGCGCCGGATGATCTCCGGTTTCGTGCTGCGCAACGGGCAGAACGGCACGGACAATTTGACGAACACTTTGCGCGCGACGTTGCCCGCATGGGCCAAGCGCCTTTACAACACTGACCAATCGGGTGCGACGCCGCTCACCACATATCCCGTGAGCCGCTACATGGAGGACTACGCCTACCTCGGCGACCTAACTAATTCTGCAACCGGGACAAATTATCAGTTAGGTACGCACTTTGACCTCGATGAATACAATGGTCGCTGGTGTGTGACGCCGGAATTTCCCGGCGGCACTTATGCCTATTTCGTCAGCATGAGCAGCAACGGCACGCCGGTGTTCCCAAACAACATCGGCCGTGCCTTCTATGGCAATCCCACCGGCTCGACGACCACCATCACGGAAACCGTGGCCACCAACTTCCTCGGCGGGGCGAATCTGCGCGAAGTGCTGAACGCGCCATCGAAGTCCGGCAGCACGGTTGTTTTGACCTGGAGCGCTGTGGAAGGCGGAACATATCGCGTCGAGTCTTTGACGAACCTGACTCTTTGGACGACCAACGCAACTGGGATTGCCGCCGTGTTGAACACTGGCAGCAATACAAACACGAGCACCGAGAGCGGGAAGTTTTTCCGCATCAATCGCACCACCATCGCGAATTACGACGGCGCGCCCGGCAGTGGTGGAGCCACTTTCGCCGTGCCCGGCGGCAGTGTGAGTCGCGGCAGCGGCACGAACATTATCTTGAGCGTCACGCTGTCCGGTCCGCCTTCGCCTCCCGCCAACGCGCCCATCACTAGTGTCACGATGGGTTCACTCACCGCCTCGAGCACTTCTTACGCAGTGCAAGGCACGGTGCTGGCGAATTTCACGATCCCCGCCAACGCCACGCTCGGCGCGCAAACCGTAGTGGTGACATTTCAGAACGGACCGCCGCCTTACACGTTCACGGGTGGATTCACGATCAATCCGTGACGAGGATTTTGTCTCGGAGAGACAAACAGCGGGTTGCGGCAAAATCGTGTGTTGCCCGACCCGCTGTTGAATTATTATAAGCTCCAACAACTAGTCATCAACATCCAGTGAAGCACCCATCTCAAAATTTCAAACACACCGCCACACTGCGAACGCTCGCCTTGGTAATTGGTATTTGGATATTCTCTGGCGCTTGGCGCTTGGTGCTTGGTGCTTCAATGGAAATCGCTATCACCCCGAAATTCTCCGGCGAACTCATCCAACCCAGCTCACTCCGCTACAAAACTTCCGCCGGAGAAACTTTTTCCATCACACGCATCAGCTATCTGGTCAGCGGCTTCGCTCTGCAACGCACCGATGGCTCATGGCTCGAACTCACGAACGAAGTCGCTTGGTTTGATTTGGAACAGAGCCGGTCGTCCCATCGCATCGCATCCGTCTCATCAGGCGAATATCGCAGCGTGCGCTTTGCTGTGGGGCTTGGTGAAAATCAAAACCACTCCGACCCCGCGCAATACAGCGCGGAGCATCCGCTGAACCCAAACCTCAATGGCCTCCACTGGAACTGGCAAGGGGGCTACATCTTCCTCGCAATGGAAGGAAACTGGCGCAATTCCGCAGGCGCGCAAGATGGTTGGTCGTTCCACTTGGCCCGCGACACGAACCGCACACTCATCACGCTGGCCGCGCCGCTGCACGTAGCCAATGAGAGCCGGCTCGACCTTGATTTCGACTTCGCAAAACTGCTCAACGCACCGCGCCCGCTCTCGTTCACCAAGGACGGTTCATCCACTCATTCACGCGAGGGCGATTTCATCGCCGCCGCGCTTGCCGCCAATCTGCAGGGCGCATTTCAGGTTCAACGCGTCAGCACGTTGAGTTCGGAAGCAACCGCGACAACCAAATTAAAACCGCTCCACTTCCCGGAAAAGTTCACTCCCTACCGCTTTCAGATGAGCGCCACATTTCCAATCCCCGATTTGCCGCACGACAATCCCCTCACCGAGGAGCGGGTGACGCTCGGCGAACGGCTGTTTCGCGAAACAGGGCTTTCCAAAAACAACACGCTCTCCTGCGCCTCGTGCCACGACTCCAAACACGCTTTCACCGATCCGCGGAAATACAGCATCGGTGTGCGCAACCAAGCAGGAACCCGCAACGCGATGCCTCTGTTCAATCTCGCGTGGAAGAGTTCGTTCTTTTGGGATGGGCGCGCGCCCTCGCTGCGGGCACAGGCGTTAATGCCGATTCAAGATCACACCGAGATGGATGAATCGCTGACGAACGTGGTGGCGAAGCTGTCGACCAGGACAAATTATTCCGCACTCTTTGCTGCCGCCTTTGGTTCACCAGACATCACGCCGGAAAAGATCGGCCTCGCGCTTGAATCATTCCTGCTGACTCTGACGAGTTTTGATTCCAAGTTTGATCGCGCTCTCCGAGGCGAGGCTGAAATGACCGCCGCCGAGAAGCGTGGCTTTGAGCTGTTCATGACCGAATACGATCCCCGCCGTGAACAATACGGAGCGGACTGTTTTCATTGCCATGGCGGCGCTCTCTTCCAAAGCCAGACCTTCGCCAATAACGGCCTTGATCCGGAATTCAAAGACCGTGGTCGCGCGAAAATCACCGGCAAGGATTCCGACAGCGGGAAATTTTCCACGCCGTCGCTCCGCAACATCGGGCTCACCGCGCCGTACATGCACGACGGACGCTTTGCTACGCTCGAAGAAGTCGTAGAGCATTACAGCACTGGCGTGATACGCAGCACGACGTTGGATCCAAATCTCGCGAAACATCCCGACGGCGGCATCCGTCTTAACAAGGAGGACAAGGCTGCATTGGTCGCCTTCCTGATGATCTTGACCGACGAGAAATTTTCCGAATGAAACACCAACATCCAAGGACCAAGCTCCAGAAAAGCTCCAGACGCCATTGTCCAATGAGGTTGTCGCATCGCGCGGCTCACGTTTGGAGCTTGGGATTTCTCTGGATGTTGGGGCTTGGAATTTGGAACTTTGATTTCGCTTCTCACGCCGCTGCGAAAAACATCCTGCTCATCATCGCAGACGATTATGGCGTGGACAGCAGCGGGCTCTACAACTCCACCGCCAACGGTGCGACTCTACCGCCAACGCCGAACATCCAATCGCTCGTCACCAACGGCGTCGTTTTCCGAAATGCCTATGCAAATCCGGTTTGTTCACCGACACGCTCGTGCATCCTGACGGGCCAACATGGTTTTCGCACAGGCATCGGCGACATCGTAGACAACGGTATTTCGCTCACGACCGCTGCGTTCACTTTACCAAAGGCGATGACCAACGGCGCCACGGGTCACGCGATGGCGCAATTTGGAAAATGGCATCTCGCCAGCGGGCCGAACACGCCCCGCACCGTCGGTGGTTGGACGAACTTTGCGGGCAATCTGGTCGGCGCCATCGCCAATTACACCAACTGGAGTAAGACCGTGAACGGCACAACCACACTCGGCAACACCAATTACGCCACCACCGACCTCGTCAACGACGCCGTGAGTTGGATCAACGCGCGCGGCACGAACTCGTGGTTTGTCTGGGCGGCGTTCAACGCGCCGCACTCACCGTTTCACAATCCTCCCGCTGCACTTTGCCCAAGCTATCCCGTCAACACACTCACGAGTAATCGGCGTAAATTCGAGGCGATGACGGAAGCGATGGACACAGAGATCGGTCGCCTTCTTGCTTCGGTGGATCGCGCGAACACTCACATCATCTTCATCGGCGACAATGGCACGCCCGGCAACATCATCGCGCCGCCGTATACCATTAGCCGGGGCAAGGACACGCTTTATGAGGGCGGCATCCATGTGCCGTTGATCATCAGCAGCCCCGATGTCGTCAATCCAAATCGCACCAACGACACGCCTGTGAACGCGGTGGATTTGTTCACCACGATTCTTGAACTCGCGGGAACTTCCGCGACCGCCGCCGTGCCGAGCAGCGTAAAAATTGATTCGCAAAGCCTCGTGCCCGTGATGCAAAGCACAAACACGATCACGCGTCGCGCTTACTCAGAGGTGTTCGGCACAAATGTGGCGGCGGATGTCGGCGGACGCGCGTTACGTGATTCCCGCTACAAGTTGATTCGATTCAACAACGGCGTGGATGAGTTTTACGATCTGCAATCAGATCCCTACGAGGTGACGAATCTATTCTCCAAGATGACCACCGAGCAGCGCGCTTATTACGACAGCCTGCAATTTCAACTCAACCGTTACTCCACGAACACCGGCGTATTCATCACGTCGTCAACGTGGACGAATAACCAGTTCAGTTGCACGCTCACGCAATCAGAGGGCTACGCGCTCTGGCGTTGCAATGATGTGACTGCAGGGTTTTGGTCGCAGGTCTTAAACATGTTGGCCACTACAAACGGGTCTGTCGTGACGTTGAAAGATGTTTCACCGCCGCCGGGCAGGTCGTTTTACAGCGTGGTGAAGTGATCGTTCGTTTTCGGTTCGCACGAGTTCTTGCACGAGTTGGTGCGCTGTTTATAATGCTAACCGCTTTTTAAACCAATATGAGCAATCAACCCATTCGCGTAGCTGTCACCGGCGCTGCCGGTCAAATCTCCTACTCACTCCTGTTCCGCATCGCTTCCGGCGATCTGTTCGGACCCAACCAACCCGTCATCCTTCATCTTCTCGAAGTGGATATCCCTGAGATCCTCGAGAAACTCAAGGGCACGGTCATGGAGATCGAAGATTGTGCCTTCCCTTTACTTAAAGGCATCGTCGCCACTGGCAACATGGACGTCGGCTTCAAGGACGTGAACTGGGCATTGTTCGTCGGGGCCGCGCCGCGTAAGGCCGGGATGGAGCGCAAGGACCTCCTCGGCGCGAACGGCAAAATCTTCGTCGGTCAGGGCAAGGCTCTGGAGAAGAACGCCGCTGCTGACGTCCGCGCGCTCGTCGTCGGCAATCCCTGCAACACGAATGCGTTGATCCTCATGAACAACGCCCGGAACATTCCGCGCGATCGCTTCTTCGCCATGACGCGCCTCGATGAAAACCGCGCGAAGGCTCAGCTCGCTCAGAAAGCTAGCGTGGACATCACCAACGTGAGCAACCTAGCCATCTGGGGCAACCACAGCGCCACGATGTATCCTGATTTCTTCAACGCCCGCATTGGCACGCGCCCAGTTCCGGACGTGATCGGCCACAAGGAATGGTTGGAAAAAGATTTCATCAACACCGTGCAACAGCGCGGGGCCGCCATCATCAAGGCACGCGGCCTCTCCAGCGCGGCGAGCGCCGCGAATGCCGCCATCGATACCGTCCGATCCCTTGTGAATCCAACGCCAAATGGCGATTGGACGAGCGTCGCGGTTCATAGCGACGGCAGCTACGGTATCGAGAAGGGGTTGATGTTCAGCTATCCAATCCGCAGCACCGGCAAGGGCTGGAGCATCGTACAGGACGTGCCGCTGAATGAATTCAGCCGTGCTAAAATCGCCGTGACTGAGAATGAATTGAAGGAAGAGAAAGCCCTCGTGAGCGACTTGATTCCGAAATAACGGTCGCGCTCTCCTAAGCAAAATTCAAAGCCCCGGCTTGCGCCGGGGCTTTTTGTTTATCTACGCCAACCTCACTTCACTAACTCTTCTGCGATTTGCACGGCGTTGAGAGCGGCCCCTTTGAGCAACTGATCGCCGCTCACCCAGAAACACAGCCCGTTATCGAGCGCGCAGTCCAGGCGGATGCGGCCGACTTCGCAGTTATATTTCTCAGACGTGTACAGGGGCATCGGATATTTCTTGTT